>JBBSIF010000116.1:0-8405 GCA_038232255.1 Propionibacteriales bacterium
GGCTGCTCGGGCTCGAGCTCGCGCAGGGCGTCGTGGGGTTCGTGCAGTACGCCACCGACCTCCCGGTGGGGCTCGTCGCCGTGCACATGCTGGGCGCCGCTCTGGTCAGTGCGGTCGCGGCGTGGATGCTGCTCGCCGTCCGCGAGCGGCCGCCTCGCTCAGCAGTCGGCGTCGTCCTGCAGACGTAACGCCTGCGTCATCGCGGGCCGCCAGAAGTCGTCCATGTGCCCGCCGCCGACGACACGGAGCTGGCTTCAGACCCGCCGCGCCGCGATCAGCGCGGTGTGCAGCCGAGCGCCGATAGGGACGCAACCCCTTGACGGCGCCAGCTGCCCCGTGGGAGAGTCCGTGGAATCGTTTACGGAATCGTTTACAGATTTTTTCGGCAGGGGAGGAACGAGGCGCCGGTGACGCTCGACAGCCGCGCGACGCTGGTCGGCGTCGCCACCCACGCAGGAGTCTCCGTGGCGTCGGCTTCTCGCGTTCTCAACGGCCTCCCGTCGAGCCGCTCCATGGTCGAGAAGGTCCAGGCATCAGCTTCGGCTCTCGGTTACCGCCCGAACGTGATCGCCAGGTCACTCAAGGTGCAGCACACCGACCAGCTGGCGTTCGCCATGTCGGACGTCGGGAACCCCGTCTACGTCACGATGATGCGCGCCGTCGAGGAAGCCACCCGCGACGAGGGCTATCGCCTCATGATCTCGTCGATCGCGTCGGATCCGGGTGCCGTGGTCGAGCTCATGCGCAGCCTGCGGCACGGCTACGCCGACGGTCTCGTCCTGAGCCCGCTGCGCGTGACCGACGCGCTCCTTGCCGAGCTGCACACTCCCGCCGTGCCCACCGTCGTCATCGGCACGGTTCCTTCGACGGTCCCCGTCGACAACGTGCGCGCCAACTCCGCGGGTGCCGTCCGGATCGCCCTCGACCACCTGTCGAGCGTGGGCAGGCGCCGGGTGGCGTTTCTCAACGGTCCTGTCGACACCGTGCCCGGGTCCGCACGGGCCAGGGCGTTCGAGCGCAACGTACGACGGCTCGGCCTCGCTGTCGACGACCGCCTCCGTGTCGAGGCGGACGACTTCACGTTGCGGGCGGGCCGCGCGGCCGCGGTCGCGCTGCTCGAGCGCGGGCAACCGGATGCGGTCCTCGGCGGCAACGACCTCCTGGCCATCGCCTCGATGCAGGTGCTGCGCGAGTCCGGCATCCGCGTGCCGGAGGACGTCGCGGTGATCGGGATGGACGACACCGAGCTCGCGACCGTCACCACGCCGACCCTGACGAGCGTCTCGCTGGGCTCCTACCGCCGCGGGCACCTCGCGGCACAGCTGCTGCTGGAGCGCTTGCGCGAGCCGGACCGGCCCGTCCGTCGGGTCACCGTCCAGCCCGAGCTCCACGCGCGGGCCTCGACAGCGCTCCTGCAGGCCCGGCGATGACGACGACCGCGCTCAGCCAGTCGGCCGGTCCCGCTCCGGACGGCGCGCGCCAGAGCGGACCGCGCAGACGCGCTCGCCGCAGCGGTCGTCACGACGCCCTGCCGCTGCTGCTTCCGGCACTGCTGCCGATCGCGATCTTCAGCGTCTTCCCGCTGCTGCAGGGCATCTATCTCGGCTTCACCGACTCACGCGCCGGCCTCAACCAGGTGACGCACTTCAACGGCCTCGACAACTACCGGCAGCTCGCGGACAACCAGCTGTTCTGGAGCTCGTTCAAGATCGGGCTCATCTGGGCGTTCTCCGTCACCATCATCCAGTTCGTGGCGGGCCTCGGGCTTGCTCTGCTGCTCAACCTCGACCTGCGACTGCGCTGGTTCGCTCGCTCGCTCGCGCTCGTGCCGTGGGCGATGCCACCGGTCGTCGTCGCCATCATGTGGCGGCTGCTGCTCAACCCCAACTCCGGGCCGATCAACACCTTGGCCCGCGACCTCGGGTTCAGCGGGAACTTCAACCTGCTCGGGGACTTCTCCACCGCCCTCCCCGCAGTCATCGTGGTCGGTGTCTGGGCCGGCATGCCGCAGACCACGATCACCTTGCTCGCGGGGCTCCAGGCCGTCGACGGCGCGCTGTACGAGGCGGCCCAGGTCGACGGCGCCGGAGCGCTGCGCCGGCTGTGGTACGTCACGCTGCCGTCACTCCGTCCGGTGATCGCCGCCATCACCGCGCTCGACTTCATCTGGAACTTCAACAGCTTCGGGCTGGTCTACGTCCTCACCAACGGCGGACCCGGCGGAAAGACCATGCTGCCGATGCTGTTCGCCTACAACGAGGCGTTCCGCTACGGACACTTCGGTTACGCCGCAGCGATGGGCAACGTCGCCGTGATCATCGTCATCGGCCTGCTGTTCTTCTACCTGCGCTCGCGACTGAAGGAGAGCCGATGAGCAGCGTCACCGCCCGCCCCGCAGCGCGCGCCGCGCAGTACGTCGCGCTCGGCGGCTACCTCGTCTTCCTCGGGTTCCCGCTCGTCTGGCTGCTCTCCACAGCCTTGAAGGGCACGCGGGAGCTCGGCTCGATCGCGCCGAGCCTGATCCCGAAGCACCCGACCCTCGGCAACTTCAGCTCGGCCGTGGACCAGGCAAACCTCCTGCAGGCAGGTCGCAACAGCCTGACAGTCGCCGCGGCGACGACGGTGCTCGTCGTCGTGCTGGCGCTTCCGGCGGCGTACGCCCTCGCCCGGTTCAAGACGTGGCTGCGGCCGGTCACCTTGAGCTGGATCCTCGTCGGTCAGGTGTTCCCCGTCATCTTGGTGGTGATCCCGCTGTTCCTGATCCTCAAGCAGTTCCAGCTCGTCGACAGCCTGACCGGCCTGACGATCGTGTACGTCGTCTACACGCTCCCGTTCGCGCTGTGGATGCTCCAGGGCTACGTGCAGGGAGTGCCGCGCGACCTCGAGGAGGCCGGCGCCATCGACGGCGCGAGCCGGTTGCGCATCCTCGTCAGCATCGTGCTTCCGCTGCTGCGTCCTGGCGTCGTGGCGGCGGCGCTCTTCACGTTCATCTCCGCCTGGAACGAGTTCTTCTTCGCCCTCGTGCTCATCCAGGACCCGACCAAGGTGACGCTGTCGCTCACCTTGTCCCGGTTCGTTGGCGCCGAAGGACAGGTCCAGCTCGGCGCGCTGGCCGCGGGATCACTGCTCGCGACGATCCCCAGCCTCGTCTTCTTCATGATCATCCAGCGCCGGCTCACGTCCGGCCTGCTCAGTGGAGCGGTCAAGGGATGACACGCTCGGCTGCCCCCGTCCACCCCGCCCCCACAAGAGCCACCCTCACGAGAGAGAGAAGGTCTGTCATGAAAACCAGGTATGCAGTCGGTACGGCGGTGCTGGTCGCCGGACTGGCGCTGTCGGGATGCGCCTCATCCACCCAGTCCGACAACGGAGGCGACGGAGGCGACAGCTCCGGCCCGGTCACGCTGACGTTCCAGAGCCTTGCCTTCCAGGCGCCGACGATCGCTGCCACCAAGAAGATCGTGGCCGAGTGGAACGCCAGCCATCCGGACGTGCATGTGCAGTACGTCCAGGGCAGCTGGGACAGCGTCCAGGACCAGCTGGTCACGCAGTTCCAGGGCGGCACCGCGCCCGACATCATCCAGTACGAGTCGGCAGCCATGACCGCCTTCGCCGACCAGGGATACCTGGCGGACCTCACGCCGTACCTCTCCGACGACGTGAAGAGTGCCGTGAGCCCAGGCGTCTGGAAGACCGTCACCGTCGACGACAAGATCATCGCCGCGCCGACGCTTCTGCAGTCCTATCTCGTCTTCGCGAACACCGACAAGCTCAAGGCAGCGGGGATTCCCGTTCCCACCGGCGCCTCGTGGTCGTGGGACGACTTCCAGGCGGCCGCCAAGGCCACCACGACCGGCGCCACGTACGGCGTGGGCTGGGGCCTGTCCAGCCCCACTGCGAGCATGGTCAGCATGGGGATGAACTTCGGCGCGACGTTCTTCGAGGGCACCGGCAGTGCTGCCACCATCAGCATCGGGGAGCCGGAGCTTGCGCTGCCTGAGATGATCCACGCGATGGCCTACGACGACAAGTCGATCGACCCCGTGTCGCTCAGCCAGAGCGGCGGCGACGTGCTGCCCGCGTTCGTCCACGGCAAGTACGCCATGACGGTGCAGGGCAGCTACGCGGCACAGTCGATCCTCGACACCGCGCCGGCCGACTTCCACTGGGCGGTGCTGCCGCCGCTGGCTGCGGACAGCGCGAGCCAATCGGCCAACCCGCAGACCCTGTCCGTGGCTGCCGAGAGCGCGAACGTCAAGGAAGCCGCTGAGTTCATCAACTTCGCCATGGAGCCCAAGAACCTCGCGGCGGTGGCGGAGGGCGACTGGCTGATCCCCGCGTCCAGCACCGCTGCGGCTGCCGTGGAGAGCGACACCGGTGGCGCCAACGGCTGGCACCAGGTCCTCGCGAGCGGCTCGGATCTCACCGAGGCGCCGTACCAGTCGGTGGCCGCGTACCCGCAGTGGAAGGACCAGATCGCCACGCCGGCATTCCAGCAGTACTTCGGCAACAAGATCAGCCTCGACGAGCTGAAGTCCAAGCTGACCGAGGGCTGGTCGCAGGTGAGCGGCGGCTGAGCGCGGCTCGTGAAGCTGCTCGAGGACAAGTCGGTCGGCTGCCTCGTCGGCGCCGCCGTCGGTGACGCGCTCGGCGGCGCCACCGAAGGCTGGTCGCCGCAGCAGATCCGGGAGCGGTGGGGCGGTCCGGTCCTGGGCATCGTGCCGCCCTACTACGAGGACTGGCGCAACACCCGGCCCATCGCGCCATACCACAAGGGCGACGGGCACATCACCGACGACACGTTGATGACCCAGGCGCTCGTCGAGGTGTACGCCGAGCGACGCGACCACCTGGACGCCTATGCGGTGGCCGACGACCTCGTGCCGCGGCTGATCGCCGGGAAGCAGTGGGTGCCGGAGCTGGAGTCCGAGGCGCTGCTGGTGCAGCGGATCTTCCTGGCCGAGAAGTGGCTGGTCGCCCGCCTGCACTACGGCCATGTCGACCCGCGCGAGGCCGGTGTCGGCAACATCGTCAACTGCGGAGCCGCCATGTATGTCGCGCCGGTCGGCATCGTCAACGCCGGCTCGCCGGTGGCTGCCTACGCGGAAGCCATCGACATCGCGGCGCCGCACCAGTCGAGCTACGGCCGGGAGGCGGCCGGAGTCTTCGCGGCTGCGGTGGCCGCCGCGATGAGCCCCGGTGCGGGTCCGGAGGACGTGGTCGCGAGCTGCCTCGACCTCGCGCACGACGGGACGCGCGCCGCCATCGCGGCGGTGTGCGAGGAGGCCCGGCGGCACTGCGACTGGGGAGCTGCCCTCCCAGCACTGCGGGCCGCGGTCGCGCCGTACGACACCGTCGGCCCCGAGTACCGCGCACCGGCGATGGACGCCCGGCGGCCGAGCCGAACCAAGTCCATCGAGGAGCTTCCGGTCGCGCTGGGCCTAGTGCTCGTCGGCGCCGGCGACTACGAGCGCGCGGTGCTGGGCGCGGTCAACTACGGGCGGGACGCCGACTCGATCGCCACCATGGCCGGCGCGGTCTGCGGGGCACTGGGCGGCCTGTCGGCGGTTCCGCAGGAGTGGCACCGTGACGTCGCCACGGCGAGCAGGACCGAGCTGGAGCCCGCAGGGTGGACCATGGCGGCTGTGGCCCGCGACATCATGGCCAAGGACGTCGCCCGCGCCGCGGCCATCGCGCCTCGCCGCGCCGAGCTGTTCGGTGCGCCGACGTGAGCCGGCTGACGTGGACACAGCCGCCGGACCTGGTGGCGCACGAGCTGGTCGCCAGCGTCGACGACGGCAAGGACGAGTCGGCGTTGGCGTCGGTGCGGCAGCGCTGGCTGGCGGCCGGAGGCAGCACGGCTGCGTCGGCGAACGGGTGGGAGACGGAGGGCGATTGGTCGCTCCGCGCCCTGGCCGGCACTCTGCTCGACGAGCTCGACGCGCTGCCGGCCGACCGCGGGCTGCTGCGGCGGGAGCCGACCGACCTGGTCGCCATCGAGTCGCTCACCGACGTCAGCCCGCACGGTGCTCGGTCCTTCGACGTCGACCGGGTGCATGGCGCCTTACTCGGACGGGCCGCCGGCTGCCTGCTCGGCAAGCCCGTCGAGAAGATCTCGCGCTCCGGCATCCGTGAGATCCTGCTGAGTCAGGGGCGGTGGCCGCTGTCGGGATGGTTCACCGAGCGGGGCCTGCCGGCTGCAGTGGCGAAGCGATGGCCGTGGAACCGGCGCAGCGCGTCGACCAGCCTCGCCGAGAACATCGACGGAATGCCCGAGGACGACGACCTGAACTTCTGCCTCGTCGCGCTGTCGGTGCTCGAGCGCTGCGGCAGCGGCTTCACATCGCAGGACGTGGCCGACGAGTGGCTCGCAGCGCTGCCGGCGGCTCGGGTCTTCACCGCCGAGCGAGTCGCCTACCGAAACCTGCTGAACGGCGTATCCCCGCCGGACACCGCGACCGTGCACAACCCCTTCCGGGAGTGGATCGGCGCGCAGATCCGCACCGACGTGTACGGCTGGGTGCGGCCTGGCGACCCCGCGACGGCCGCCCGGCTGGCCTGGCGCGACGCTGTCGTCAGCCACGTGCGCAACGGCGTCTACGGCGCCATGGCGGTTGCCGCCATGTGCGCGCGAGCCGTGGTGTCGGACGACGTCGACGAGGTCGTGGCGGCGGGCCTGGCCGTCGTACCGCCGCGGAGCCGGTACGCGGCAGCGGTGCGGCGAGGCGTCGAGATCGCGCGCAGTGGGGACGACACGGAGGAGTGCTTCGACGCCATCTACGACGAGTTCGGCCACCTGCACTGGGTCCATGTGCTCAACAACGCCGCCCTCATATCCTTCGCGCTGACGCGCAGCCGGGGCGACTTCGCGAGCGCCGTCTGCACGGTCGTCATGGGGGGCTGGGACACCGACAGCAACGGAGCCACGGTGGGCTCGGTGTGCGGCGCCCTGGCCGGTGCCGAGCGGCTGCCTGCAGCCTGGGTGGACCCGCTGCACAACCGCCTCGCGTCGAGCATGCCGGGGTTCGACGGCATCGGGTTCGACGCGCTCGCCGCCCGGCTCCAGGCGGTCGCCCAGTCGTGACTCTCCCGCCGCGCGATCCGTTCGCCCCACGGGCGATCGATCTCCCCACTCCGGTTCCGCTGGCTCCCCACGCAGACCTGTCGCTGCTCGACGAGGCGAAGATCCTGGCTGCCCCGGACGACCCCGCCGACCGTCCCGCCTGGCGCGCTGCGCTGCACCGGTGGCGCCGTGACGCTCACGCCCGGGTGCAGTACGACGGCGCCCGGTACGACGACCCGTCCAGCGCCTGGGTGAGCCGCGCGTGGAACGTCGCGATGGTGTGGCTGTGGGACGAGGCGCTCTACGACTGGGAGGAGGGGCGCTTCGACCCCGACCGGCTGCTGGCGGCGTACGCCTCGTTCGGCGGTCTCGACGCCGTCGTGCTGTGGCACGCCTATCCCGTGATCGGAGTGGATCCACGCAACCAGTTCGACTGGTACCGCGGCGTACCGGGCCTCTCGGCGCTCGTGCAGGAGCTGAAGGAGCGCGGAGTACGCGTGTTCGTCGACTACAACCCGTGGGACGTCGGCAGCCGCCGTGCCGGAGGGTCCGACGCGACCGAGCTGGCTGCGGTGGTGGCGGCCTACGGCGCCGACGGAATCTTCCTCGACACGCTGAGGCAGGGCGACCCGGTGCTGCTCAGCCGGCTTGCGGAACTCGACCCGAGACCGGCGCTCGAGGGCGAGTCCAGGGTGCCGCTGGCGCGGATCACCGACCACCAGGCGTCGTGGGCGCAGTGGTTCGCCGACACGGAGGCGCCTGGGGTGCTGCGGGCCCGCTGGTTCGAGCAGCGGCACATGATGCACGCCACGCGCCGCTGGAACCGCGACCACGGAGCCGAGATCGCGTCAGCCTGGGTCAACGGTGCCGGGGTGCTCATCTGGGACGTGGTCTTCGGCGTGTGGGTCGGCTGGCACCAGCGCGACCTTGCCGTGATGCGGTCGATGAGGCGGGTGCAGAAGGCCCTGGGCGATCATCTCGTGCTCGGGGAGTGGGAGCCGCTTGCCGACCTGGCGCCGCAGGCGCGCAGCGGTGGCGTGAGCGGCTCGCGCTGGTCGCTGGACGGCTGTGACCTCTGGACCGTCGTCAGTCGGGACGGCGCGGGGTACGACGGTCCGCTGCTCGCGCCGGGACGAGCCGGCGGGGAAAGGCTCCTCGACGTCCTGCGCGGTGCGGAGCTCGACGGCGAGGCGCGGACCCGCCTCGCTCCGGGTGGCATCGGCGGCGTGCTGAGCGTCCCTGCCGGCGCGCGGGAGCCGACCGGGCTCGCCGAGCTGATGGCGCGGGCCAGCAGCGACCCCGTCGACGGGTGCGTGAGCACCGAGTTCCCCCGGCGGACGAC
>JBBSIF010000117.1:0-8383 GCA_038232255.1 Propionibacteriales bacterium
GGGCTTCGGTGGTGGACGGGAATCGTCGCGATGTCGCCTGCAACGCTAGGGGAAGGCGAGGTCGGGCGGCGATCGGGTTGTCCCGAGCTGACCCTGACCTCACGGCCATGCTCTATGCGATCTCCGGACTCGACCTCGAGGCTCATGAGCTCGACCTGCGGGACTACCAGCGCAGCGGCACCGGGCTGGAGCGCGATCTCGCCGGATGCGCGGCGGCCTGGGTGCGCGGCGGCAACGCCTTCACCCTCCGTCACGCGATGAAAGCCAGTGGGGCGGACGCCTTGATCCCCCGGCTGATCGCGGACGACGCCTTCGTCTACGCCGGATGCAGCGCGGGACCTGCGTCCTGGCACCGAGCCTCCGCGGCTTGGAGCTCTGCGACGACGCCGACGAGGTCCTGAGGATGTATGGGTCCCGCCCGTGTTCGACGGCCTCGGTGTGCTCGACAGGCATTCGGGCCGCACCTGGACAGTCCCGGACATCCCGAGACGGAGCTGCTGGGGGCCGTGGCAGAGCGCTGCCGACGAGACGGCGTGCCCTTCTGGGGCCCGCGGGACCGCCAAGCCCTCGTCGTCGACGGCGCTCTGGCCGACATCGCGCTCAGCTAGCAAGGCAGCGCCCCTGCTGCACCGTCCGCCGATGTCCGCGGGACGTTCTAGGGTGGCCTCATGAGTGAGCTCGTCATCGGTGGACACGTCGACCAGACGGACCCCATCGCCGAGGCGGAGGCCCGCAAGGCCACGCTCAGCCAGTTCTTCCTCGGAGACCCGCAGGGCTGGAAGGGTCCGGTTGTGCGGTACGTCGGAGGCGCGTCGGCGCTGAAGGCGGCTGCCGAGGAGGCGGGTATCGACCTGTACGTGCATGCGCCGTACGTCCTCAACGTGGCGACCACCAACAACCGGATCCGCATCCCGTCCCGCAAGCTCCTGCAGCAGACAGTCAAAGCGGCCGCCGAGATCGGCGCGAAGGGCGTCATCGTGCACGGTGGCCACGTCCTGAAGGACGACGACCCGGCTGTGGGCTTCGACAACTGGCGCAAGTGCGTCGACCGGCTGGACATGTACGTCCCCCTGCTCATCGAGAACACCGCAGGCGGGGACAACGCAATGGCCCGACGGCTCGAGCGCATCGCCGGGATGTGGGACGCCATCGAGGGCGCAGCGGGCGCAGACACGGTCGGCTTCTGCCTGGACACGTGTCACGCTCACGCCGGCGGCGAGGAGCTGGCCGCGCTGGTCGAGCGGGTGCTCGCGATCACGGGGCGCATCGACCTCGTGCACGCCAACGACTCCCGCGACGCGTTCGACTCCGGCGCCGACCGGCACGCGAACTTCGGCGAGGGCACGATCGACGCCGCCGATCTGCTGGCGGTCGTGGAAGCGGCCGGCGCCCCGGTCGTCTGCGAGACACCGGGCGGTGCCGAGGGCCAGGGCGCCGACATCGCCTGGCTCCGCGCGCACCTCAGCTGAGTGCCTGTCCCTCGTTTGACATCGGGGCGGGTACTCCAGCGGTGGTGCTCACGCGGCGGCGCGCAGCTCCCTCAGGTCGGTGCTCCGGCGGAGGAACAGCAGGGAAACGGCCGTCACGAGACAGACGGCGGCGAGCGTCCCGCCGGCAAGGATCCCTAGGTCGGTCCACGGAACGGGAACAGCCACCTGGCTCGACCGACCGCCGATCCCCTGGCGAACTCCTCCCGCGGTGCCGAACAGGCCGCGCGCGGCAAACAGGCCGGCGGCCGCCGCCAGGAGGATGGCAGGCGCGAGCGGCACCACTGTCTCGAGCAGTACCGCCTCGCCCAGCACTCGACGAGGCGTGCCGCTGGCCGCCAACGCGGCCAGTGTCCGGCGCCGAGTGATGACGCCTTCGACGGCAGTCACCAGCAGTCCGGCGACGGCCATGGCGACACCAACCGCGAGGACGATGTTCAGCAGGGTGAAGGTGTCCCGGTAGAACGTCTCAGTGGGATCGGTGATGACCAGGAAGTCGGCGCGCGTGCCCTGCACGGCTGACCCCAACATGACCGCCAGCACCACCACGGAGCTGGCCCGGCTGGCGGTGAACGGCGCGTCGACCAGTCGGCGGGAGGCGATGAGCAGCGCCGGATGCCCCGCTCGTGGAGCCAGCCAGCGCCCGATCTGGTAGGCAAGGGCGGCCGTCCCGAAGACAAGCCCGACCACTGCCATGACGAAGAGCAGCAAGGCAACGGCTCCGAACGCCCCTGGCCCCTCGTCCGTGAGCCCCAGCCGCTCGGCCACCGAGCCCCACAGGACGAGACCGGCCACCCCGACGGTGAACAGAACGGCCGGAAGAGTGGCCGGGGGACGGTGGCTGTGGCGGTGCAGCACGCCGAACGGGCTGACGGTGATCCGGCGCATCGCCACCAGGCTTGCGACCGTGGCGCCCAGCGGCACCAGGGCGCTGGCGAGCACGAGGAGCCACCAGGTCGGCCATACGTCGGTGGGCAGGATGGGAGCGCCGGCGACCGCCCCAGTCTCGATCTGCCCCGGCAAGACAGGGTGGCGTGGCGGCGGATGACGCAGGACCGCATGCAGGACGGCGTACACACCAACACCGACCACCCCGCCCGCGGTCGCCGCCAGCCCCGTCTCGATCGCCACGATCCCGCGCACGTTGCTCGGCGTCCCTCCGGCCATCCGGAACGCGGCGAGACGGCGGTCCCGGGCCGGAGCACCCACCCGGACACACTGGCCGACGAACGACAGGATGGGCACGCAGAGCAGCAGAAGGACGATGATCACTCCCGGCCGCAGGCCAGGCTCGTTCAGTACCGTGAGTCCGTACGGCCCGTCAGACGCCCCGATCGAGGCGACCGTCGCGGCGGTGAGCAGCCCGATGGTCGCAGCGGCAGCGCCGATCACCGTGAGCATGATCCGCATCAGGTCCACCCGGCCTCCGGTGACCGCCAGTCGCAGCAGGGTGGTCAACGTGGGGCCGGTGTCCGCCGGGCCACGGTTCACCGCGCACCCGACGCCACGTGGGTCGCCGTCACCCGTGGCGCCTCGTCGAGCAAGCCGTCTCGGACGTGCACCTCGCGATCGCCGTACGACGCTATACCGGCGTCGTGGGTGACCAGTACCACGGTGGTGCCAGCCTGACGTGCCACCCGTACCAGCTCGGCCATCACCTTCTCGCCGGCCAGCGTGTCCATGGCACCGGTGGGCTCGTCGGCAAACAGCACCTCAGGCTCGCTCACGAGGGCTCGGGCGACGGCCACGCGCTGCGCCTGCCCTCCCGACATCGACGACGGCTGGGCGCTGGCGAGCTCATCGACCCCAAAGCGCTCGAGCCAGGTGTGCGCGGCGGTGATGGCGGCCTTGCGCCGGCATCCGGCCAACAACAGGGGAAGGGCGACGTTCTCCGCGGCGGTGAGCTCCGGGACAAGCTGGCCGAACTGGAACAGCACCCCGAACTCGCCGCGTCGCAGCCGTGACCGCGACGCCTCGCTCTCGGCGCTGATGCAGCGATCACCGAAGCCGACCTCGCCGACGTCGGGAACGAGGATCCCGGCGAGGCACAGCAGGAGCGTTGACTTGCCCGAGCCGGACGGGCCGGTCACCGCGAGGATCTCGCCACGAGCCACGTCGAGGCTCACCCCGCGCAGCGCAGGAGTGTGGCCGTAAGACACGACCAGGGAGCGGGCGCTCAGAGCTGTGGTCGGCGGAGCAGCATGTGGTCCAGCACTCGGCATGGCGGTGGTCATCTACTCATCTCCTTCTTCAGGGCGGTGACGCGCTGGAGAGCCGTCTCCATCCAGCGAACATCCGCGTCGAGGTGCAAGAGGGCGTAGTCGGCGGCCAGCACCTCGTTGAGCGGGGCAGCCACGTCGCTCTTCTTCCGCGTGTACTCCCGCATGCGGTCCATGTGCGCCCGGCGCTGGCGGCGCAGGTAGTCCGTTGCCTCACGTTCGTCACCGACCAGCAAGGCGATCGTCGACTTGACCGCGAGTGGGTTGGCGACGTGGGGGGCCGGTGGCTCCACATCGGCGAGCCAGGCGTCCAGAGCTCGCCGCCCGGCCGCTGTCACCTCGTACACCGTCCGGTCGGGTCCCACCACGCGCTGTACGGCGACGGCACCGACCAGCCCTTGCCGACTCAGGCGCTCCAACGTCGCGTACACCTGCCCGAATGCGAGTGGCCGGGCTGCGGGAAAGCATTCATCGTGCTCCCGCTTCAGGTCGTAGCCGTGCCGCCCTCCCTTGCTCAGCAGTCCGAGCAGCACATGACCAATCGACACCGACCTATCTATTCACATCATGAATAGGAAGTCAACAGCTTTCCGGGACTCCGGCGCGGCCTCGGCTAACAGGCGACGACCCGCACCGATGGATGGGTGTGTTGTCGGCGACAATGGACGGATGGGACCGGGAGCGCTGTTCATCGCGGTGTTCCTCGCGTGCGCCGTCGAGGCTGTCGAGGCCGCCACGATCGTGCTCGCCATGGGAACGACCCGTGACTGGCGCTCGGCGGGACTCGGGGTGCTGGGCGGGATCGGTGTTCTCGCCGTCACCGTTGCCGCCCTGGGTCCGGCTCTGACGCTGATCCCGCTGGGGAGCCTGCGGCTCGTGGTCGGCGGGCTGCTGCTGGTCTTCGGCCTGCAGTGGCTGCGCAAGGCGATCCTGCGGGCGAGCGGGTACAAGGCGCTCCACGACGAGGACGCGATCTTCCACGAGCAGGTCGCCGCCGCCAGGACCGCCACCACGGAGCAACGGGTCGGGGTCCCCGACTGGTACGCGTTCACGCTGTCGTTCAAGGGCGTCGTCCTCGAAGGGCTCGAGGTCGCGTTCATCGTGCTGACCTTCGGCACCAACCAGCACGACGTGCCGCTGGCTTCGCTGGCCGCTCTCGCGGCCGTCGCCGTCGTCGCCGTCGCGGCCTTCGCCGTGCGGGCACCGCTCGCGCGGGTACCCGAGAACACGCTCAAGCTCGTCGTCGGTGTCATGCTCACCTCCTTCGGCATCTTCTGGGGTGCCGAGGGGGCGGGCGCCGAGTGGCCGGGTTCGGACGCCGCGCTGATCGTCCTGGTGGTGGCTGTCGCCCTCTTCGCGTTCGTCCTGATCGCCGTGCTGCGCCGGAGACGCGCCGCCGAGGACGAGACCGCTCGCCCTCTGGCTTCCGCGGGCACGCCATGATCGCGAGGATCCGGGCCATCGGCGCGTTCTGGTACGACTTCGTCGTCGGTGACGACTGGCGGGTTGCGGCGGGCGTGGTCGTCGCGCTGCTGATCACCTTCGGTGTCAGCCGGTCGACGTCGAAGTCGTGGTGGATCGTCCCCCTCGCGGTGGTCCTGCTGCTGCCCTACAGCCTGTGGCGGGCCGTCCGCCGCCGTGAGGCGTGACCCGGACCTCGCGTCGCCGGGGCCGGCACAGGCGGTCCGGTAGCGTTGCCGAGCGTGAGCCCGGTCGCCGTACGCACGATCAGCGCGGCCACCCACCTGGACTACATCCGCAGCCAGAGCAGCGCCAGCTTCCTGCAGACGCTGGCCTGGGGGCAGGTCAAGCGGGAGTGGCGCAGCGAGTCCATCGGCTGGCACCGGGGCGAGGAGCTCGTGGGGGTGGGGCTCGTCCTCTACCGCCGGCTGCCCCTCGTCACCAGGTCGCTGGCCTACCTGCCCGAGGGTCCGCTCCTGGACTGGACCGATCCCGCCCTCCCCGAGCTGCTTCGGGCGATGACTGCCCACCTGAAGTCCCAGGGTGCGTTCGGCATCCGGATGGGCCCACCGGTGACCACCCGCAGCTGGACATCCGGGACCGTCAAGAAGGCGATCGCGGACGCCGCACACCGCAGGCTCGCCGACGTACCCCCTGACGCCACCAACGAGGTCGGGCAGCGCGTCGGCGCCACGCTGCGGGCCGCTGGCTGGCGCGCGCACGAGAGCGTCGACGGCTTCTCCGCCGGCCAGCCCCAGTACGTCTTCCAGCTGCCGCTGGCCGGCCGCGACGAAGCTCAGGTCCTCGCGGGCATGAACCAGCTGTGGCGGCGCAACATCAAGAAGGCCACCACCTCGGGGGTGCAGGTCAGCCTGGGCTCCGTCGACGACCTGCCCGCCTTCCACGCCCTGTACGCCGAGACGGCCGCGCGCGACGAGTTCACCCCCCGCCCGCTCGCCTACTTCCAGCAGATGTTCGCCGCGATGCAGGCCGAGGACGCCGACCGCCTGCGCCTCTACCTGGCCCACCACGACGGCGATCTGGTCGCTGCGACCACGCTGGTGCGGGTCGGGCGCCACACCTGGTACTCCTACGGCGCGTCATCCAGCGCCAAGCGCGACGTACGCGGCTCCAACGCCGTGCAGTGGCGGATGATCTGCGACGCGCTCGCGATGGAGGCGGACGTCTACGACCTGCGCGGCATCACGGACACCCTCGCCGCCGGCGACCCGCACATCGGACTGATCCAGTTCAAGGTGGGGACCGGCGGGTCGGCTGTCGAGTACGTCGGCGAGTGGGACCTTCCGGTCAACCGGCTGCTCTACAAGGCATTCGACGTCTACATGAGCCGCCGGTAGCGGACCGCCGTGAGCCTCGACCTGTACGTCGACGGAACGCGTTGGCGGTCCCACCTCCGGGCGACGGCTGACCGCTATCCGGGGGTCGTCCCCGTGGCCAAGGGCAACGGCTACGGGTTCGGTCTCGCGAGCCTGGCCCGCCGCGCCGAGTGGCTCGGGTGCTCGACGATCGCGGTCGGCACCTACCGGGAGGTGGGAGCAGTGCGGCAGCGGTTCTCCGGTGACGTGCTGGTCCTGGAGCCCTGGCGGCCGTTCCTGACCGACGTGCCGTACGACGACCGGATCGTCCACACGGTGGGCCGCGACGCCGACCTGGCCGCGCTGGCGACGGCGACTCCGTCGCCCCGCGTGGTCCTCGAAGGCCTGACGTCGATGCGGCGGCACGGGTTCGCGGCTCCCGACCTGGTCGCTGCCCGGCGGGCGGCACACGGGGTGCGCATCCAGGGTCACGCCCTTCATCTCCCGATGGACCGGAGCTACGTGGCGGAGGCGCAGACGTGGCTGGCCGCGGCCCCGTCGCCTCGCTGGTACGTCTCTCACCTGAGCAGGGCTGACCTCGACGACCTGCACCGCCGGCACCCCGAGGTGCAGCTGCTGCCGAGGATCGGGACCGAGCTCTGGCTCGGCGACCGCGGCTCCCTGTCCGTGCGGGCGACCGTGCTGGATGCTCACCGGGTCCGGCGCGGCGACCGCGTCGGCTACCGCCAGCGGCGCGTCCCCCGCGAGGGCGTCGTCCTCGTGGTGTCCGGCGGAACCGCCCACGGCATCGGCCTGGAGGCGCCCGCGGCCGGCACCTCGCCGCGCAGGCGGGCCGCCACCCTCGCCAGGGGCGGCCTCGACGCGGCTGGTCAGGCCCTGTCGCCGTACGTCGTCGGTGGCCGCCGTCGCTGGTTCGTCGAGCCGCCGCACATGCAGGTGAGCATGATCCTCGTTCCCGCCGACGTGGAGGCCCCTGGCGTCGGCGACGAGATCGAGGCGCAGGTCCGCTTCACGACCACGCTCGTCGACGCGGTCCACCTCAGCTGAGGCCGACGCGGGGCGCGCCCCACCTGCGACTCGGGTAGCGGCGTCCCGGCGCGTCGTACGGCACCGGGACGCCCTGGCAGCTAGCGCTCGTCGACCGGCCGCTCGGCGATGTCGCCCTCGGTCTCGATCCGCTCCTTGCGCACCTGCTCGGTCACCTGCTGGTTCTCCGTGACGGTCTCCTTCGCGAGATGCACGCGCTCGACCGGCACGGTCTCCTTGGTAACGACGACGCGCTCCTCGGTGAGCACCACGTCCTGCGAGGCCTCGGACAGGTCCGCTCCGGCCACTGCCTCGTCGGCGTCGTCCTCGCCGATCGGGACCCGCTCGAGCCGGACCTCCTCGCGCGTGACCGGCACCGTGATCGTCTGCTGCTCCGTGACGATGTACTTGCGCAGCCGGACCCTGCCGGTGGCTACCTTCTCGGTGCCGACGTTCAGCCGCTCCTCGGAGCGGGTCATCGCGTCATCGGTCTGCGTCCCCGTGTCGGCGGTCGGCTGAGCGACGACGTCGTCGGCAGCCGTGGTGTAGTCCAGCTGGTAGTGACGGTAGAGCTCCGCCTCCTCCTCGGGAGAGAGCTCGCCCTGGTCGGCGTCCACCTGCGGGGCGTTCTTGACGGCGTCCTTGCTGAAGGGAACGGTCACGCACTGGTCGCCGAGGACCGCGTCACCGGCGGGGACGAAGCTCTCCCGTGTGCCGAAGAGGCCGGTCTGGACCGTGACCCACTCGGGAAGACCCGACGCGTTGTCCAAGAAGATGCGTCCCACCTTGCCGAGCTTCTCGCCGTCGGAACCGTATGCGGTCTCGCCGAGGACGTGCTGTAGCTGCTCCTGAC
>JBBSIF010000118.1:0-8198 GCA_038232255.1 Propionibacteriales bacterium
CGGCCAGCGACCGGCCGCAGCGGATCTTCGAGGTGGTCCGCGACGTCATCACCGAGACGGGTGCGGTGGCCGGCAAGCAGCGCCGTGCGCTGGACTCCACGGTCCTCGACGACGCGGTGGCCCGCCAGGACACGGTGACCCCCCAGGTGCTGCTGCCGCTGATCGCCGACGGCGGCCGCATCCTGAACGTCTCCTCGGGCTTGGCGCGCTTCACCGTTCCCGGCTATGCCGCCTACGCGGCAATCGAAGGCGCCGTCGAAGTGCTGACCCGCTACCAGGCCCAGGAGCTAGCGGAACGGCAGATCCGCGTCAACGTCCTGGTGCCAGGAGCGATCGCGACCGACTTCGGCGGCGGTCTGGTCCGCGACAACCCTCAGGTCAACCAGATGATCGCCGCGGCGATCGCGCTCGGCCGGGTCGGGGAGGCGGACGACATCGGCGCCGCCGTGCCCGCGATCCTGTCCGACGGCTTCGGCTGGGCCACCGGCACCCGGATCGAGCTCTCCGGCGGCCAGAGCTTGTAAACCGCTGCCTCGATGCTGGCCTGACGGCTGCCGCGGGGCGCCGAGACGGATGTCGAGGGGTTCGGGCTGTCAGAGCGACCTCGAGCGCTCGACATTGAGCCGACGGCGGAGGCCGGGAGACGGATCTCGAGGTCTTCGGGTTGCTCCAGCGACCCCATGACCTCAGGTTTCGCACCAGGCGAACCTAGCCCGGGCCGGTCGGTCGGTCGGTCGCGAGGTTCCGGCAGGACGTCGTAGGGTCAGGTCAGCCGGCGCCGACTGAAGGAGCGCCCTCCCGGTGCCGATCGCCCTCATCATCACGACCGCTGTCCCCGTTGGCGTCCTGGCGGCGGTGTTGTGCGCCGCGGTGCTGCACGCGTTGTGGAACGCGATCGCGCACGCGATCACTGATCGGCTCATGCTGTTCGCCATCATCGGTGCGGCCTCCACGGTCTGCGCGTTGGGAATCGTGTTGGCAGCACCAGCCCCAGCGCGGGCGGCCTGGCCGTACCTCGGCGTCTCCGCCACGCTGCACGTCGGCTACAACCTGCTGCTGATGCGCTGCTACCGGCTTGGTGACTTCAGCCAGGTCTACCCGCTGGCCCGGGGTACGTCGCCGTGGCTCGTCGCGGTCGCTGCCTATGTCTTCGCTGGGGAGTCGCTCACCGCGACCGGTTGGCTCGGGGTCGTGGTCGTCTCCGTCGGACTAGCCAGCCTGGTGTTCGCCGGGCAGATGCCTACCCGCGCGCAGCACCCGGCGATCGCCGCAGCTCTGCTCACCGGGATCGTGATCGCGGCGTACACAACGACCGACGGTATCGGTGTGCGCCACGCCGATACCGCCGCCGGCTACATCGGGTGGCTGTTCCTCATCCAGAGCCCGGTGATGCCGCTGTTCGCGGTGGCGGTTCGGGGGCGACAGATGTGGCGCCAAGCCCGCCCGCATCTTGGGGCCGGACTCGCCGGTGCTCTGTTGTCCGTCAGCGCCTACGGGCTCGTGCTCTGGGCTCAGACTCGCGGCGCCCTTGCCCCGATCGCCGCGCTCCGCGAGACCAGCGTCATCGTCGGCGCCATCATCGGCGCATGGGTCTTTCACGAACGCTTCGGGCGGTGGCGCATCGTCGCCACCTTCTTGGTCGCCACCGGCGCGGTCCTCATGAACCTCTGACACCGACCCGGCCACCCGTCCCCCGCTACGGCGGTTCCTGGCGTCGTCGCGCGCGGCATGATGAAGGCATGTCCACATCCGGCGTGATCGCTCGCGAGGCCGTCGTCCATGGGCTCGTCCAAGGGGTCTTCTTCCGCGCTACCTGCCAGCAGGAAGCCGAGCGTCTCGGTGTCAGCGGCTGGGCTCGGAACGAGTCCGACGGCACCGTCCGAGTGTTTCTCGAGGGCGCCCCGGAAGACGTCGAGTCCATGTTGGCCTGGTGCCGCCGAGGCCCACGCCAGGCTGCAGTCGACCGGGTCGAGGTCGTCGAGCGGACACCGCGAGAGGAGTCGGGGTTCAGCGTCGACTGACGAGCGGTGGCCTGACTGCCGGGCCGACAATGAGGCTCGTCATGCAGTGAGCGGTTCCCGCACCGTCGTACGACGGGTGGGGTGACGTGCCTTCCCAGTCCGACGTACCGTCTTGGCGTGCCGAAGAAGACCGACCGAGCGGCTCGGATCCAGGACGTGCATGCCCTGGCTTCGGGGATGCCTCACGTCACCGTCGAGAGCGGATCCAAGGACAACCCGGTCTACCAGGTGGGCGGCAAGTCCTTCGTCTTCTTCCGCAACCCCCGACCCGACGCTGTCGACCCCGACACCGGGGAACGCTACCGCGACGTCATCGTGTTCTGGGTGGCGTCCGGGGCCGACAAGGAAGCACTCGTGCAGGACGACACGTCGCCGTTCTTCACGACTGCGCACTTCGACGGCCACCCGTCGGTGCTCCTGCGGGCAAGCCGCATCGGTGATATCACGCGGGAGGAGCTGGCTGAGATCGTCCAGGACGCATGGCTGTCGCGTGCTTCTGCGCGCCGGGCAGCCGACTGGCTCCGCTCCACCACCGGGTGACCGACCGCGTCGTTCGTCGCATCGTCGCCGCGTCGGTGTTCGAAGCCGGCTCGCAGTCCCGCGGGAGTCAGGGCGATGGGCGAACGACCTCGATCGTGCACCTCAGACCCGGCGCTCTCGAGAGCCGGGCGTCACCGGTGAGCACCGTGACACCTAACGCCTCGGCAAGTGCGACGTACGCAGCGTCGTAGCTGGTGACGTTCGCGCGCAGTTCCCAACATCTGCTCAGCAGTGGCAGGTGGGAGGAGCGTTGAACGGGGATGTTGGCCAGGTCGCCGAGTGCAAGACGGGCTCTGCGTGCGTCCAACTTCCCGGCGCTCACGTGTCGGCGTAGGACCGATGCAACCTCGAGGTCGAGGAGCTCCGGCGCAGCCAGCTCCTCCCCATGAAGGCGGCTGCGGACATGGTCGCCGTCCGGAGCATCATCGGCCAACGCGACCGCAAGGACGCTGGCGTCAACGACGAGCACGTTCGTCCCGCAGCGCCGCCACGGCGTCCTCGATCGGCACACTGCCACCTGACCGCCCACCGGCTCGTTCGAGCACTTCGTCGAGTGTCGGCCTGCTGGCTTCCTCGATCAACCGGCCCCGCAGGTACTCCTGCAGTGACTGGTGTGCGGCGACCGCACGCTGGCGAAGGACTGCGTGAGTTTCCGGCGGCACGTCCTTGATCTGGATGCTCGGCATAGCGCCATTATGGCGCCACTGGCGCCGATATACAACCGTGCTCACTGTCAGTCGGAGCGTTTGAAGTCCACATAGCGTTGCGCGTAATACGTCCGACGTACTACGCTTCGAACAGAGGCGACGTCCGCCTCGCTTCGGAACTGGGAGGCGCGATGGCCAAGGATCCGCTCACCGGAGGGCGCTACGCCGAGCCGTCCGTGCTGATCTTGACCAGTCTTGCCGGTGGACCCAAACACGGCTACGCACTCATCCAGGACATCCAGGAGTTCGCCGGGGTGTTGCTTGGGGCCGGCACGTTGTACGGCGCGCTCGCCCGCCTGGAAGGTCGAAATCTGATCCGCGCTCTGGATGTCGACGACCGCCGACGGCCGTACGCCATGACGAGCAAGGGCTCCACTGCACTGCAGGAGCACCTGACTGTGCTGGCCAAGATCGCCCGGATCGGGCGCCGTCGGCTGGCGACATCGTGAAGCGCCCCGGCGGAGCGGATCGAGAGCTCGGCTGGTCCGTGCGCCTCCTCCTGGGCAGCTATCCCCGTTGGTGGCGCCTCCGGTACGACGACGAGATGCGCGACACCCTGCTGGCGCTTCGCGAGGACGGGGGCTGGCGCCGCGGCGGATGCTGCGACCTCCTCCGCGGGCTCGTCGACGCCTGGCTGCACCCCACGCACTTCCCGACGGAGCATCGCATGACAGACCGAACCACCCGTTTCGTCCCGCGCGCTGCCTGGGGCCTGCTGCTATTCGTTCTCGCCGGCTCGGCGTTCGCCAAGCTCGTCGAGGATCCGCCGTTCACTGCGGCCGCCCGCCAGCACCAGGCTCTCAGCTGGTGGGGCGACGCCCTGGTGGTCTGCGCCGTGGCCACGGCCCTCGTCATGACCGTCGCTACCCTGCCGTCGTTCGCTGCCCTGGCGCGCAGCCGCTCAGGTTGCCGGGTGCGCCTACCTGCGCCGCTGGTCGTCGTACCGGTCAGCGCGCTCGCAGTATCGGCAACGTTGTTGCTCGCGCGACAGGTAGCCGACGGTACGTCCGTCCACCGGCCGAGTCATGTCGGCGCCTTCCTTGCCCTGGCACTCGTGACCGCGCTGGGCGGCATCGCATCCACACTGGCCCTGGTGCGCGTCGCGACACAGGTGCCCGAGGAGCCGAGCATCGCACGCAGCCGAACCGCGGCCATGGTCGCGACCGGCGTCCTTACCGGTCTCGGCGCCGTCGCGGTGCTCGGCTGGACGCTCACCGCGGAGGCTGAGACACCGCACCTGCTGCACACGCAGAACGGCCTGCTCGCCACGCCGACGCTGCTCACCGTGCTGATAGCGCTGGCCGGTCTGGGAGGCGCCGCCGTGCTGTGCGGATCCAGCGCGGTAGGTGCGCTCAGCAGCCGAGGAGCCGCTCAGCGAAGTAGCCGCTGATCTTGTCGAGCCCGACCCTGTCCTGCTTCATCGAGTCCCGCTCCCGCACGGTGACCGCGTTGTCCTGCAAGGTCTGAAAGTCCACGGTCACGCAGTACGGCGTGCCGATCTCGTCCTGACGCCGGTAGCGCCGCCCGATCGCCCCCGCGTCGTCGAAGTCCACGTTCCAGCTGCCCCGGAGCTCGGTGGCGAGGTCGCGCGCCTTCGGGGACAGGTCGGCGTTGCGCGACAGCGGCAGGACGGCCATCTTCACCGGCGCAAGGCGAGGATCCAGGCGCAGGACGATCCTCGTGTCCACCCCGCCCTTCGTGTTGGGCGCCTCGTCCTCGTCATACGCGTCGATCATGAACGCCATCAGGGAGCGCGTGAGCCCGGCGGCGGGCTCGATGACGTACGGCGTCCAGCGCTCGTTCGTCGAGGGATCGAGGTAGCTGAGGTCCACCCCGGAGAACTTTGAGTGCTGCGTGAGGTCGAAGTCGGTGCGGTTCGCGATGCCCTCGAGCTCGCCCCACTCCGTCGCCGCGAAATCGAACCGGTACTCGATGTCGACCGTGCGCGAGGAGTAGTGCGACCGCTTCTCCTCCGGGTGCTCGAAGAGCCGGAGGTTCGCCGCGTCGATGCCGAGACCGGTGTACCAGGCCGTCCGCAGGTCGATCCAGGTCTGGTGCCATTCCTTGTCGCTGCCGGGCTCGACGAAGAACTCCATCTCCATCTGCTCGAACTCCCGGGTGCGGAAGATGAAGTTGCCTGGCGTGATCTCGTTGCGAAAGCTCTTGCCTGTCTGGGCGATCCCGAACGGCGGCTTCTTGCGAGCGGAGTTCATCACGTTGGTGAAGTTCAAGAAGATGCCCTGCGCGGTCTCGGGCCGCAGGTAGTGCAGCCCGCTGTCGTCCTCGACAACCCCGAGGTAAGTCTTGAGCATGCCGTTGAAGGGACGGGGGTCGGTCCAGGCGCCGCGGGTTCCACAGTGCGGACAGGCGATCTCCGTCAGCTGGATCGAGTCCGGATCGTCGATGCCCTTCTTGGCGGCCAGCTCCTCCTGCAGGTGGTCTGCCCGGAAGCGCTTGTGGCACTTGAGGCACTCGGTCAGCGGGTCGGTGAACGTGTCGAGGTGGCCGGACGCCTCCCAGGTCTTCGTCGGCAGGATCACCGACGAGTCCAAGCCGACGACGTCGTCGCGTGACGTCACCATCGAACGCCACCACTGACGCTTGATGTTGTCCTTCAGCTCGACACCGAGAGGCCCATAGTCCCACGCGGACTTCGTGCCGCCGTAGATCTCCCCCGAGGGGAAGACGAACCCACGTCGCTTGCACAGGCTGGTGACCTTATCGATTGCTGAGTGGACCACGTTCTGATCTCCATCCGGCTGGCGGTCGGCGGCGGCTGCTGCTGGAACGGTGTTGATGTTGAGCGAACCGCTAGGTTACCGTCCCGCGCGACCGTGCAGCGTTCGGCGCCGTGGCGCCCTCCCCCACGATCACCTCGAAGGCCGACGGCTCGTCGAGCGCTCGCGACAGCAGTGGGACGACGGTCATCTTGATGTCGTACGACGACAGCGCCCGCCGATAGGCGCCCACGTTGTCCCAGCGGGTCTCGAGGACCCAGAGGCTCGGGTCGTCGAGGGCGCGGGCCACCGTGCCGTCTTCGTAGCCGGTGCAGGCCATGAGGCCCTCGAGGCAGCGGACGAGGTCGGCCTCTGCGGCGAGCCGGTCGCTGTCGTCGTACCGGAAACGCGAAATCGCAATCACGCCCCACAGTGTCTCAGCCCGCGAGCATGTCCGCGGACGCCTGGCGGCGAGCAGCGAGGCACCCGAGCGAGACGGCCGCCGGTTATGGTGGTCGGGTGGCCAGCTCCAAGCGACGACCCGCGGCGAAGGGCACGGCTGGCGCCTCCCGGACCACCCGGTCTTCGCGGCCGCCCGCCTCCTCCCGGCAGGGCCGAGCCACTCAGGTGCCGGCCGACTCGGCGTTGCGCGCAGCAGTAGCCGAGCGGTCGCGGACACCGGTGGTGTGGCTCTCCCGCCTTCCGCAGTTCCTCGTGCCGACGTTGATGGTGACGCTCCTGCTGGTCGGCCTCGTGGCTCCGCTCGTCGTCGCTGTGGTTGCGCTGGTCGTCATCATCGTGTTCATCGCCTGGCTCGCGTTCCTGTCCTGGCCGGTGCTGGCGCCTCCCCAGCGGGGCATGCGCATCGTCGCCATCGCCATCCTCGTCGTCGCCCTGGTCGGTCGGCTCGGCGGCTGGCTCTGAGCCGGCCCTTCCGCTCCGGCAATTGGGGGCAAGTGGCGCTTTCGCCAGCCCCCAAAGCGCCACCTGCCTCCAATTCGCGGGTGGGGCGGTGGGACGCCGGGAACGCGGCGGCGGCCTCAGGCGGTCCCGTAGCGGCGACTGCGGCCGGCGTAGATCTCGATGGCCTCGTACAGGGTACGGCGGTCCACGTCGGGCCACAGCACGTTCATGAACACCATCTCGGCATACGCGGCCTGCCACAGCATGAAGTTGCTGAACCGCTGCTCCCCCGACGTACGCAGCACCATGTCGACGTCGGGCAGCTCGGGCACGTAGAGGGCACGGGCGAACGCCCGCTCGTCGATCCGGTCAGGACGCAGGCTGCCGTCAGCCACCTGCTGCGCCAACGCCCGAGCCGCGTCCGCGAGCTCCGAGCGCCCGCCGTAGTTGACGCACATCGTCAACGTCAGCACGGTGTTGTGCCGCGTCATCTCCTCCGCGACCTGCAGCTCGTGGATGACCGACCGCCACAGCCGCGGGCGTCGCCCCGCCCACCGCACCCGGACACCCATCGCATGCATCTCGTCGCGGCGCCGCCGGATCACGTCGCGGTTGAAGCCCATCAGGAACCGCACCTCCTCCGGAGAGCGCTTCCAGTTCTCCGTCGAGAAGGCGTACGCCGACAGGCAGGAGACCCCGGCGGCGATGGCCCCCTCGACGAGGTCGAACAGCGCCGCCTCCCCCCGCTCGTGGCCGGCCGTCCGGGGCAGCCCGCGGGCCTTGGCCCAGCGACCGTTGCCGTCCATGATGACCGCGACGTGGCGCGGCACCTGGTCTCGCGGAAGATCCGGGGGTGGCGGGACAGCTTCGCCGGCTCGCTCCTCGGCCGTCACCTCGTCACCGCGTCACCCGAGGCGCACCCTCTGGGACAACCGGGCCAATTGCCGCTGAGCCGCCTACTGCGTCAGTCCTCCGGTCCGCCGCGCTGACGCGCGGCGCATCCGTCGGCGTCACACGCTCGACGTAAGGCAGCGATCGCAGGCTGCGTTCGAGATGCCACTGCAGGTAGGCGGCTACGATGCCGCTCGCGGGACTGCGAAACCGGGCGTCCACCGCTTCCGCGGTCGCCCAGTCGCCGGCGAGTAGAGCGCCGAGGAGCGTGATGACGTCGAGTGAGGGGCGGGCGCTTCCCGGCAGCCGGCAGTCGTTGCAAAGCATCCCCCCAGCCCCCGCGGTGAAGTTGCGGTGCGGGCCGGGAGCGCCGCACCGCGCACACGCGTCGAAGGAGGGCGCGTACCCGGAGACGGCCA
>JBBSIF010000119.1:0-8131 GCA_038232255.1 Propionibacteriales bacterium
GCAAGGTCCGACAGCTAGCCCGTCCGGGCGATCTCACCGTCGGATCCTTCCGCGGGGCTGGCGGCAAGGTCCGACAGCCAGCCCGTCCGGGCGATCTCACCGTCGGATCCTTCCGCGAGGGGTGCGCGTTACTCAGCGTCGCCGCCCGCGCGTCAGCGTCGCCGGGTAGTCGTCACGGTCGTCGTCGGCGGAGTCGTCGTGATCGTGGGACTCGTGGGACTCGTGGGGCTCGTAGGCGTGGTCGGTGTCGTCGGTGTGGTCGGTGTCGTCGGTGTCGTGGGAGTGGTGGGGCTCGTCGGTGTCGTCGGCGTGGTGGGGCTCGTCGGTGTCGTCGGCGTGGTGGGCGTGGTGGGGGTCGTCGGTGTGGTCGAGACCGGCGGGGTGGTCGGGCCCAGTGACACCGAGATGACGACTGTCGAGCCGTACTGCTCGGGCGTCGTCGGCGGTGGGTCGGTCGCCGTGACGGTCCCGGCAGGGGCGTCGGACACCTGCGTCGCGGGAATGACGTTGAACCCCGCCTTCTTCAGCTTCGCGGTCGCCGACGCTTGGTCCAGCCCGACGACATTGGGGATCCGCACCAGACCCGCCGAGTAGAACACCTTGACCACCGTGCCCACGCGCTCGGGGGTGCCGGCGGGAGGATCGGTCCGGATGACTCGCCCGAAACGCAGCGCGCTGTCACGCACCGCGATCGAGCGTGGTTGGAACCGCAGCGCGGTCAGCTTCGCCTCCGCCTCCTTGCGGAAGTCCCCGGCGAGCGGGGGAATCCGATGCGTCTCCTGGCCGGCCGACACTTTCAGCTGGACGGTCGACCCCTCGTCGAGCTGCGCGGGAGGCTGCGGGCTCTGGCCGACGACCTGGCCCTTGGGTTTGGCGCTGGAGACCGGCGTCGGTGTGCCGACCTGCAGCCCGTTGGCCTTCAGGATCGTGGTGGCAGCGGGGAGCGTCTTCCCGACGACGTTGGGGACGTCCACGAGCTTGGCCGAGTCGCTGCCGAGCAGGCGCGGCACCAGGACGAGCGCAGCGATGACCAGGAGCGCGGCGAGGATGGCGAGGACCACCCAGAGCCCTCTGCGCGGGCTCGACGCAGTCGTCTCGTCGTACGTCGACGAGCCGCGTGATGCGACCGCCGTCGCCGCCGTGTCAGCGGCAGCGGAAGGCCCCAGGAAGGGCTCGGTCGTCAGGACCGCCGCGGCCGCGACGGAGGGGGCCTGCACGGGACTGCCGTCCAGGGCTCGTTCGATGTCGGTCCGCATCTCCGACGCGCTCTGATACCGCTGGTCGACCCGCTTGGCGAGCGCCTTCAAGGTGATGGCGTCGACGTCAGCAGAGACGGTCGGCTCGTACGACGACGGTGGCGCCGGCTGCTCGCGGACGTGCTGGTAGGCAACGGAGACGGGCGAGTCGCCGACGAAGGGCGGCCGTCCGGTGAGCAGCTCGAACAGCAGGCAGCCGGTCGAGTACAGGTCGCTGCGGGCGTCGACCTGCTCGCCTCGTGCCTGCTCCGGCGACAGGTACTGCGCGGTGCCGACCACCGCGGCCGTCGCCGTCATCGTCGCCGACGAGTCGGCGATGGCCCGGGCGAGGCCGAAGTCCATCACCTTGACCTCGCCGGCCGGAGTGAGCATGACGTTGGCGGGCTTGATGTCGCGGTGGATGATGCCGGCACGGTGGCTGTAGTCGAGAGCGCTGAGGACGTCAGCGGTGATCTCCAGGGCACGCTCCGGAAGGAGCTTGCCGCCCTCCCGCAGGATGTCGCGCAGCGTCACGCCCTCGACCAGCTCCATCACGATGTACGGCAGCAGCACACCGGACCCGTTCGGGTCGGGTTCCTCGCCGGTGTCGTAGACCGAGACGATCGCGGGGTGGTTGAGTGAGGCGGCCGACTGCGCCTCCCGGCGGAACCGGGCCTGGAAGGTCGGGTCGCCGGCCAGGTCGACTCGCAGCCGCTTGATGGCCACGGTCCTGCCGAGGCGCACGTCCTGCGCCGCGTGCACGTCGGCCATCCCGCCCCGTCCGAGGAGACCCTCGAGCTCGTAGCGCCCGTCGCCGATGACCCGTCGCGCTCCGTGGTCGGGGCCGGTCTCAGGAGGTGGCGGAGTCGTGGTCATCGGACTCCTCCGTCGAGTCGGGACCTCGCCGCCCGGCACGTCCTCATGGCTGGATCACTGCCTTCATGACGTCGCGGGCGATCGGCCCGGCCAGGCCGCCACCGGTGATGTCGGCGCGCGCGACGCCGGTCTGTTCGACCAGCACGGCGACGGCGACCTGCGGGTCGTTGGCGGGTGCAAATGTCACCATCCAGGCGTACGGCGAGCGGGAGGTCGACGAGTTCGCCGTGCCGGTCTTGCCGGCCACGGTGATCCCGGGGATCTGCGCGGGAGTTCCGGTGCCGGTGTTCACGACGTCGACCATCATCTGCGTGAGCTGGTCGGCGACAGCCCCTGAGACCGCCTGGTGCAGCACCTGTGGCTCGGCCTTGGAGAGCACGTCGAGGTTGGGAGAGCGGATCTCGTCGACCACGAACGGCGTCATGACCGCGCCTCCGTTGGCGATCCCGGCCGCCACCATGGCCATCTGAAGAGGACTGGCCGCGACGTCGTACTGGCCGATGGCCGACAGGGCGGTCTCGGGCCTGTCGAGGCTGCTGGGGAACTGGCTGGGGTTGAACGGCAGCTCGGTCAGGTAGTTCCCGTCGAACCCGAACTTCTCAGCCTGGTTCCGCAGCGTGTCGGCTCCCAGCTTGAGCCCGATGTCGGCGAACGACACGTTGCAGGAGACGATGAGCGCCTGCGTCAGCGTGATCTTGTTCCCTCCGCAGTCCGACCCGTTCTCGTTGCGGAGGTCGTGCGACGTCTGCGGGAGGTCCAGCGACGCGCCTCCGCGCACCATCGTGTCCGGCGAGTAGCCGTTGGACAGCGCGGCCGAGGCCGTCACGAGCTTGAACGTCGACCCCGGCGGATAGATCGACTGCGTGGAGCGGCTGATGAAGTCCACCGCGCCGTGGGCGTTCAGCGCGTTGTACTCGCGCCGGGCCTTGGTGAAGTCGTGGGTGGACAGCAGGTTCGGGTCGTACGACGGCACCGAGACGTCGGCGAGGATGGCGCCGGTCTGAGGGTCGAGCGCCACGACCGCTCCGCGGGTCTGGCCGGGGAGGTCGAGAAGCCCTGTGTAGGCAGCCTTCTGCGCGTCGGGATTGATGGTGAGGAGGACGCTGCCGCCCTCGGGCTGATTGTTGCCGACGATGTCGAGGAGGCGGTTGACGAAGAGCCGGCCGTCGGCGCCCGAGAGGATGGAGTTCTCGGAGTTCTCGACGGCGCGCGTGCCGTAGTAGCAGGAGAAGAAGCCGGTGACCGGTGCGTACGACCGCGGCTGGGGGTAGGCGCGCTGGTACTTCAGCCGGTCGGAGGACGGCACGCTCCGGGCGACCGGTTTGCCGCCGACGAGGATCGGTCCCCGCTGGCGCGCGCACTCGGCGTCGCGGGCGCGCTTGTTGCCCGCCATCGCGTCGAGGTCGCCCGCCCGGAACACCTGGACGTAGTTGGCGTTGGCGAGCAGCAGCCCGAAGAGGACGAGGCAGAAGATCGCCAGTGTCCGAATCGGTCGGTTCATCGCATCTTCACCACCTGGGTGTCGTCGTCCGCCGTCGGCGCCACGAGTGCCGGCGCCGGCTGGCGGGCGTGGTTGCTGACCCTCAGCACGAGGGCAACCATCGCCCAGTTCGCCAGCAGGGCCGATCCGCCGTACGACAGGAAGGGCGTGGTGAGGCCGGTGAGGGGGATGAGCTTCGTGACACCGCCGAGCACCACGAAGACCTGCAGGGCGAAGGCCATCGAGAGACCGACGGCGAGAAGCTTGCCGAAGGCGTCACGGCACAGCAGCGCGGTCCGCAGGCCACGCTCCACGATCAGGGCGTAGATCACGATGATCGCCATCAACCCGGTCAGGCCCAGCTCCTCCGCCAGCGAGGTGCCGATGAAGTCGCTCCAGGCCAGCGGGGTCAGCTGGGGGCTGCCCTGTCCCCAGCCGCGCCCGAGGATGCCTCCCCACGCCATGCTGAACTGCCCCTGCACGATCTGGTAGTTCGCGTCGGGTGAGGAGAACGGGTCGAGCCACCCGTTGACCCGGGTCTGGACGTGGGCGAAGAGCAGGTAGCTCCAGTAGGCGCCGGCCGCGAAGAGCAGGCCGCCGACGACCAACCAGCTCGGACGCTCCGTGGCGACGTACAGCAGCATCACGAAGAGGCCGAAGAACAGCAGCGAGGAGCCAAGGTCGTCCTCGAAGACCAAGATGCCGAGGCTGATCACCCACATCGCCACGATCGGGCCCAGGTCGCGCCCGCGAGGCAGGTCGATGCCGAGGAAGCGTCGCCCGGCCAGCGCGAGCGCGTCTCGCTTCACCACGAGGTAGCCCGCGAAGAAGATCGCGAGACAGATCTTGGCTACCTCCCCGGGCTGGAACGACAGGCCGCCCAGGTAGATCCAGATCCGGGCGCCGTTGATGTTGACGCCGAGGCCAGGAACCAGGGGAAGCAGGAGCAGCGCGAGCCCCAGCAGCCCCATCGTGTACGTCAGCGACTGCAGCCCCCGGTGGTCGCGAAGCACCAGCATCGTGAGGATGAAGCCGACGACCGAGAGCGTGGTCCAGATGAGCTGCTGGGTCGCGTAGGTGTGCACCCCGGGGTCCTGAGCGAGCCGCGCGAGGTCGATGCGGTGGATCATCGCGAGCCCGATGCCGTTGAGCGCGACGACGCACGGCAGGATCACCGGGTCGGCGTACGGCGCCCGGAGCCGGACGACGAGGTGGCAGGCGAGCGCCAGCACGACGAGCCCGCCGCCGTACGCGACGATGTCGCCCGGCACCTTGTCGCGCGTGCCGAGCCCGACGAGCGCATAGCTGCCAACACCGATGACCAGTGCCATCAGCAGCAGCGCCAGCTCGACGCCGCGCCGCTTCTTCGGCACGATCGCGTCGACGAACCGGCCCGGTGCGCTGCGGCCTGCGCTCATCGCGTCGTCCCAGACGAGGAAGACGTGCCTGAGCACTCCCGGGGAGCACCGCCGGAGTGCTGCCGGGCCGGGGGCAGCAGACCCGTCGGCGGTGCGATCGTCGTAGCAGTCTGGTTCTGCCCGGTCACCGGTGGTGTGGGCGACGCTGTGGACCGTGGCGGTGCCGGCAGCGTCAGGGTCGGCGACGGGGTCGTCGGCGGAGACGTCGCGCACTCTCGGGCGAAGGCGAGCAGCTCGGCGACGATGCGTTTGGCCTTGGGCAGGCTGTCGGCAGTCAGACCTGCGACGACCTGGCTCCGTCGGAAGGCGGGCAGCGCGGACAGCCGCAGCGGCTGCTCCTCGTACACGTGGTTGAGCTCGATGCCCGGCAGCTGGGCGTCGACGCCCTGGTAGATCGCGACGCGCCCGCGGTCGGCGGCGACGAAGTACTGGGTCTGGCTCCACTGGTAGGCGAAGGCCAGCCCGCCGCCGACGACGGCGAGGATCAGCAGGAGGACGAACGCCCGGCGGAGGTACAGGAAGCGTCGCGGCGCCCGCGGTGCGTAGCGCAGCTGCTCGGGATCGCCCTCCGGATCGGTCATGACGATCTCGCGCGGCTCGGCGGCGTCGCGCTGTCCCCAGGAGCGCATCCGGGCGACGGGGCCCCGGTGGCTGTCCCCGGCGGCACCGACGACGCTCGGCACAGTGGACTCTGCTTCGTCGTCCTCGATGACGTCCCCGACGAGCACCGTCACGTTGTCCGTGCTGCCGGAGTCGAGCGCCAGAGTGGTCAGATCGGTGGCCACGGCCTCGGGCGACCCCACGGCGAGGACGCGCTCGATCTGGTCCTCCGGCACCACACCGCTGAGCCCGTCGCTGCAGATGAGGATGCGGTCACCATGCTGTACGTCGTGCAGGGACAGGTCGGGCTCGTTGTCGTGACGGCCGTCGAGGACCTTCAGCAGCAAGGACCGGTGGGAGTGCTCCTTGGCCTCCTCCTCCGTGATGCGACCCTCGTCGATGAGGCTCTGCACCCACGTGTGGTCGCGGGTCAAGGCGTGCAAGGTGCCGTCGCGCCACAGGTATCCGCGGGAGTCCCCGAGGTGCGCGACGCCGATCCGAGCGCCGTCGAAGAGGGCCGCGGTGACCGTGGTGCCCATGCCGTCGACCGCCGGGTCCTCGTCGATGATCTCGGCGAGCCGCTCGTTCGCGATCAGGATGGTGCCGGCAAGGGCCTGCAGCAGGTCGTCCGGCGGAGGAGCGTCAAGCCGCTTGATCGTCTGGATTACGACCGCCGAGGCCAGGTCTCCAGCCGGCGCGCCGCCCATGCCGTCGGCCACCACGATGAGGTGCGGACCGACGTACCCGGAGTCGTCGTTCTTCTTCCGGACCCGTCCGATGTCGGAGACCGCCGCGACCTTGAGCGACAACACCGGCTACTTCTTCAGCTCGGCGATCGTCTTGCCGACCCGGACCTGGACGCCCACGGTCACCACCGTCGGTGCCGCGATCCGCTGGCTGCCGATGTAGGTGCCGTTCGTCGAGCCGAGGTCCTCGACGTACCACTCGTCGCCGCTCGGCACGAAGCGGGCGTGGCGAGTGGAGACATAGTCGTCGTCGAGGCGGATCGTCGAGTCGGCGCCGCGCCCCAGCAGGATCGGCAGCTCCCCGAGCGGCACGGTGACGCCGAGGTTGGGACCTTCGGTGATGACGAGCTGAGTGGGCGCCCCTCGTCGCCGCTTCTGGGGCTTCGGCGCCTTCGCCGGCTTGGCCTGCCTGCCGTTCGGCCCAGCCCCGCCGGAGCCGGCGAGCCGTGCCGGGTCGACGCGCTCGCCGAACATGTCGGACTTGATGACCGAGACCGCGGACAACACGAACAGCCACAGCAGCCCGAGGAAACCGAGCTTGATCAGCGTAAGAGTGAGCTCAGACACGGATCACCAGGCCTCCGACTCCGCTTCCGGCCGCGTCCGGTCGGTGGGCTGGGGCGGCTGCGGCATCGAGGGCGGGTAGGAGAGTGGAGGCCGGCCGACAGCGGACCGCGCCGGCGGTGGCGTGCCGCCGGCGGCTGCCAGGTGCAGCCGCATCGTGGTGCCGCCGAGCTGGATCGTGGAGCCGTCGGTCAGGATCGCGTGCTGCACCCGCTTCCCGTCGACGAGGATCCCGTTGGTCGAACCCAGGTCGACGATGGACACGAAGGGTGATGCTTCGTCGCCCGCGACCCGCAGCTGGGCGTGCCGGCGGGAGACGCCGGGGTCGTCGACGCGCAGGTCCGCCTGTGTGCCCCGCCCGATCACGAGTCCCGGGGGGTTCAGTGGGTGCCTGGTGCCGTTCAGCTCGAGCGTCGCGGGAGCGCGACGTACGGCGGTGTCGCTGAGCGAGACGCCGGGGGCGGGGGTGACGTCGGCTGCTGCCGAGCTGCGCACCCGGAAGCGCCCGGTGCTCAGGTCGTCGATGCGCTGGAACTTCAGCTGGACCGCGCCGGCAAAGAGGTAGCCCTGCTCGTCCGCATGCTCGTGCAGCATCTGCGCGAGTTCACCGCTGAGCGTCTCGCCGTAGGCGGAGAGCCGCTCGAAGTCGGTCGGTGAGAGGTCGACGAGGAAGTCGTTGGGCGCCAGCCGCCTGTTCCGGCTGAGGATCTGGGCAGAGTTGTCCACCTCGCGTTGCAACGCCGCGGCGATCTCCATCGGCTGGACGGCGCTGCGGAAGGCCCGTGCGAAGACGCCTGTCACCAGCTGTTCGAGCCGTTGCTCGAAGCGGTGCAGCGCGCTCACGTCGTGCCTCCTGGTGGCTCGGCCGGGCCGGGCGCCTCGAGGGCGCTCAGGGCAACCACCGTCGGCGCGTGGGAAGACGCCGCGTGACGCCTCGCGTCGATGCTATCCGGACGACCGCCGAAACTCCGACGTGCACTGCGGTACCCGCACCAACACTTGGCCACCCCGCCGCGCCGAAAGATCCGACGGTGGGACCGCCGGGGCGGTCCCTACGTCGGATCCTGGCGCGGGAGGAGCGGGCTGCCGCGTGTTAGTCTTGCCCGTCGCCAACGGCGGCACAGCGCGCGGGTGGCGGAATAGGCAGACGCGCACGGTTCAGGTCCGTGTGCCCGAAAGGGCGTGGGGGTTCAACTCCCCCCTCGCGCACCA
>JBBSIF010000120.1:0-7697 GCA_038232255.1 Propionibacteriales bacterium
GCTTGACCCACAGCCGACCCGATGCGCTGCGCGGTCTGCAGCACGCCCCCAGCAGTGCTGCCCGCCACGGGGTCGACGTTGGCCAGGGACAGCGTCTGGTTGGGCGTGATCACCGCGCCGGAGCCGAGCCCCATCACGAACAGCGGGAGGGCGAGGGCAAGGCCCGCATCGACGGTTCGAAGGTGGGTGACGGCCACGTCCAGCAGCACCGCACCCGCCCCGAAGGCGAAGCAGGCAAGGACAACGAGCGGTCGGCCCAGCCGGGTGATGAACCTTCCCGCGAGAGGCGCCCCCACGGCAGACCCGATGGCGAACGCCGTCACCCCGAGCCCGGACTCCAGCGCCGAGTAGCCAAGTCCCTGCTGGTAGTAGAGCGCGAGCACCAGCGGGAGCCCGGTGACGCCGCAGAAGAACACCAGGGCGAGCAGGACGCCGACGGTGTACGACGGCTCCCGGAACAGTCGCAGGTCGACCAGCGGGTCGGCATGGAGGCGAGTGAGCCGGGCCTCCCTCCGGAAGAATCCAACGGCGAACACGACGGCCGGAACGCCTAGCCAGGCAATGCGCAGGTCCGGCACGGCGTCGTACTCCACGGCGGCCACGAGGACACAGAAGGTGGCCAGTCCCAGGATCGCGGCGCCGAGGACGTCGAGCCCGTGCCGGCCGTGCGGCTGGTCGGCCGGCAGCAGCCGCCGGGCCATCACGATGACGGCGACTCCGAGAGGGACGTTCACGAAGAAGACGAGCCGCCAGCCGACGTCGGGCCCGCCGAGAGCGATGAGGGCACCACCGACCAGAGGCCCCACGGCCGTGCCTATTCCGACGATCGAGCCGATCATCCCGAAGGCGCGTCCCCGGTCGCGACCACTGAACATCTGCTGCACGAGGCCGGAGACCTGAGGGTTGATGAGTCCGCCGCAGACGCCCTGAAGGATCCGAGATGCGATCAGCAGGCCGCCGTTCGGCGACAGACCGGACAGCGCACTGGTGACGACGAAGCCGGCCGTGCCGATGAGAAACATCCGTCGCCTGCCGTGGTCGTCGCCGAGCCGGCCCGCAAGCACCGGGACCAGCCCGAAGGCCAGCGTGTAGCCGCTGACAACCCACTGGAGCATCGAGGGTCCCGCCGCGATCGATGCGCCGATCGCCGGTAGCGCGACGTTCGTGATGCTGACGTCGAGCAGGGTCATGAACAGAGCGCTGCAGCAGACCGCGAGTGCGAGCCAGCGCCGGGAGTCGCCGTCCGCCGGAGACTCCACGGCCGCTGTCACGAACGGCAGGGTACCTGCCGGGTCGCCCCAGCCGGGCTGCACGCCGCCCTCCGGGTAGGCCGGTGACGGCGCCGAGGGCACTGTGGTCCCGACTACGATCGCGTCGTGCAGATCCCGTGCGTGGGCGCGATCGTCCGCGATGCCGACGGGCGGCTCCTGGTGGTCAGGCGCGGACGTCCCCCGGGGATAGGGCTGTGGTCGATCCCCGGGGGACGTGTCGAGCCGGGTGAGGCGCTGGCCGACGCCGTACGACGTGAGGTGCTCGAGGAGACGGGCCTGGACGTGGACGTTGCGACGGTTGCCGGGACCGTGCTCATACCGGCCGCCTCACCCGGGGACAGCTACCTGGTCACGGACTTCCACGCGACGGTCACCGCCGGGTCGCCGACGCTGCCGGTCGCTGGCGATGATGCGGCCGAGGCACGGTGGGTCTCGCAGCAGGAGCTCGTCGCTCTGAAGACCACGGCGGGTCTCGACCGGGCGCTGAGCGACTGGGGCGTCTGGGGCTGAGCGCTCGCCGCCGGGGGCTTAGCCGACGGACGTTGAGGCCAAGATGTCGTCAGGGCGACCCCCATGCCTCAGAACCCGTACCTGACAAGGCGGGCGCCCCGACGAGTTCTCAGATCTTGGGCGGCTTCGTCTGGTCCCACAGCCAGGTCCTGAAGAAGCCGTCCAGGTTCCGGCCGGAGACCTTTTCCGCGAGATCGGTGAACTGCCTCGTCGTCACGTTGCCGTAACGGTGCTGGGTCGCCCACGTCTTCATCAGCGTGAAGAACTTCCGGTCACCGATCCTGTGCCGCAGCGACGCGAACGTCATCCCGCCGCGATAGTAGACGGCGAAGGAGAACATCGTGTCTCGTCCGGGGTCGGCGATCGACTGCTTCCAGAACCGGTCCCCTCGGAAAAAGAGCTTGAAGAAGTGCCGCGCTGTCGCGTAGGTCGAACGGCCCGTCGTGTGCTCGGTCCAGAGCCAGTTGGCGAAGACGGCGAAGCCCTCGTTGAGCCAGATGTCTCGCCACCTCTCGACCGAGACGCTGTCACCGAACCACTGGTGGGCGAGCTCGTGCGAGGCGGTGCCTGGGTCTGGCACGAAGCCGTACAGCGGCCGGGTCTGGGTCTCCAGCGAGAAGCCGATCTTCGGCACGTTGTCGATGATCGCGCCGGTCGAGCTGAACGGGTACGGTCCGAACAGCTTGGCCCAGTAGTCGGTGATGTCACCGGTCAGCCCGATGACCTTGGTCGCCTCCACCCGCTGCTCCAGCGCCGGGTCGACGCCCACGAACTCCGGGATGCCCGCATCGGTCCGGGTGCTGTGGAAGTCGTACCGGCCGATGTCGACAGTGGCGAGGTAGGTCGCCATCGGCGCCCGCTCGCTCCACGTGAACGTGTCCCGGGAGCCGTCGCTGATCTGGCGGATCAGCTCACCGTTCGACACCACCTTCGTGCCGGTCGGCACCGTGATGTCGAACCGGAACGTCGCCTTGTCGCTCGGGTGGTCGTTCGACGGATACCACGTGCTCGCGGCGTTGGGAGCACACCCCACGAAGGCCCCGTCCTTGGTGTAGATCCAGCCGTACGGCGCCCCGAACACGATCGGGGAATGCACGACGGTGTGCGGCGTGCCCGCATAGGCAACCACCACGATGAACCGGTTGCCCTTGAGCAGCCCCTGCCGGGGCGTGACCACCAGCTCCTGACCCTGCCGGGCGAACCGCGCCGCGCCGCCGTTGACCGTGACGCTGCCGACCTTGTAGTTCTTCAGGTCAAGGTCGAAACGCGACAGGTTCTGCGTCGCCGTCGCGAAGATCGTCGCCGTGCCCCCGAGATGGTGCCTGCTCGGCAGGTAGGTGAGCGCCAGCCCGTAGTGCTGCACGTCATACCCACCATTGCCCTCCAACGGGAAATACGCGTCCCCCACCCCCGGACTGCCCGGCCGGAACCTGACCGGGGAGTCACCCGTCAAGACGGCCTTCTGCGACCCCACCGCCCCAGTGACCCCCAGCGTGCTGAGACACAACGCCCCAACGACCACAGCCGCGCCATACCCGAGCTTGGATCTCATGAGTGCCATAGGTCATCCCGTCCAGGCGATGGCGCGACGCTCCCCGTCGAGGATCGTTCCCGGTCGCGCCGGAGGAATCCTCTCGGAGGAACGAATGCTCGTCAACAGGCGCGCGTCGCTTCGGGCGGAATCGAGTCTAAGACGTGATGCGAGGGGATTCAGACCGGCTCTCGCGCGTTCCAGAGCTCGAGGGTCGGCGCGCCCCGATCATGGCTGAGGATGCTGATCCGCGTCGTGGCCAGCTCGAGGTTCGCCCCCAGCTCGATCGGATGGTCGAGCCACCGTGCGGCCAGGGCACGCAGGATGTGCCCGTGCGCGAAGACCAACACAACGCCTTCGACTTCCCGGCACCGAGCGATCACCTCGTCGACCCGCCGCGACACCTGCTCCGGGGACTCTCCACCGGGACTGCCGTCAGCCCACACCGACCAACCCGGCCGGTCGCGTTGGATGTCCGCGCGCGTCCGGCCCTCGTAGTCCCCGTAGTCCCACTCGACGAGGTCGTCCCAGATCACGACGTCGCTGAAGCCGATCAGCTCCGCGGTACGGCGGGCGCGCTGGCGCGGGCTCGACAGCACAAGGTCGAACGTCACATCGGCCAACGCCGGCTTGAGCGCCAGCGCCGAACGCTCGCCCTCAGCGGTCAGCGGAATGTCGCTCCGCCCGGTGTGCTGCCCTGACTTGCTCCACTCCGTCTCGCCGTGCCGAACGATCCACAGGTCGGTGTGGTACTCGTCCCCATCGCTCATGCCGGGAAGGGTACCGAAGACGTGGTGGCCGCCGCCTTCCCTCCTTGTAGCCTGAGCAGATGAACAAGTCGTTCGTCGCCACTGCGGTCGTCGCCGTACTCCTTGCTCTGTCGGTCGCCTGCAGCAGCTCGAAGGACATCGCGACGACCGACACCACGACCACGACCACCGACCCGACTCCGACCCCGGCTCCTCCGTCGCAGTCCACGACCCCCTCCCCCTCGACGCCGACGACCGAGTCCTCATCGACACCGCCTCCCACGACAGCCAACGGCAACCGGCTGTCCGGCACCGGCTTCTCGATCGCGATCCCGACCGACTGGGAGGACATCACCGCCAGCCTCAAGGCGAACAACCCCCAGCTCGACATCGCGATCGGCGAGAAGAACGCGTCCGCCTTCCGCACGAACTTCAACGTCGTGCAGGGCAACGTGACAACGGCCACCATCGAGCGCGACAGCGAAGCCATCCGCCGGGAGGCGGCATCCGAGCTCAAGTCCGTGACGCATGCAGTCGTCAACCCCCTTGCGGACCGCACGATCGACGGCGACCCCGCGATCGGGCAGACGTCGTCCTTCGAGTCGACCGGCACGTCGGTGACGTTCCTGCAGTACGTCGCCATCCACAACGGCAAGGCGTACCCCGTCACCATGACCTACGCCAGCTCGAACGCTGCGAAGGCCAAGCCGCTGCTGGACACCATCCTCGGCTCGTGGCAGTGGACCAGCTGAGCTGATCCGGAGCGCACAGCCGGGCGCCCTGCCCGTGGCGGGCCAACTGATCCGGAGCGCGCAACCGAGCGCGCCCTGCCCGTGGCAGACCGCTGTCCGTCTGCCGGCTCGTCTAAGCGCCCTCGCTCGGCGGACGCCAGACGTCGACGCGGCGCAGGCCGGCCGCTCGGCCCCTGGCGGACACGACAAGAGCCATCTTGCGGGACGCCTGGTCGATCATCTCCTCGCCCAGCATGACCGCGCCGCGCGTGCCACCCCGGTCGGAGACCGAGTGCTGGTACGCGTTCAGGATGTTCTCCGCATGGTCGTAGTCGCTCTGCGCGGGTGAGAAGACCTCGTTGGCGGCGGCGATCTGGTCAGGGTGGAGCACCCACTTGCCGTCGTACCCGAGGGCGGCACTGCGTCTGGCGAGTCGCCGGAAGCCGTCGACGTCGCGCACTTGGAGGTAGGGGCCGTCGATCGCCTGCTTGCCGCGGGCTCTGGCCGCAACCAGGATCCGCATCAGGATGTAGTGGTAGGCGTCGCCTCCGTCGTACCCCGCCGGCTGCTCGCCGACGACCAGCGACCTCATGTGAATCGACGCCATCAGGTCCGCCGGCCCGAAGACGATCGCCTCGATCCGCGGGCTCGCCGTCGCGATGGCGTCCACGTTGACCAGCCCGAGGGCGCTCTCGATCTGCGCCTCGATGCCGATCCGACCGATCTCGAGCCCCACCGCCTTCTCGATCTGCGTGAGCAACAGGTCGAGCGCGACCACGTGCTCCGGCGTCTGCACCTTCGGCAGCACGATGCAGTCCAGCTCGGCGCCGGCGCCTTCGACGATCTCGAGAACGTCGCGGTAGGTCCACTGCGTCGTCCAGTCGTTGACCCGAACGGCTCTCAGCTTGTCGCCCCAGCCTCCCGACGTCAGCGCTCGTACGACGGCTCCGCGCGCCGCCGGTTTCGCAGCCGGCGCCACCGAGTCCTCGAGGTCGAGGAACACCTCGTCGGCGTCGAGGCTCTTCGCCTTCTCCAGGAACCGCGGGCTCGAGCCCGGGACCGCCAGGCAGGAGCGACGGGACCGCACACCGTGAGCCATTCCGCCCCCTCCGCCGACGCGGGCTCGCCCGACGGGCCAGCCTAGCCTCTCCTGACCGGCACCCCGAGCCCCTGCTGGCCGCCGGCGCCCTGCCGCTGCCGCCGTGCTCCCTCGTCCTCTCCTTCCAGATGGTTCGGACCAAGGCGCGCCATGAGCGGGTTGTTCCTACGCGCGCCTTGTTCCGAACCATCCGGGGTTGCGGGGCGGGTCGTCCCGACGCGTGCCCGGATCCGGGTTGCGGGGCGGGTCGTCCCGACGCGCGCCCGGATCCGGACTACCCGAGCCGGCGCGGCGGCTGACCCAGCTCGGGCGGCGCCCCGGATGCGAGGGCGAGGCTAGTCGAGCGGCACCGCCAACGACTGGCGAGTGCGCTGCGCTGTGACGACCACCGCCAGCCCGGCACAGATGAGCGCCAAGCCGCCATACACGGCCACCGGCGGCGCCTGTCCCAGGAACACCGCGGCCAGCAGCGCGGCTCCCGGCACTTCGAGGAGCAGCGTCATCGAGACGAGCGTCGGGCTCATCACCGCCAGCAGGTGGTTGAACACCGAGTGCCCGAGGAGCTGGGCGGCGACGGTCACCGCGAGGATCAGCAGCCAGCCCTTGAGGGGGAAACCGACGATGGAGGTCCCTCCAGCGAGACTGGCCAGCAGCAGCACGGCGGCGCTCGTCGAGTAGCAGATCAGCGTGTACGTCGACGTGCTGGCCACCTGACGCACCCGGCCGCCGACGATCGTGTAGAGGGCTGCGAACGCACCACCGAGGAAGGCCAGCCCGTCGCCGGCGAGGGCGCGCGACGAGACGGTCAGGTCGACGCCGGACACCACCAGCACGCCACCGAAGGCGAGCGACAGCCCCAGCCACACGCGGCCGCTGGTCGCCGTACCGGTGGCCCTGGCAAGGACGACCACCCAGGCCGCCTGGAGGCAGACCAGCGACGTCGCGGACGCGACCGACGTCAGCTTCAGCGACCACGTCCACGCTGCGAAGTGGCCCGCGAGCATCAGGCCGGCGAAACCGCTGCGCACCAGTTCACGCCGAGGCAGGGTCAGCAGCTCCTCGCGGTACCTCGTCAGGCCGCTCGGCGCGACGGCCAGGGCGCCAAGGCCGCTTCGCCACAGCGACATCGCCAGCGCCGGCACCGACGTCGCAGCCGCCATCAGCGGTCCCGACAGCGACACCCCGACGACTCCCAAGACCAGCAGCGACAGCTGGCTGCTGCTCAGCTCAGGGGAACGGAGGGCGCCCTCCTGGTCGGTCACCGGGCAATCCTGCCTGCTGCCCCGCAGCTGTGGCACGCTGCCATCCATGGCGTACGACGAGACCGCGCAGCGCGCCTTGCTGGACGAGGCCTCGAGGAAGAGCGCAATCGTCTGGCTCTGCATCGACGGCCGCAGCTCCGCGCGCTGGCACGCCTGGCTCGGTGGCCACCTCTACCTGCTCACCGGTCCCGGGGAGCAACCCGACCCGGGCCTGGCCGAGTCAGGCGTCGCGCGGGTCGTCGTACGCAGCAAGGACGACGGCCGGCACCTCCTCACGGTCGACACAGGCGTCTCAGTGCTCCGCCCTTCCGACGAGGACTGGGCGATGGCGACGGCTGAGCTCGCCAAGCTGCGGCTCAACCTGTCGGACCCCGCTCACGCGCGGGAGCGCTGGGCGGATCCAGCGTTCACCGTCTACCGGCTGACGCCCCGGTTCCCTCTCGCCGAGCTGCCTGGCGGGCTGCCCGACGACAGCCGGCGCCGCACGCCGGTGCCGACTCCCGCCACGACCACGCGGCCGGTGTCGCTCACGAGACGTCGGGTA
>JBBSIF010000121.1:0-7437 GCA_038232255.1 Propionibacteriales bacterium
GAGACCAGCTGGCCGCCCGCACCGGCGACCAGCGCGTTGATCCAGACCGCGTATCCCTCGTACAGGTTGGCCTGGACTCCCACTGTGCCACCGTTGTCCGAGGCGGCGGTGATGATCTGATCCCAGGTGACGGGCTTGCTCATGTCGAGCCCGGCCTTCTGCGCGAAGGACTTCCGGTACCACAGCACCTGGGTGTTGGCCCACAGCGGCACCGCGACGACCTTGTTGCCGAACGTTGCCGTCTTCAGGATCCCCTGCGCAGCACCGCTGGTCAGCTGCTTGGCCTGCGTGCTGGGGATTGGTGCGAGAAACCCGGCGGCCGCGAACTCCGCGGTGAACGCCGGGTCCAGGCTCATCAGGTCGATGCTCGAGTCCCCGGCGGCCAACCGACGAGCCAGCTGGATGCGTTGGTCGGAGGCGCTGGTGGGGAGGATCTGGGTCGTGACCGTGTAATCGGGCGTGCTGCACTTCGCCGCCAGCCCGGCTTGGCCGAATGGGCCTGCGAAGCCATCCGGCGGTGTGGGGTCAGGGTTGATGTACCACGTCAGGACCGGTTTGCCGCCGCCTCCGCCGCAGGCCGCCAAGATCGACGCCGCCAAAGCCCCCACCAGGCCAAGCGCGAGCGACCGGCGTCTCGTCACAACCCCCCGTGAACCGCGCGTTAACGACATGCCGCCTCCCAGTCACGTTGCGTGCATCTCATCCTGCCCCTGCTGGCGGAATCTGCAACTCGCAACGCCGGAGAACCCTCCGCGAGCGCCCCCGCGTGCACCCGGGAGGGCGTTGCGGTGCGATAGGCGATGCTGGACCGTCAACCGGAGACATCCTCGAGAAGCTCGGTGACCAGAGCGGCGATCGGTGACCGCTCGGAGCGCGTCAGGGTCACGTGGGCGAAGAGCGGATGACCCTTGAGCTTCTCGACCACGGCGACCACGCCGTCGTACCGCCCGACGCGGAGGTTGTCCCGCTGCGCCACGTCATGGGTGAGTACGACGCGCGAGCCGGCCCCCACCCGTGAGAGGACCGTCAACAAGACGTTGCGCTCCAGCGACTGGGCCTCGTCGACGATCACGAAGGCGTCATGCAGCGACCGCCCCCGGATGTGGGTCAGCGGCAGCACCTCGAGCATGCCGCGTGCCAGCACCTCCTCGATGACCTCGCGGGAGGCGACGGCCCCCAGGGTGTCGAAGACGGCCTGTGCCCACGGCTGCATCTTCTCCGACTCGTTGCCCGGAAGGTATCCCAGGTCCTGGCCGCCGACGGCGAACAGCGGCCGGAAGACCACGACCCGCTCGTGCTGGCGGCGCTCGAGCACCGACTCGAGCCCGGCGCACAGGGCCAGCGCCGACTTGCCGGTGCCGGCGCGGCCGCCCAGGGACACGATTCCGATGTCGGGGTCGAGCAGCATGTCGAGGGCGATCCGCTGCTCCGCCGAGCGGCCGCGGATGCCGAACGCCTCCCGGTCACCTCGCACCAAGCGGACCTGCTTGTCCGGCGTCACCCGCCCCAGGGCGCTGCCGCGCGACGAGAGCAGCACGAGCCCGGAGTGGCACGGCAGCTCGCGAGCCGGCTCGATATCCACCGTCCCGTCGTCGTACAGGTCGTCGAGGTCCTGCGGCAGCACCTCGACCTCGCTGATGCCGGTGTAGCCAGCCTCGACGGCAAGCTCGGCGCGGTACTCCTCGGCGGACAAACCCACCGACGAGGCCTTGACCCGCATCGGGAGGTCCTTCGACACCAGCGTCACGTCGCAGCCCTCGGCACGCAGGTTGAGAGCGACGGAGAGGATCCGGGTGTCGTTGTCACCGAGCCGGAAGCCTGACGGCAGCAGCGACGGGTCGCTGTGGTTCAGCTCGACCCGGATGGTCCCGCCCTCCTCACTGATCGGCACCGGCTCGTCGAGCCTGCCGTGCTGGACGCGGAGCTCGTCGAGCATCCGCAGCGCAGCCCGCGCGAAGTAGCCCAGCTCGGGGTGGTGCCGCTTGCCCTCCAGCTCGGTGACGACCACGACCGGCAGCACGACGTCGTGCTCGTGGAAGCGCTTCAGCGCTGCGGGGTCGGCGAGCAGGACGCTGGTGTCGAGGACGTAGGTGCGGAGACTCGCGGTACGGGACTTCGTGTTCCGGGTCGTGCCGGTGGCGTTCGCCACGTGCTTCTCCTCGCGGCCGGGCCGGCATCAGCGCCCGGTCTGGTCGTCAGCCGGACCGGTTCGCAGCACACGGGCTCGATGCACGCCCGCTCAGGTCTCGCACGGTGCCTCCCGGGGCGACGGGCTTCCCCACTCGTCGCCAGCATCGACCGTACGGCGACCCGTCGGCCCATCGGTGACGACACGCCAGACGCCGACGACGCCAGGGACGGGGCGCGGCCGCCTGTCCGGCCGCCTCCGCCAAGGATCCGATGTACACGTCGCCCGCGGCAGGATCCGACGTACAGGTCGTCAGGACAGTCTCATCGTCGGATGTCTGGCGGGGAGCCGCGCAAGGATCCGACGTACAGGTCGCCAGGGCGACCCGGATGTCGGTTCTTGGCGCTGTGGGCCGCGCCGGGCTCAGAGGGAGGCGCGCAGGCGGTCGGCCAGGGCAGCGCGTTCCTGACGGCTCGGCTTCGCGGGTGCCGAGGGATAGACCCGTAGCAGCCCGTCGCCACGTCGGCGGGTCAACACGTGCATGTGCACGTGCTGCACCTCCTGACCCGCGGCCTCTCCGTTGGACTGCCAGACACTGATGCCTGCGGGGTTGAACTCCGCCCTGACAACGTACGCCGCTCTGACCACCGCCTTCATCAGGCCAGCTGCCACCTCGTCAGACAGCGCGTCCACCTGCGAGACGTGCAGGCGTGGAATGACCAGGACGTGGGCACCGTCGGGCCAACCAGGCTGTCGAAGGTCGACAATCGTGATGGTCTCGGTGTCGTGGGACATCACGCCATCCCCGCCTGAGGCCACGAGGTCGCAGAAGACGCACGTCGAGACATCCCAAGGGGTCACGACCCGGAGTCTCTCAAGATCGCAGGCGGTGTCGAGGGAAGCATCCGACGAACAGGTCGCCCGGGCGACTCCACCGTCGGATCTCTGTAGGCACCTGCGCCAAGGTTCCGACGTACAGGTCGCCCAGGCGACTCCACCGTCGGATCTTTCGGGCTTAGGGCGGGGTGGCTTAGGGCGGGGTCAGGCGCCGAAGCGGCGGTTGCGCGCGGCATAGTTGCGGATCGCGCGCAGGAAGTCGGTACGTCGGAAGTCCGGCCACATGGCCTCGCAGAAGTAGAACTCGCTGTGCGCGCTCTGCCACAGCAGGAACCCCGACATGCGCTGCTCTCCGGACGTCCTGATCACCAGATCCGGATCGGGCTGGCCCTTCGTGTAGAGGTGCTCCGCGATGTGCTCCATGTCGATGACCTCGGCGAGCTCCTCGATCGTCGTACCCCGCTCCGCCTGCTCGTGCAGCATCGCCCGCACCGCGTCGGCCAGCTCGCGGCGTCCGCCGTAGGCCACGGCGATGTTGACGGTCATCCCGTCGATCTCGGCAGTCCGGTCGGCCGCCGCCTTGAGGCGCATGGTGGTCGTCGCCGGCAGCATGTCGAGGGCGCCCACCGGATGGACCCGCCAGCGCCCCTTGGACGCCAGCGCCTCGACGAGGTCCTCGATGACGCGCAGCAGAGGTCCGACCTCCTCCTCCGGGCGTCCGAGGTTGTCGGTGGACAACAGCCACAGCGTGACGAGGTTGATGTTGAGCTGGTCGCACCAGCCGAGGAACTCCTCGATCTTGTCGGCGCCCGCGACGTACCCGCCCGACACCTCTGCGCCGAACGCGCGCGCCCAACGACGGTTCCCGTCGCACATGACGCCGATATGTCCAGGGAGGCGGTCGGGCGGCAGGCTGCGCAGCAGGCGACGCTCGTAGACGTCGTAGGCGAACCCGCGAAGTGTTGCCACGAAGCACCTCTCGTCAGGCCCCCCGATCTGCCGACGCGGCGTCGGCGCGATCGAATCCCCGATGCAGGATACTCCGAATGCTGCCTGGGCGAGGCCTCTACCGTTGAGGCATGACGGCGGACGCGACAGAACGCCTGCTGGAGGCGGCTCGCGAGATCAAGCCGCAGCTGCGGGGCTGGCTGCACCTCGGCGTGTTCCCGCTGAGTGTCCTGGCCGGGCTGGGGCTTGTGGTGCTCTCGCCGACGGCCCAGCTGCGCGTCGCCACCGCGATCTTCGGTGTGTCGGCGGCGCTGCTCTTCGGCGTCTCCGCGCTGTACCACCGCCGGCACTGGTCCGTCCGCGCTGACGCCTTGCTACGACGCCTGGACCACTCGAACATCTTCCTGCTGATCGCGGGCACCTACACGCCGTTCACTCTCGCGCTGCTGTCCGGCCGGAGCGCCCGACTTCTGCTTGGCGTGGTGTGGGGTGGCGCGCTGCTCGGCATCGCGTTCCGGGTGCTGTGGATCGGCGCGCCGCGCTGGCTCTACTGTCCCGTGTACGTCGCGCTCGGCTGGGCCGCAGTGTTCTGGCTCGGCGACTTCCTCAGCTCAGCCGGGCCGGCTGTGTTCACCCTGATCGTGGTCGGTGGAGGGCTGTACTCGATCGGCGGCCTGGTCTACGCCCTGCGCCGGCCGAACCCGGCACCTGCGTGGTTCGGCTTCCACGAGGTGTTCCACTCCTTCACCATCGCGGCGTTCGCGGTGCACTACGTCGGCATCTCCATGGTCGTGTACGCCGCCCGCTGACCCGCCTGGCCCACCATCCGGATGGCGCGCCTCGGGCGAAAGGATCCGACGGTGAGGCTGCCGGGACGACCTGAGTGTCGGACCTTGGCGCGGCTCGCGCGAAAGGATCCGACGGTGAGGCTGCCGGGACGACCTGAGTGTCGGAGCTTGGCGCGGCTCGCGCGCAAGGATCCGACGGTTAGGTTGCCGGGACGACCTGAGTGTCGGATCTTGGCGGGGGGGGACGAGGGGCGGGTCAGGAGGGGAAGTCGGCGGCGAGCATCTGCTGCACGGCCGCGGAGGGCCGCCAGATGCGCTCCGCGCCGGCGCCCACCCAGACGTACAGCGACGGGTAGTGGGAACCGGAGAGCGCCACCCGCTGACCCAGCCGGGTGACACCGAACACCGCCCAGGACTCGTCCCGCCGCCCGGGCTGCCCGAGCGTCGGCCCCTCGGGGACGGCGTCGGAGCGCGCGCTGTGCGCCCGCAGGTCCGAGTTGAGGGCGGCGAGCTGAGACGGCGGCACCGATCCCATCGCGGGCGGCGTGCCGATCGCGCCCGCGGGATAGTGGCAGACCACCGCCCGTTCCAGGGCGACGGGTGCCGGAGGGTTCACGGTGCCCGGGTAACCGCCCGAGGCCGGGCAGCTCAGCGGCACCACCTCGACGGCATTCGCCTGCCTCGTCGCCCTTTCGGCCACGCTGGAGATCCGCGTGGCGTCGATGAGGTGCGGGGCGATGACGACGGCCAAGGCGCCGGCCGCCACCAGCCCTGTGGTGATGCGACGGCGACGCAGTGCCCGCCGAACGTCGCCGTGTCCCGCGCCTTCGGAGGGGGCACCGGCGCGGAGATCGGCGAGGTATCGCGAGTCCCGTTGCGGGCGTAGGTCCTTCACAGCTCCGACGGGTCCGTGACGGGCAGGTCGCACACGAAGTCGTGGCAGACGTATGCAGCGGCCGCGCCGGCGATCAGCGGGCGTCCCTCGAGCAGCGGCACCGCCGCACCCGCCCCGTCGCCCTGCGCGATGACCACGCCAGGGTGCGCCAGCCGGAGCGCAGCGGCTACCAGGTCGCGCCGTCCGGGGTCGCCCTCGCTGCCCACCACGGCCACCTGCCGAGGGCCGTCGGCCAGCGCCTCCGCAACGCCGAGCGCCTTGCCGGCGAACCGCGGCGCCCGCTGAGCGATCCCCGCGACGGAGCGGAGCAGGCGCTGCGCGCCGTCGTGGTAGCGGGCCTCCCCCGTGAGACCGAACATCGACGTCATCACCGACGCCGTCGTCGCCTGCCCCGACGGCGTCGCGTTGTCAGTCGGGTCACGGGGTCGCGCGACCAGGATCTCGGCGTCTGACGAGGTGTCGTAGAACGTGCCCACATCGTCGGAGAAGCGCTCCAGCACCTGCCCGAGCAGCCCTGCGGCGCGGTCGAACCACTCGGCGTCACCGGTGACGGCGTACAGCACGAGGAAGCCCTCGGCCACGCAGGCGTAGTCCTCGAGCACCCCGGCCGGCTCCCCCCGCCTTCCATCGCGTGAGACCCGCCGCAGCCGCCCGTCGCCCGTGAGGTGTACGTCGACAAGCAGCCGCCCGGCCGCCAACGCGGCGTCCCCGTAGCGCGGGTCGTCCAGCAGGACACCGGCCTCCGCGAGCGCGCCGATGGCGAGCCCGTTCCAGGCGGCGACCACCTTGTCGTCACGGGCGGGGCGCGGCCGCTCGGCGCGGCTGCTGAGCAGCTTCGTGACGACGTCCTCGTGGCTCGGCCAGTCCGGCGGGTCGGCGAGCAGCTGCAGCGTCGACCCCCCGCCTTCGGTGTTGCCGGCGGCGGACACCGCGAAGGTCCGCGCCGCCGTAGTGCCCGCGTCGGCGCCGAGGACGTCGCGGAGCTTGTCGGGCGTCCACACGTAGAAGGCGCCTTCCTCCCCGTCGGAGTCGGCGTCCAGCGCCGACGCGAACCCGCCCTCGGTCGTCGCCAGCTCACGCAACATGAAGTCCGCTGTCCCGCGGGCAACCCGCTCCGCCAGCGGCGCACCCGTCAGCCGCCACCAGTGCAGGTAGGCGGAGAGCAGCAGCGCGTTGTCGTACAGCATCTTCTCGAAGTGCGGGACAGCCCAGCGCCCGTCCACGCTGTACCGCGCGAACCCACCACCGAGCTGGTCGTAGATGCCGCCGCGCGCCATCGCCTCGAGCGTGTGCGCCGCCATCCGCGCAGCCTCGGGGTCACCGGTGCGGGCGGCTCTCCGGAGCAGGAACTCGCAGATCATCGACGGCGGGAACTTCGGTGCGCCGCCGAAGCCGCCGTACCGGTCGTCGTACGACGACACGAGGCCGGCGACCGCCTGCGCTCCGAGGGTTTCGACGTCGAGCGCGTCGGACGGCGCGACGGAGCCGCCGGCAGCTCGCAGGTGAGCAGCGACATCCGCACCGACCTTCTCGACCTCGCCGCGGCGCTCCTGCCAGGCGTCGGTGACCGCGCTGAGCACCTGCCGGAACGACGGCATCCCGGCCCGCGGCTCCGGTGGGAAATAGGTGCCCGCGAAGAACGGCTCCCCCGACGGAGTCAGCATCACCGTCATCGGCCAGCCGCCCTGACCGGTCATCGCCTGGGTCGCTCCCATGTAGACGGCATCCACGTCGGGCCGCTCCTCGCGGTCGACCTTAACGGGGACGAACCCGGCATTGACCTCCTCGGCAGTCGCCACGTCCTCGAACGACTCGTGCGCCATGACGTGGCACCAGTGGCA
>JBBSIF010000122.1:0-7380 GCA_038232255.1 Propionibacteriales bacterium
GCCACTCCCCAGCCGAACGACGAGGCGAAGGCGATCGCGGCGAAGCCGTCGAGCGTGGCCTTCAGCAGCAGCTGGTCGGCGCCGTTTCCGAGACCGTCCGACAGGGAGCCCAGGATCGTGAGCGGACCGACGCAGAACAACAGCGACGCGGCCACGAAGCCCTCGATGAAGCGCCGCCGCTCGAGCGAGCCGGCGTTGCCGGTGAGCCGCGCCTGCAGCCAGCCGCCGAAGCCCTCCAACCGCGCCTCGATCCGCAGCAGAGATCCGCAGATGCCTCCGACCAGCAGCGACCCGAGCACGATCAGCACGGGGGTCGAGCCGCCGACCTCGTCGCTGAGCCGGGAGTCGGTCACGCTGAGGGCGTTGAGACCCGCGACGAGCAGTGTGACGAGCCCCAGGGCGTCCGTCACGACGTCTCGTGTCCGCTCCGGCAGCCGGTTGCCGAGCAGCACGCCGATGCCGGCGCCGAGCAGCACCGTCAGCACGTTGACGACCGTGCCGAAGCCGCGGAACACTCCTCACCTCCTGTCGTGGGGCGCCCGGTCACGGCGAAGTCTGGCATCTCCTGCGCGCGGGCAGGGACGGTCGTAGTCTGGTGCGGATCGTCGCGGGGGATCCGATCGAGTTTGGGGAGGCGTCATGGGCAAGGCTCATCCGTTCGTGCGAGACGCCGGGCCCGACGACGCCGAGGCACTGTTCTCGATATGGACGGACTTCACGGCCGATCCTCCCCGGCTGCCACGGCTGCCCGCCGACCTCGACGAGGTGCGCTGCGCCGTCCGGAAGATCGCGGCGGACCCGCACCAGCGGCTCGTGGTCGCGGTGACCGACGACGAGCCGGTCGGCGTGGCTCATCTTCGCCTCGCGCCGGTCTCGCCCATCCACGGCGAGGACGCGGTCCACGTGGGCTATCTGCACGTGCTGTGCCGGTTCCGCAGGCGTGGCCTCGGCAAGCAGCTGATGGAGGCGGCCGCGGACTGGGCTGACGCATCGGGGTCGCACCACCTCGTTGCCTCGGTGGCGGCCACGTCCCGGGAGTCCAACCGGTTCCTCGCTCGGCTCGGGCTGGCACAGGTGGCCGTCGTCCGGGCGACCACCGTCAGCGCGCTGCGCGGCAAGCTGCGCCCGACCGCGCGGCAGCCGGTGTCCTCGCGGGTGGTGACGGTGCGGCGGCTGACCCGGTTCAGCGCTGGGCAGGGATCAGCTGGCAGGTGATCCGGGCCGTGCAGATCCGCCGGTCCCGGTCGTCGCTGATCACGACCTCGTAGCTGGCGATCGTCCGGCCGAGGTGCAGCGGCGTCGCGACCGCGGTGACGGTCCCGCGCGAGGCGGCTCGGTGGTGGGTGGCGTTGAGGTCGGTGCCCACCGCGACGCGTTCGGGAAGAGCATGCAGGGTGGCCCCGATCGAGCCGACGCTCTCGGCGAGCACGCACGAGGCGCCACCGTGCAGCAGGCCGAACGGCTGAGTGTTCCCCTCGACCGGCATCGTCGCCACGACGCGGGACGGCGACGCCTCGACGATCGCGATCCCGAGCCGCTCGTGGATGGCCGCTGGTGGGATGCCAGCCGACTCGCTCGCGGAGTCCGTCACGGGACCTCCTCCTGTCGGGCGCCTGGCGCGTCGGGGTCGTCGTACCCGGTGATCCTGTCAGATCACCGCGGGCCGACCCTGTCGGAGCCGCCCACTACAGTTCAACGGTGGCTGCCTCCGACGCCCGTGCCCCCGCGGGTCCCGGCACGGGCGAGGGCCGCCAGCTTCTCCTGCTCCTCGACGGGCACTCCCTCGCCTACCGTGCCTTCTACGCGCTGCCGGTGGAGAACTTCTCCACGACGACGGGGCAGCCGACGAACGCCGTCTACGGCTTCACGTCGATGCTCATCAACGTCCTCCGCGACGAGGCACCCACGCACGTCGCTGTCGCGTTCGACGTGTCGCGCAAGACGTTCAGGGCTGCCGAGTACGCCGACTACAAGGCGAACCGGTCCAAGAGCCCGGACGCGTTCTCGGGCCAGGTGCCGCTGATCCAGGAGGTGCTCGCGGCGCTGCGGGTCACGACGGTCGAACGCGACGGTTACGAAGCCGACGACGTGATCGCGACGCTGGCGACCCAGGCCCAGGCCCAAGGGGTCGACGTGCTGGTCTGCACCGGCGACCGCGACGCCTTCCAGCTGGTCAGTGACCGCTGCACCGTCCTCTACCCGACGCGGGGTGTCTCCGACCTCTCGCGGATGACGCCGGAGGCGGTGGCCGCGAGGTACGGCGTGCCGCCGCAGAAGTACCCCGACCTAGCCGCGATGGTGGGGGACTCGAGCGACAACCTCCCGGGCGTTCCGGGGGTTGGCCCGAAGACCGCCGCCAAGTGGATTCACGAGTTCGGCTCGTTGGAGGAGATCGTCGCCCGGGTGGACGAGATCACCGGGCGGGCGGGCGACGCGCTGCGCGAGCACCTGGCAGACGTCATCCGCAACCGGCGCATCAACGCCCTCGTCCGCGACCTCGAGCTGAGCGCGAGCGTCGCGGACACGGCCGTCCGGCCCTGGGACCGCGACGAGGTCCACCAGGTGTTCGACAGCCTCGAGTTCCGGGTGCTGCGAGACCGGCTCTTCGCGACGCTGTCCGCCGACGAGCCGCAGGTCGAGCCCGCTCCGCAGGTCGACGGAGCGTGCCTCGGAGCCGGGGAGGTGGCCGGCTGGCTGGCCGCACACACCGCGAAGGACACTCCAACCGGTGTGCACGTCGTCGGTCAATGGGCGCGCGGCACCGGACAGGTCGACGCCGTCGCGCTGGCGACCGGTGAGAGGGTCGCCGCCTGGGTCGACGCCACCGGCATTCCTCCGGACGACGAGACCGCCCTGGCAGGCTGGCTCGCGGACCCGGAGCAGCCGAAGGCGCTGCACGACGCCAAGGGGCCGATGCTGGCGCTGGCCGCCCGAGGCTGGCCGCTTGCCGGGCTCGCGGCGGACACCGCGCTGTCGGCGTACCTGTCGCATCCCGACCAGCGGTCCTACGATCTCGCCGACCTGACGTTGCGCTACCTGCACCGCGAGCTCGCCGGCGCCGGCGACGACAGCGCGCAGCTCTCCTTCGACCTCGCGGGCGACTCGACGGGAGCCGCGGACGCGATGGCGAAGGCGCACGCGGTTCTCGACCTCGCCGCCGCGCTGCACACCGAGCTCGAGAGCCGGGGCGGCTCGCGGCTGCTTGCCGGCGTCGAGCTGCCCCTGGTCGACGTGCTCGCCAGGATGGAGCAGCTCGGCATCGCCGTCGACGTGGAGCACCTGCAGCTGCTCGAGTCGCAGTTCGCGACCCGCGTGCGGGCGTCGGCCGACGAGGCGCACGCGGTCATCGGCAAGGAGATCAACCTCGGGTCTCCGAAACAGCTCCAGGTGGTGCTGTTCGAGGAGCTGGCGATGCCGAAGACCAAGCGGACGAAGACCGGCTACACCACCGACGCGGAGGCATTGGCCGCGCTGTACGAGAAGAACGCCCACCCCTTCCTGCAGCATCTGCTCGTCCATCGCGACGTGACCCGGCTGCGCCAGACGGTCGAGGGTCTGCTCAAGACCGTCTCCGACGACGGGCGCGTGCACACGACGTACAACCAGATGATCGCGGCGACCGGTCGGTTGTCCTCCACCGAGCCGAACCTGCAGAACATCCCGATCCGTACCGAGGAGGGCAGGCGGATCCGGGAGGCGTTCGTCGTCGGGCCCCGCGCCGAGGCGCTGCTCACCGCCGACTACAGCCAGATCGAGATGCGGATCATGGCCCACCTGTCGGAGGACGCCGGTCTGATCGCCGCCTTCCACTCGGGCGCCGACTTCCACTCTGTGACGGCCTCGCGTGTGTTCGGTGTCCCCGCGGAGGCCGTGACGGGCGCGCAGCGCTCCAAGATCAAGGCCATGAACTACGGCCTCGCCTACGGGCTCTCCGCCTTCGGACTGAGCCAGCAGCTGAAGATCGAGACGTCCGACGCGCGGATGCTCATGGAGGAGTACTTCGAGGGGTTCGGCGGGGTCCGGACCTATCTGCGCGGAGTGGTCGACGAGGCTCGGCGGACCGGCTTCACCGAAACGCTGCTGGGGCGGCGGCGCTACCTGCCCGATCTCACCAGCGACAACCGGCAGCGCCGCGACATGGCGGAGCGGATGGCGCTCAACGCGCCCATCCAGGGGTCGGCAGCCGACATCATCAAGGTGGCGATGCTCAAGGTCGACGCCGCGATTCCCGCCGAGGGGCTGAGCTCCCGGATGCTCCTGCAGGTTCACGACGAGCTTGTGTTCGAGGTCGCCCCGGGTGAGCTCACGGCTCTGGAGTCGGTCGTACGGCGTGAGATGGCCGCGGCGTACGACCTCGCCGTGCCGCTGGAGGTGTCGGTCGGCATCGGGACGAGCTGGCATGAAGCCGGGCACTGACGGGTGGAAGGGGGTCAGGTGCTGAAGCCGGCGTGCACGTGGTCATGGTGGGTGGCGTCGCTGAAGAAGGCGCCGCCGCCGCCCGGAGGCAGGTAGGGACCGCCGACGTTGAGGGAGCCCGCGCGGACCGCTGCCCGCATGTAGCCCGTCACCAGCCGGCGGGGGGTGGCGCGGTCCACGACGAGTCGGCCGTTGATCCGGTAGGTGTCGAAGGCACGTCCCTGCGAGTGGTCACTCAGTCTGGTGGTGCCGAAGACGTGAAGTGGGTGCCCCGACCGGATCACGCTGACCCCGATCCGGTACGCCGCCGACAGCCGCAGGAGGGCCGTGAGCACGCTGTCGTGCACGGCACCGGACATGACGTCGGCCCGCGCGGCGGGTGGCAGCTCGATCCTGGCGGAGCGCAGGACGTCGCGAGCCGGTGTGGACAGCACCGGAGAAGGCGGGCCGGGGTCGTTCGCTCGCACCTGGGTGACCGCCCACTCGCGCGGAGCTGCCCGCAGCCGCACGTCGACGGTGGTGCCGCCCGATCGGGCGGGCCCGTCGGGACGTCCTCGCCACTGCCGGCACACGACCAGCACACTCACCGACCCCGGGAGGATCCCGCCGTACTGCGCCTGCAGCACCTCCAGAGCAGCGGCAGGGGCGGCCCCCAGCAGCGGCAGGGCCTCCGTGAGCACGCCATCGTCGACGCCGAGCTCGCGCAGCCGAGCCGCCGCAGCAGCCCGGCCGGCCTTTCCGGGACCCCAGGTCCCGAGCGCCTCGACGACTCGGGCTGCCCGCAGCTTCACGTCCGGCAGCACGTCTGCGGGGTTCGGCGTCCAGACCGTCACCGCCGGAAGGCCTCCGGCGCCTGACGGGAGCGTCTCAGAGGTCGAAGGAGCACGCGAGCCCGTCCGTCCGGCCGTCGGGGCCGACCGGGGTGCGCGGTCAGTGGACCGCTCCGCGGCTGGTGCTCCTGTCGTGCTCGGCGCGTCGGCGCAGCCGCCCACGAGCAGCAGCCCGGCGCTGAGCAGGAGGAAGCCCCGCCGGTCGATCGACGGGCCCGCGTTCATCCCTCCAGTGTGTGGTGTCTGCCACGATGAGGACGATGACATCGCAGACCGCGGCCGTGCTGGCTGACAAGCGCGTTCAGCTGGAGGTCCAGCTCGCGCGACTGGCCGAGCCCCCGAGCGACCAGGGCAGCATCTCGTTCGGCAAGCGCATCGGAGAGGGCACCAGCCAGGCCGTCGACCGGCTCGCCGACGTCTCGGCTCACGACAAGCTCCAGGTGATGCTGGGCGAGGTGAAGCGCGCCGAGGCCAAGCTCGCCGACGGCACGTACGGGACGTGCGACGTCTGCGGTCGCGAGATCGGCGACGAGCGTCTCGAGGCTCGACGGTGGGCGACCCGCTGCCTGCAGGACGCCGGCCGTTCCTGACGTCAGCTGTCGTCGCGGGCCGCGTCGGCGAGCCCTGCCGTCAGCTGTCGTCGCGGGGCCGCGTCGGCGAGCCCCGCCGTCCACTTCTCCTCGATGTGACCGAGTCGCCAGACCGCGAGTGCCACCACCCAAGTGAGCACGAACATCGCGACGATCGCGTAGCCGACGAGGTTGAGGTCGAGGCTGCCGATCGTGGCCAGCGGCCCGCTCGTGATGTCGAGCTTCTCCACCAGGATCGAGATGAGCTCGATGGTGCCGATGATCAGCGCGACGGCGACCGAGAGGGCAGTAATCGTGATGTTGTAGTAGACCTTGCGCACCGGCTTGGAGAACGCCCAACCGTAGGCGAAGTTCATGAAGCATCCGTCGATGGAGTCGAGCAGGCTCATACCGGCAGCGAACAGGATGGGAAGCGTCAAGATCGCGTACCAGGGCAGCGAGAACGCTGCGGCGCCCCCTGCGAGGACGAGCAGGCTGACCTCTGTCGCGGTGTCGAAGCCGAGCCCGAACAGCATGCCGATGGGATACATCTGCCAGGGCTTGGTGACCGTCTTGGTCACTCCACCGAGGATCCTGTTCATGAACCCGCGGTTGTCGAGCTGCTCCTCGAGGGCTGCTTCGTCGTACTCCCCGTGGCGCATGGCCCGGAAGACTCTGACGATGCCGACCAGGATCACCAGGTTGATGATGCCGATGATGTAGAGGAACACGCCGGAGACGCTGGTTCCCACCAGCCCGAGAACGTTGTGCAGGGACGAGGAGTCGGACTCGACCTGACCGGCGAGGGCGCGGACACCGGCCGCGAGCAGGATGCACAGGCCGAACACGATCGTCGAGTGACCGAGCGAGAACCAGAACCCGACCGACAGCGGCCGCTTGCCCTCGCCCATCAGCTTGCGGGTCGTGTTGTCGATCGCGGCGATGTGGTCGGCGTCGAAGGCGTGCCGCATCCCGAGGATGTACGCCGTCAGGCCGAGCCCGACCCCGAAGACCTGCGTGGAGCTCACCTGCAGGTGCTGCGGTGCCACGATCGCCGCCAGGACGCCCCACCCGACGACGTGCAGCAGCAGGACGAAAAGCCCCATCCCGGACAGGGACGCCCACTCCCGCGCGCTCAGGGACTGCCGGGCCCGCGACAGCCGCGACGGCGCGGACGTGGTGATCGCTGCCATGGGACCCCTTCCAATCTGGTGCTCCCACGCTAATGCTGTTGCGAACTGTTTGCAACAACCATGCACTCGCACCTCAGCCCGCCGCCGCCGCCGCCGCACCCTTGCCCATGAGCCCGTCAGGATCCGACCTACAGGTCGTCGGAGCAGCCTGGACGTCGGATCCTTGCGCCAGGAGCCCAGCAGAATCCGACGAGTACCGGCCGGCTAGCCACCTCGCCGAGTGGGTTTCGACGCCGAGAGGATCAACGTGCCCGGAATGTACGCCCCGCGTTCCGGGCCCCAGGCGCCCCACGGTCGGTCGTGGCCGGGCGGCCAGGGCGGCTCGTGCAGGCCGAGGATCGACAGGCCGGCCCCGGTCAACGCCTGCGTCCA
>JBBSIF010000123.1:0-7375 GCA_038232255.1 Propionibacteriales bacterium
ACGACGTCAACGGGCGACCGCACCACCATTTTCAGCCCAGAAGGGCGCTCCCCGATAGGGGAGACGGGTGACTAACGGGTATGGCCTTGTCGACGCACCAGGCAGCCGTCCCGCGTGACGCTCGGCGAGCGGGCTGCTCCCTGGGACGATAGTCCTATGACCTCGAGATCTGATGTGCTCATTCGGCAAGTCAGTAGTCGTAACAGCGCCGGCGTCGCGGCGCTGCGCCGCGCCTGGTCGGAGGAGCTGGCAGGTGGGGCGGTCGACGACGACGGCTTCGAAGAGCGATTCTCGCGGTGGGCGGCAGCCGAGGAATCACGACGAGTGATGTTCGTGGCCGTTGTCGGCGGCCGAGAGGTCGGGATGGTGAACCTGGCGGTCTTCGAGCGGATGCCCAGGCCCAAGCTAGCCCGGTCCCGCTGGTGTTACCTCGGCAACGCTTTTGTCCTGCCGGAGCACCGCGATAAAGGCGTCGGCTCGGCCCTGCTCGACGCCGCCGTGAACCATGCACGCGTTTGCGGAGCCGTGCGGATCGTGCTGTCTCCGAGCGAACGATCCGCGCCGTTCTATCGGCGCGCGGGGTTCGGCCCGGCGACGATGCTCATGGCCATGAGCTTCGCGTGACTACGCTCGCCCATTCACCGATAGTCGACCGGTCCCGCCTAGCCTGGAGACAGGCCGGGCGCCGCTTTCACGGGTGCTGCACGGGTGCAGGCCGAGGAGGCTGACCGCGTGGTGACCCACATTAAGAGCATGACGTTCGACTGCATGGACGCTCTCGTCGTGGCGCGGTTCTGGGCGGCCGCGCTCGGCTCAGACGTCGACGAGGGCTCTACCCCGGACAAGGCGTTCGTTGAGGCGCCGGGATGGGGTGGGCCGAACATGTGGTTCAACCGAGTGCCGGAACCGAAGATCGCGAAGAACCGCGTCCACTTCGACCTGCGCGCGGGTGGGACTATCGCGGACGAGGTCCGCCGTCTGGCCGCGCTCGGCGCCGTCGTGGTGCGCTCGGGCGATGAGCTGGTCGTGATGGAAGATCCCGAGGGCAACGAGTTCTGCATCGAGTAGAAGCCCTCGCTCTGAAGATCCCCGACGTCACCTTGTCGCGGGTCCGCCCGGCGTCCGCTCGCGGGTCGGCAGACGCCTGGACATGTCGATGTGAGCGAGTCGGCTAGGTCGCATGCCTATGCGCCGCGACGCACGCCGATTCGTACTCCGAGCGAGCGAATGCCCCTAGATCGCCGAAGAGACGGATAACGCCGAGCGCCGTCTCCCGGTCAGCTAGGTCGACCATTAAACGAGTGAACGCTCTTGACGCGGCCTTCGCCGTCGCCTCGAGTGTGCGACATGCAATCCTCCATGCTGTGACGACGGCCTCACTCTAAGAAGCAGGCTCTCCGACGCCTCTTGTACGGGTGAACGAGGCGCCCACTGAGGGTCAGACGCACGTCGCATTCAAGGCTGGTACTGGCAGACCTAGCCTCAGCGATAAGTCGTTCCGACCCGGGCGACAGATCCCGCTGCGCACCTGCCGAGGAGAAAAAATGGGATTCGAGCACGCCGACGGCGGCGTTCTGATTGACGGCAAGTGGCTCGAGGGCGCCGCCGGCACGTTCGAGGTGCGTTCGCCCGGCACTGGCGAGGTCGTCCATACCGTCAACAAGTGCGACGTGCATGATGTCGCGGCGGCCGTGCGCGCCGCGCGCTCGGCCCAGGTCGGGTGGGCGAACCTCTCGGTCATCGAGCGGGTCGAGATCCTGCGCCGGATGGCTCAGCTGGTCCACGAGAACGGCGAGGAGATCGCCCGGATGGTGACCACCGAGACGGGAAAGACGATCCGGGAGACTCGCGAGGAGCTCTACGAGTACACGGCGCCGGCCTACGCCCGCGCGGCCGAGCAGATCCTGCGCTACACCGGCAAGACCTACCCGTCCACGCAGGAGAGGTCGAACAACAAGCGGCTGGTCCTCACTCACCGCCCGATCGGTGTCGTCGCGGTCATCGCCCCGTACAACTTCCCCACCGACATCTCCTCGATCGCTATCGCCCATGCGCTGGCTGCGGGCAACACGGTGGTCTGGAAGCCGTCGGAGTACGCCCCGCGGGCGTGTGCGATGGTTGCTGCTCTCGCGGAGGAGGCGGGCATCCCGCCGGGCGTCATCAACGTCGTCCAGGGGTTCGGCGACATCGGCGCTGCGCTGGTCGAGCACGACGACGTCGACGGCATCTTCTTCACCGGCTCCACTGCGACCGGCAAGGTGATCGCCTCCAAGGCCGGCCTCAAGAAGCTCCTGCTCGAGCTCGGCGGCGACGGCCCGCAGATCGTCCTGGCCGATGCGGATGTCGACGCCGCCGTGGCGGGTGCCGTGACCGGCTCGTTCTACCTCGCCGGCCAGGTGTGCACGTCCGCGGAGCGGATCCTCGTCCACGACGACGTCTACGACGAGTTCGTCGAGAAGTTCAAGGCGGCCATCACCGAGCTGAAGGTCGGTGATCCCCACGATCCGGACACCGACATGGGCCCGCTGTGCAACGACGCGACCCTGGCTCGGGTTCGTGCGCACGTCGCGCAGGCGCAGGAGCTCGGGGCCCAGATCTGGCAACACGGCGCCGAGGACGGCAACTTCTACCCGCCGACGGTGCTGACCGACGTGCCACTCGATGCCGACGTGATGGTCCACGAGACCTTCGGTCCCGTCATCCCGGTGGTCCGGATCTCGTCGGCCCAGGAGGCTGTCGAGATCGCGAACTCGTCGGGGATGGGCCTCGTGGCCTCGCTGTGGACGCGCGACCTGGCGACCGCGTGGCGCGTCGCGGAGTCGCTGCCGCACGGGGTGGTCAACATCAACGAGACGTCGAACTACTGGGACCAGCTCGCCCCGTTCGGTGGTGCCGGGAAGAGCGGCGTCGGCCGCGAGCTCGGCGACTGCTTCTTCGAGGCGTTCATGGAGCCCAAGCTGCTGCTCTTCGAGCTCGGCGACCGAGAGCGGGTGGGTCGGGAGTCCGTCGGCGGCTGGTGAACTTCGACGCCGACCCGACTCCCGCGGGGTGCCGCCGTGCTGGAAGTACGGCGCGCCTCGCAACTGACCCGACGATTGGAGAGACTGATGCGGAAGACCGCCGACCCGCGGCCGCTCGCCGTCGTGCGCAGCTCCCTGTGGATGGAGGAGGCGCTCGACGATGAGCCCGATAGTGCCTTCGAGCCGCTGTATGGGAGCACCCGCTCTGACATCTGCATCGTGGGCGGGGGCTACACGGGCCTGTGGACCGCCCTCGCGATCAAGGACCGCGACCCGTCCGTCGACGTCACTCTGGTCGAGGCGAGCATATGCGGGGCCGGCGCCAGCGGCATCAACGGCGGTTTCGCGATGACCTGGTGGCCGAAGTGGAGCACGCTGCAGAAGATCGTCGGCTCTGACGGGGCCGCCGTCGCCAAAGCCTCGGGGCAGGCCGTGGCGGAGATCGGCGACTTCGTGGCTGCCAACGGTGTGGCGGCTGACTACACCGCCGCCGGTTGGCTGTGGGCCGCCACGAACTCCGCGCAGCTCGACTCGTGGCAGGAGACGGTCGACGGATGGGCCGAGGAGGGCCTGGCGCCGTACAGCCCGGTCGGTGCCGCTACCGCTGCCGCCATGACGGGGAGCGAGACGCACTTGGGTGGCGTCTTCGAGGCCGGTGTCGCGACGCTGCACCCCGGCCGGTTGGTCCGTGCTCTCCGGCGCATCGCGATCGGGCGAGGCGTGCGGATCTACGAGCACTCGCCGATGACCGCGATGCGTCAGGAGGGCACGCGGACGGTGGTCACCACCACCGGCGGTGCCGTGGTCGCGTCGCAGGTCGTGCTGGCGACCAACGCGGCACTCGTCGCAGAGCGCGAGATCCGCCGGCACCTGCTCGTCCTCGGCAGCGATGTCGTCGCGACGGCGCCGTGCTCCAGGCTGATCGGCGAGTGGAGCCCGGGATTGGCGATCTCGGACTCCCGGCGACTTGTCCACTACTACCGGACCACGAAAGACGGCCGGGTGGTCTTCGGCAAGGGCGGTGGCCGCATCGGCTCGGGAAGCCAGGTCGACCCGCGGTTCTGGGGGTCGTCGGAGCGGGTCGGCGAGGTGACCTCGCACCTGCACCGGACGTTCCCGCAGCTGCGGGGGGTGCCGGTAACGCACGCCTGGTCCGGCGCGGTCGACTACTCCATCGACGCCCTGCCGTTCTTCGGGTCTCTGTCGAGGCTGCCGGGCGTCCACTACGTCGCCGGCTTCTCGGGAGACGGCGTCGGGCCGTCACGTCTCGCCGGCCACGTCCTCTCCTCGCGCGCTCTCGGCCTCGACGACCAGTGGAGCAATTTCCCGCTCGTCAGGACCCCGCGTGGGGTCTTGCCGCCGGAGCCGGCACGATTCCTCGGTGGTCACGTGGTGCGTCGTGCGATCACGCGGAAGGAGCGTCTCGAGGACAACGAGCAGCGACTTGGCCGGACCTTGGTAGCGGTCGCCGGCCTCGATCCCACGAGCTTCGTCGGCTAGGCCGTTGCGCGGGTGTGCCCGACGGGATCAACCGAGTGTCGTGGTGCGGGCCAAGAGTCGGCGCGTGCGGAGCGCGAGGTGCAGCTCGGTGAGGTCGTCCATGTCGTCCAGCTGCCGACCGGTCAGCTGCTCGACGCGCTTCATGCGGTAGATCAGCGTCTGCCGATGGATGGATAGCTTCTGGCTCGCGGACTGCCACGAGCGCTTCTCGTCGAAGTAGGTCTCCAGCGAGACCACGAGATCCGTGCCGTGCTCGCGGTCGTACTCGATGAGGACGCCGAGGACGCGAGATACCACGGCCTTGGCCTCGGTCACCGTTCCGGGGAGGAAGAGGGGCCGGTCGATCCCGTACCACGCGGTCGTCGTGTTCTCGATGCGAGCGGCTTGGCTCGCCCATGACGCCTCGCGAACCGAGTCGGCCACCCCGCTGAGCCGTTGGGTGGCGTCCGAGACGCCGATCCGACCGCGGCTCCCGGCCGTCGCCTCGAGGACCGGCACCGCCTTCGCCTTCTTCGATACGGGGAAGAGCACCATCGTCCGTTGCTGCATGTCGCACACCAGCGCCGGAACACCCGCACGCAGGAGTCGCTGCTGAAGTCGGAGCAGATCGATCCGGTCCGGCGAGTCGACGGCGGCGGTGAACCACGGCCCCCGCTTCACTCCGAGCGCACCCATCTGGTCGCGCGCCGACTCGAGGTCGAGGGAGCCGCTGATGAGCTGGGTGAAGAGGCGCGTCGACTTGAGCAGCTGCGCCGCGGCCTTCGCGACCAGCTTCTCGGCCTGCACGGAGGCGATGGTCGACACGTGCTGGAGCACGACCAGGTCGAATGCCGCGCTGGTGACCTCGGCGAGGAGCGCATATTGGCTCCCGTCCCCGATCGGCAGCAGCAGGTGCTCGGTCAGGCCTGACTTGATGCGGGTGACCGCCGGCAACGGCTTCCGCGTCGGGAGCTGCGACCGCATCTCCGCGTCCAGCCCGGGGGTGCCCACGCCGGTGGGAACAAGGACGTCCCAGGTGTCGATGCTGACGACCCGGAGCCGCGCGCCGACTTCCTTCCCCAGCCGGTCGAAGATGGCCTCCACGGCGAGGTCCTGCACGAAGGACTGTCGGTAGAGCTCGTAGACCCGGAGGATCGTCGTGAGCTGGGAGTCGCGGCTGCTCCACTCCGAGACGGCGCGAGCGACCAGGACGAAGGGCACTTCGTACGCCGTCTCAAGGACCGGAAACCCGAGCCGATCGGCTTCCACCGCAGCGTCCGCGGTCAGCGGCGCCGCCATCTTCTCGGCCAGCGCGAGACCCGAGATCCCGCTGCTGTCGAGCCTACGGATGAAGTCGACCTGCCCTGCTGGATCGGCCGGAAAGTTCTGGCCCGTCGTCATCAGCAGCTCCCCGTTGCCCATCCACATCCAGGGCTCGGGAAGCTCGATCGAGTGCGCCCAGGTCAGCTCCCGGTCGATGCCGCTGGAGCCAGCGACCACCCGCGTCCGAAGCGTCGGGTTCGCCACCAGGTCGTGGACTGTCAGCATGTTCATCCTCGTGCGCGCATGAACCCGGCAGGCCTTGCCGCCATCATCATCCAGCAGGACGTGTTTGCGCATGAGTACAGGTGAAGGGAGGAAGTGTGATGACCGAGCAGCAGCGGGTGACCGTCGTCGGGCTCGGCCTGATGGGCGCCGCGATCGCGCGGAGCCTGCTCGAGGCCGGACACCAGGTCACCGTCTGGAACCGCACCCACGCCAAGGCCGAGGCACTCGCTCGCCTCGGCGCGACAGCGACCCGCGACCTCGCCGCCGCGATCGCCGCCAGCCCCGTGTCGATCTGGTGTCTCCTGGACTACCGGACGATGGCCGACCTCGTCACCGAGGAAGCGACGTCGAAGGCGCTCCGGGGTCGAACGGTCGTCCCGAGCGCCACCGCTGGTCCTGACGACGTCGCTCTCGTCGCTGAGGTGCTCGAGCCCCTGGGCGCCACGCTCCTCGACGCTAAGATCATGTTCTTCCCCGCCCAGGCCGGAGAGGTTGACGCCGAGCTGCTGCTCTCCGGCAGCGAGGACGCCTTCGACGCGCACCAGGATCTGCTGCGCGACGTTGCCGGCGCGTGCCGCTACCTCGGCGGTGACGTGACCGCCGCCTCGGTGCTCTACACGGCCGTGTGGGCCTACGACTTCGCCGCCCGGTTCGCGTACATGGAGGCGGCCGCGCTGGTGGAGGCCTCGGGCCTGTCCCTGGACGACTTCCGCGAGTCGGCTGCTCTGCGGACGTCGCAGTTCGCCGCGCAGAACCGAGAGCTCAGCGAGCGCTTCGCCACACGCGACTTCGAGGGTGACCAGGCGACGGTCGACATCTATGCCGAGGGCATGGACCCGATGATCGGGGCCTTCGCGGCGGTGGGCGTGAAGGCCTATCTGTTGCAGAGCGTGGCGACGTACGCCGAGGCCGCGAAGCGTGCGGGTCATGGCGTCCAGGACGTCTCCGTCCTCTTCGACCTGCTTCGCAGCCGGGCCATCTGACTGGCCGCGCGCGTGCCGTTTGTACGGCGATAACAGCGGAGCCGGTTGCCTTGTCATCCCGTCGCATTCCGGGGTGTGAGACGCGCCACTTAGCATTCGCGGAAACAACGCCTCGTCGACGGCGCGGCGGTAGGGAGGTCCCGAGATGTCCAATCTGCTGGTTGCAGACGAACCCGCTTCTCGGCGTGCTTTGAGAGGCCGGGTTGAGGTGCGGTCCATCGACTACGTGCCGCTCAGCGAGCGGAGGGGCCGGCTGGCGGACCAGGCCACGATCTGGTTCGCCGGAAGCGCGCACCTCCTCAGTCTCGCGACCGGAGCCCTGGCGATCGGCCTCGGGCTGAACCT
>JBBSIF010000124.1:0-7370 GCA_038232255.1 Propionibacteriales bacterium
CCGGCGAGCAGCGCGCTCTCCAGCTGCGGCAGAACCGTGTCGTCGAAGCCCAAGACGCCCGGGAACGCGGTCTCGCCGCTGCGTAGCGAAGCGACCAGGTTCAGCCGGATCTCCGCCTTGACCGAGCGGCTTGCATAACCGCTGTTCCTGAGGGCACCGAGGGTCGCGGGCTGCGTCATGGCGTCAACCCTAGGACGCCGGTGAAACGGCTGACCATCGCGAGCGCAGGGGCCGCGGAGCGTGACGTCGACTAAGGTTTCGATGTGGTTCTCCAGAGCCGCGGTACGTCGTACGGAGGGTGAATGGCTCAGGCGGGCATGGTGCTCAGCAGCCGCGTCGCAACAGTGCCCAACCTGCTGAGCGCCGGACGTCTCCTCGGGGTCCCGTTGTTCCTCTGGCTGGTCCTCGGTCCCCAGCTGGACGGCTGGGCACTCGTCGTCCTCATGGTGTCGGGCTTCACGGACTGGCTGGACGGCAAGCTGGCCCGCAGCCTCAACCAGAGCTCAAAGCTCGGGCAGGTGCTGGACCCCCTCGCCGACCGGCTCTACATCGTCGCGGTGGTCGTCGGGCTGGCGCTGCGGGAGATCATCCCACTCTGGTTGGCGGGCGCGCTGCTGCTGCGTGACGTCTTCCTCTTCGTCCTGGTGCCGCTATTGCGCACCCGGGGCGCGAGCGCCCTGCCCGTGCACTTCCTCGGCAAGGCCGCCACGGCCAATCTCCTTTACGCGTTTCCCCTTCTGCTGCTCGGCGACGGCACCGGCGGCCTGGCCCGAGCAGCAGACGTCCTCGGGTGGGCGTTCGCGATCTGGGGAACCGGTCTCTACTGGTGGGCAGGACTGCTGTACGGCTACCAAGCCGCCCTGATCCTGCGCACGCCGAGGTCCTCGGGGGCCGTTCCGTGACGGCGGGCGCGAGGGCGACCGCCCGACCGGACCACGGCACGGCGTACACCGGGCTGTTGACCGAGATCATGTCGTCAACGCTCGACGCTGACTACCAGGCGGCCGCCGACCGGGCCCGGGAGCTGGGCCGGCCCCGCCGACCGCCGCAGCGCACTGCGGCGGCCCTGGTCGTGTTGCTGTTCGGCATGATGCTCGCCGTCTCGGCTCTGCGCACCCAGCAGCTCAGACCGGCCACAGCAGTCGAGCGGAGCCAGCTGGTCGCCCAGATCCATGCCCGCGAGGATCGCCTGGACGCTCTCCACAGCCAGGTCTCGGCGCTCGAGGTCGACGTGGCGGCCGTCCAGACGCGCGCTGCCGACCGCCGCGAGATCCAGCGTCGTACCGACGCTGCTGTCACTTCGCTCGCTGCCGTCACGGGTGCCGGAGCGGTGACGGGACCGGGAGTACGGGTGGTGGTGAGCGACGCGCCGGGAGCCGTCGGGTCTCCGAGTGGCGGGGTGATCTTGGACAGCGACCTGCAGGCGCTCGTCAACGCGCTGTGGACAGCCGGCGCGGAAGCCATCTCCATCAATGGAAACCGCCTGACCAGCCTCACGGCCATCCGCTTCGCGGGCCGGGCAATCACCGTCGACTACCACTCTCTCAGGTCGCCCTACGTCGTCGAGGCGGTCGGCGACCCTCAGACGCTGCCCGCGCGGCTGCTCGAGACACCCGGCGGGCAGGCCTGGCTGGGACTGCAGCAGAACTTCGGCATCGGCTTCGACACGCAGCCGGTCGACTCCCTCGTGCTGCCCGCCGATCCGATCCTCGAGCTGCACCATGCCCAGCCGGTGGTGCCACGATGATCGCCGTCCTCGGCCTCGTGGTGGGCGTCGTCCTGGGCCTAGTGTTCGAGCCCTCGATTCCCGACGCCTGGCAGACCTACCTTCCGATCGCGGTGGTGGCCGCCCTCGACGCGGTCTTCGGCGCCTTGAGGGCCTATCTCGACGGCATCTTCGACGACAAGGTGTTCGCCGTCTCCTTCGTCTCGAACGTGCTGATCGCCGCGCTGATCGTCTATCTCGGCGACCAGCTGGGCGTGGGAGGTCAGCTGTCGACCGGCGTGATCGTCGTCCTCGGCATCAGGATCTTCTCCAACGCAGCGGCGATCAGGAGGCACGTCTTCCATGCCTGACGTCCCGGGATCGAGCGGGCGCCGACTCTGGTCCGCGCTGTCGGGACGGCCCGGCCGCGGCCAGCTGGTCGCGGGCCTCCTGCTCGCCCTGCTCGGGTACGCGGCGACGGTCCAGATCCAGCTCACCCGGGACAGCGACGACTTCGCAGGTCAGCGTCGAGACAACCTGATCGAGCTGCTCGACTCCCTCTCCGGCGCCTCAGATCGGGCCGAGCAGCAGATCAGCGAGCTCCAGAAGACAAAGAACCAGCTGGAGTCGAGCGCCACCGGTGATGCCGCCGCTCTTCTGGACGCTCAGAGGCGCCTGCGCGACCTCCAGATCCTCGCCGGCACCGTCGCGGCGAAGGGGCCGGGAATCATCGTGACCGTCGACGACAACCAGGGGTCCGTCACGGCTGCAAGCCTGCTCAACGGCATCGAGGAGCTGCGCGACGCAGGCGCCGAGGCGATCGAGGTCAACGGCACGGTGCGGCTCGTCCAGTCCAGCTGGATCAGCGGCTCGGCGGGGGCCATCGTGATCGACGGCCAGGCCGTCCGAGCGCCGTACGTCATCAAGGCCATCGGGTCGGCCCACACGCTGAGCGAGGCCGTCGCGTTCCCCGGTGGCTTCGCTGACGAGGTCGCGGCCCTGGGCGGCACCGCCTCCGTCACGGAGAACGACACCGTGGAGATCACCGCGTTGCATGCCCTGGTGCAGCCTCAGTACTCTCAGCCCACCGACCAGTAGCCATCGTCGAAGGAGCTCGCGTGTTCCCCGAGGACCTGCACTACACAGCGGAGCACGAGTGGGTCAGCGGCTCGGGCGCGCCGGGCTCGACGGCCCGCGTCGGCATCACCGACTATGCCCAAGACGCCCTCGGCGACATCGTCTACGTCAACCTGCCGGCGGTCGGCACCGAGGTCACGGCCGGTGGAGTGATCGGGGAGCTGGAGTCCACCAAGAGCGTCAGCGACCTCTTCGCACCGCTCGCGGGCACCGTGAGCGCGGTCAACGGCGAGCTGAGCGACAATCCTGAGCTGTGCAACACCGACCCGTACGGCGAGGGCTGGTTGGTCGAGCTCACCGTCCGCGCCGATGCCGGTGCGCAGTCCCTGCTCAGTGCTGCTGACTACGAGGCCACGGTAACCTCTCAGTAGAGTGAACCCCCGGGTGTCGCCGAGTGTCACGCGTCGTCGGCGCGTGAGGAGGTAACGATGTCGTACTGCACCTCGTGCGGTTCCCAGAATCCGGAGAGCTCGCGGTTCTGCGCCAACTGCGGGCATCGTCTCGCGCCGGCCGATCGGCCCGTCGAGTCCACGTCCACCATCAGCTTCGGCGTCCCGGACCGCGGCGAGATGGAGGACGACGGACGGCTGACCGCCGAGGAGCAGGCGGCGGTGGATGCGCTGCCCGACGGCAGTGCGCTGCTGGTCGTCCAACGAGGCCCCAGCGCGGGGAGCCGGTTCCTGCTCGACACCGACGAGGTGTCGGCCGGGCGTCACCCGGACAGCGACATCTTCCTCGACGACGTCACGGTCAGCCGCCGGCACGCGGTCTTCCGCCGTACGTCGGACGGGTTCCTGGTCGCCGATGTCGGCAGCCTCAACGGCACCTACGTCAACCGCGACCGGATCGACGAGGTCCTGCTGTCCGGCGGGGACGAGGTCCAGATCGGAAAGTACCGGCTCGTCTACTTCGCCCGGGCCTAAATGTCGACGAGCACGTCGGAGCGGCCGTCGGGCCGGCTGGGCATCGGGGAGGTCCTGCGCCGCCTCCGGCCGGACTTTCCCGACGTGAGCATCTCGAAGATCCGGTTCCTCGAGGCCGAAGGACTCGTCGCTCCGTCGCGCACCGCGTCCGGCTACCGCAAGTTCAGCTTCGCAGACCTCGAACAGCTCCGGTACGTGCTGTCCGCCCAGCGCGACCACTATCTGCCCCTCCGGGTCATCCGGTCCCATCTCGACGCGATGTCACGCGGGCTCGAGCCGCCGAGCGTGGCAGGCTCGGCTCCGCGTGCGCCACGGGTGGACAGCGCCCCGGACCGAGACGCCTCAGCTCCTTCACCTCGCGCGCTGCGGCTGTCCCGGGACGAGCTGCTGTCGAACTCCGGCCTCACCGACGAGCAGCTCGGTCAGCTCCACGACTACGGGCTGGTCCGGCCACCGCCCGGCACCGACCACTACGGCAGCGGCGCCCTGAGTGTCGCGACTGCTGTCGCCTCCCTGTCGAAGCACGGGCTCGAGCCGCGCCATCTCCGAGCCTTCAAGACGGCCGCGGAGCGCGAGGTGAGCCTCATCGACCAGGTGGTCGGCCCGGCGGTTCGCTCCCGCAACGGGGACGCCGAGGTACGTGCCGAGGAGCTGCGCTCCGAGCTCGGCTCACTGGCCGTCCAGCTCCACGCAGCGCTTGTGAGACAGGCGCTTGCGAGTCCTCGATGACCGTGTCACCGGCTGCTGGGGGGAGGTAGGGTGAAGAGGTGCGAGAGGTCGAGGTAGTCGGAGTCCGCGTCGAGATGCCCTCGCAGCAGCCGATCATCCTGCTCCGCGAGGCATCGGGGGAGCGGTACCTACCCATCTGGATCGGCGCCGTCGAGGCGACCGCCATCGCCTTCGCCCAGCAGGGCGTCGTCCCGCCCCGACCGCTCACCCACGACCTGCTGAAGGACGTCCTCGACGCCACCGGTCACGAGCTCAGCGAGGTACGGATCACGGAGGTGAAGGACGGCATCTTCTACGCCATGCTGATCCTCGGTGAGTCCATCGAGGTCAGTGCTCGCCCCTCGGACTCCATCGCCTTGGCGCTGCGGACCGGCAGCCGGATCGTCTGCAGCGAAGAGGTCCTCGATGAGGCCGGTCTCGCGGTTCCCGACGACCAGGAAGAAGAGGTCGAGAAGTTCCGGGCCTTCTTGGAGGAGATCACTCCGGAGGACTTCGTCCCCAACACCGAGTAACTCTGAACCTCCACTTTTGGCTGAGACTTAGGACACGCGAGCTCCGGAACCAGCCTCGTTGACGACGTACCGATATCGCCGTAGCGTCGATCCCGAGAACTTCCCCGCTGTAACTCCAGCCTTGTCGACGTCGCAGCGGGCCTGCTGACCACGGGAGGTCACTGTGCCGCACGACAACGACCTGCTCTCGCCGCCGGTCCCCGCATCCGCGCCCGAGGGTGCCGCACGCGCCAGCGAGCAGGGACTGCTCTTCGACGACGATGTCGCCCCGGTTCCCCAGGACGTCGGCTACCGGGGCCCGACGGCGTGCAACGTCGCGGGGATCACCTACCGTCAGCTGGACTACTGGGCGCGGACGGGTCTCGTCGAGCCGACGGTGCGGACCGCCGGGGGGTCCGGAACCCAGCGGCTCTACTCGTTCCGCGACGTGCTGCTCCTCAAGGTCATCAAGCGCCTCCTCGACGCCGGCGTCTCCCTCCAGCAGATCCGCAGCGCCGTCCACCATCTGCGCGAGCGCGGCACCGACGGGCTGACCGAGGTCACCCTGATGAGCGACGGCGCCAGCGTCTACGAGTGCCGCTCGGCCGACGAGGTCATCGACCTGCTCCAGGGTGGACAGGGCGTCTTCGGCATCGCCATCGGCGGCGTGTGGCGCGAGATCGAGGGTTCCCTGGCCGAGCTGCCGAGCGAGCGCGCCGAGCGGACGGAGTCGCCACATCCGAGCGACGAACTCGCGCAGCGACGCCAGGCTCGGCTCTCCGGCTGAGCTCGACTCAGCACCTGCGGCCGCTGGTAGGCTGACTGCGCCGCCACAGTCGCGCGGGAGAGTCCGGACATCATGCCGGCGCCGAAGGGGCAACTCCTCCCCGGAACCTCTCAGGCAACCAGGACCGCGCCGACCGGCATCTCTGGAGCGGGGTCGCGACAGAGGGGGAGGCTCGTCGAGCCACGCTGGGAGCCTCCTGATGACCGTCCACAGTCTGTCCGACCTCGAGTCGTCCGCCCCCTTCTCGCGGCGCCACATCGGCCCGGACGCGGGCGAGCAGCGAGCCATGCTGGATGCGCTCGGCTATGACGGCCTCTCCGACCTCGTCGACGCCGCCATGCCCGACAGCATCCGGTCGCGGGCGGAGCTGAGTCTTCCGGACGCCATGAGCGAGGTGCAGGCGCTCGAGGCGCTTCGCGGGCTGGCGGCGCGCAACACCCCGCTCGTCCCGATGATCGGCCTCGGCTACTCCGGCACCGTGACACCTGCTGTGATCCGGCGCAACGTCTTGGAGAGCCCCGCCTGGTACACCGCCTACACGCCGTACCAGCCGGAGATCTCCCAAGGGCGGCTCGAGGCGCTCCTCAACTTCCAGACGGTGGTCGCCGACCTGAGCGGGCTGCCCACCGCCAACGCGTCGTTGCTGGACGAAGGAACCGCCGCGGCGGAGGCGATGACGCTGGTGCGCAGAGCGAACCGCGCGAATCGCTCACGTCGCTTCGTCGTGGACCAGGACTGCCTGCCCCAGACGATCGCGGTCATGCAGACGCGCGCACGGGCGATGGACATCGACGTCGTCGTGGCAGACGTGTACGGCGACCTGCCGGCGGAGGACTACGCCGGCGTCCTCATCCAGTACCCGGGCGCCAGCGGCCGCGTCGGCGACCCGCGACCGGTGATCGAGAAGGCGCACGCTGCCGGGGCTCAGGCCGTCGTCGCCGCCGACCTACTCGCGCTCACGCTGCTGGAGGCGCCCGGAACGATGGGCGCCGACGTCGTGCTCGGGTCGAGCCAGCGCTTCGGCGTGCCGCTCTTCTACGGTGGGCCGCACGCCGGCTACCTCGCCGTCCGCGCCGGCCTGGAGCGGCACCTGCCCGGTCGGCTCGTCGGGGTGTCCGTCGACGCCGAGGGCCGGCGCGGCTACAGGCTCGCGCTGCAGACCCGCGAGCAGCACATCCGACGGGACAAGGCGACGTCGAACATCTGCACGGCCCAGGTGCTGCTCGCGGTCGTCGCCTCCATGTACGCCGTCTACCACGGAGCCGAGGGGCTGACGCGGATCGCCACCCGGACCCACCGCTATGCGGCCCTTCTCGCCGCCGCCCTGCGCCGAGCAGGTCGCCTCGTCGAGCACGACGACTTCTTCGACACCGTGTCGATCAGGACGGACGCTCAGGCGACCGCGGTGGTGGCCTCCGCCCGGCGTCTCGGGCTGCACGTGCGGCGTACCGACGACGACCGGGTCGGCATCTCGGTGTCGGAGCTGACCACCCGGGGGCACGTCGCAGGTGTGCTGGCGGCGTTCGGTGTCGGCGACGTCGACCTGGACGCCCTGGACGCGGTCACCCCCGACGCTCTGCCGGACGGGCTGCGGCGGA
>JBBSIF010000125.1:0-7313 GCA_038232255.1 Propionibacteriales bacterium
GTCGAGCGGCTCGCGGCCCGCAACGAGGGCTGGGTCTTCGCCCCCGAGCAGGAACGGCTCGGGGAGTACGTCGTCAGCGACTACCGGCGGGCCCGCCGCCGGGCACCGCGGTCGCTGACCGGCCATGTCAGCCAGGATGGCCCGCGTGCGACTTCTCGATGACACCGTCCGCCGCCAGCGCGAGCGACGTGATCCGCTGAGCCAGCTGTCTCGTCGGACGGCGACCTCGGGTCAGGGTGAGCATCCGCCGAACATGCGGTCTCCTTTCGGCGTCGAACATCAACGTCCTCAACGTCCCGAGGCTGCCCGGACCGGCACCGCCCACTCTCATGACAGCGGGTGTTTCGGAACTTGTTACACCTAACGGTGTTCGTCATACTCGGCCGAAGTGGACTGGTGCAGAAGAGCCTTGGCGTAAGGCAGATGTACCACTCGTTGGCGTGCCGAGGTAGAAGACCGACGTCGGCACCGCGAACGGGGGCGCCCGAAAAGCACCGCTGCTCATGTTCGACCCGGACTGCCGACAGCCTTCGTCGGCGGGCCGGGGCCGTGCGGCCGATCAGCTGGAGGTGACGCCGATGGCGCCGCTCGGAAGGGCAAGCGGCAGCATCTGCACGAGCGTCAGGGAGCCGTCCGATCCGATCGAGAAAGGCACGTAGATCGCCGTCCTGGACATTGCGGACGTACAGGAAGCGGCTGTCCCTGCTCAAGGTCAGGTCGGCCGGGATGACGAACGGCGCGGGCAACTCGTCTGCCGGGGCGGCGACCGACTGCAGCAGGATCAGTTTGCCACGCGGATCGGCCCGATGGCTGGAGATGTCATTTGCTCGTCGCGTTTGGTCGTGTAGGCATACCGCTGGTTGTCGGTCAGCACGATCCAGCATGTGCCGGACCGTCCGTTACGGACGGTGCCGCTGACCGGCGCGAGCGTGCCGTCCCTGTTCACGTCGTACGATGCCGCGCCTCCCTGCATGGTCACGCCGCCGAAGTTCTCCGACGTGAGCAGTCGGCCAGTCTGGGTGAAGGTGAAACCGAACGGGCCGAGCCCGGAGGACTCGTTCCTGATGGGACCGGTGGCTAGGCCATCCGCGCGCCGACGGTGTAGGTCGAGATGACATCCGCAGCCTTCTCGGTCACGACGAGCACGTCGCCGGTCGGGTTGAACGACACCTGCGTGCAGCCCGAAAGGGCCCCACCCAGGACCGGTCGGGTTGAGTTCGGGATCGGCGTCAGCTCTCCCTGGGCGGACATCCGGTAGCCGGTGATCGTCGGGCTCACGGCCGGGCCCATGCAGTTGCTGCCACTCGCGTTCAGCACGTACACGACTCCGCGCGACACGGTGATGCTGATCGGGTGATCCCCGGTGGGCTCGGTTTCCACCAGCTCCAGGTCGTCACCCATCGCGCGAAGAACCGAGACACTGGTTGCTTCCTGCGTTCGTCGCAAACAGGAAGCGCTCCTCACCGGTCAGGTTGGTCGGTGCTGACTCCCCGGCGAAGCCACCGAGGACCAGACCGTTGCCCGATCCCTCGAAGGTGCCGCTGCCGGTTCCGCCAGTGGGTGTATCGCCCACCAGCGTCAAGCTGACGTCCTGGGCTCGGTGGAAGGTGCGGATCGCATTGCCGAGCAGGCCGTTCGTCGCCGCGTAGACGTTGCCGCCAGCTCCGGCCGGCGCGGCGACCTGCGTGGTCGCGGCACCGGCCCCCGAAATGCCAGTGAACGCGAGGGTGAGCACCGCTCCCCGCACGGTCAGGCTTTGAGCAGGGTCTTCATAGGAGAATCCTTGGGTGTAAAGCCGAGACGGCTCGAGACTTCGAAACGTCTGGTCGTTACTGCCCACGCTGACCGGCGCCGGGACGAACGATGTCCTTACAAAGCTCAGACATCACGGGACTGTCGCTGCCTTCCGTGCCACGTTTGCCCGCTGACTGGCTAGGGCCACCGATGTCGATGGTCGACCCGCATCGGTGAAGGAGCAACCATGACCGCCGCTGATCTCGCCGTCGTTCTCGGCGGTGTCGCGCTGATGGGCGCGCTTGCCTGGTACTTCTTCGCGCCACGTCAGGCCACACAGGCGCGGGTGGAGGGCGACAGGCAGGTGGCCGACATCGTGGTGCGCGGTGGCTACTCGCCGAGCGTGGTCCGCGTGCGGGCAGGACAACCGGTCCGCCTGCGGTTCGACCGTCAGGACAACAGCGGCTGCACCGCCAGGGTCGTGTTCCCCGACCTTCGTCAGAGCGCCTCATTGGCAGCGTTCGGCACGACGAGCATGGACCTGGAGGTCACCGAGCCCGGGGAGTACGGCTGGGCCTGCGGAATGAACATGCTGCACGGAACGCTCATCGTCGAACCCGTCGGCGAAGGCGCCGACGAGGTCGGCCTGACGACGGGTGGCGATACCCGCGAGAGCGCACGCGCGGTGGGTGTCGGGCCGACGCTCGAGAGTGGGCCTAGGTGCGCCCGGGCTGCGTTCACGCTGCCCGGGGCGCTGCGCAGCCTGCCGATCGACGTCGTTCGCGCCGAGACTGCACTACGGGCGATCGAAGGCGTCGACTCGGCGCAGGTGAACTTCGGCGCCGAACGGGCGGTGCTGACCTATGACCCGACCCAGGTCGACATGCCCACACTGCGCGATGCCGTGGAGAAGGCGACCGGCTTCAAGGCTCACGTGCGCACCCATCCCGGCTCTGCCCGGACCGAGGACGCGGAGGACGAGACGCGAAGGGCTGAGGTGCGAGACCTCAAGGTCCGCGTTGCGGTAGGCGTGCTGCTCACGGTGCCAGTGCTGTACGCCGCGATGGTCAGGAATCTCTTCGGCGAGCAGTACGTTCCGGACCTCTTGGAGAGCCCCTTCACCCAGTTGGTCCTGACGCTGCCGGTGTTCCTCTGGGTGGGCTGGCCGATCCACTCGATCGGCTGGCGGGCGCTGCTCAACCGCAGCGCGGAGATGAACAGCCTCATCACGCTCGGCACGATCGCCGCGTTTGGCTACAGCCTGGTCGCGACGCTTGTACCGCAGGTCTTGCCCGCGGACGTCCGCGACGTCTACTACGAGGTCGTCAGCTTCATCGTGACGGTGATCCTGCTCGGCCGGCTGGTCGAGGCGCGGGCTCGCGCCGGCACCGGGGACGCGATTCGTGCCCTCGTCGAGCTCACGCCGGCCACAGCCCGCATCCTCCGCCACGGGCAGGAGGTCGAGGTCGGCGTCGACGAGGTCCAGGTCGGTGACGAGCTGCGGGTCCGCCCCGGGGAGAAGATCCCGGTCGACGGCGAGATCGTCGACGGCGCCTCGGCCATCGACGAGTCTGCGGTGACCGGTGAGAGCGTCCCGGTGTCCAAGAGCGTCGGCGACCAGGTGATCGGGGCAACGGTGAACCAGACCGGTGCGTTCACCATGCGGGCCGTCAAGGTCGGGTCCGAAACTGCGCTCGCGCAGATCATCAAGCTGGTGCAGGAGGCGCAGTCTTCCAAAGCCCCGATCCAGCGGATCGTCGACGCTGTGGCTGGCTACTTCGTGCCCGTGGTCGTATTCGTCGCCATCACCACCTTTGTCGTGTGGTTCGTGTTCGGCCCGGCGCTCACCCTCGCCGTCGTCGCGACCGTCAGCGTCCTGATCATCGCGTGCCCGTGCGCGCTCGGCCTCGCCACCCCACTGTCGATCATGGTCGCCTCCGGCAAGGGCGCACACTCCGGCGTCCTGATCAAGAGCGCCGAGGCACTGGAGACCGCGCACAAGCTCCACACCGTCGTGCTCGACAAGACGGGCACGATCACGCGCGGGAAACCCTCGCTCACCGACGTCATACCGGTCGGGGGCCAAGACGAGAACGAGCTGCTGCGCCTGGTGGCCTCGGCCGAGGTCGACAGCGAGCACCCGCTGGCCACGGCGATCGTCGCCGGTGCCCGCGACTGTGCCCTGGACCTGGCCAGGGTGGCGACGTTCGACTCCGTCACCGGCAAGGGGATCCGCGCGAGCGTCGAGGGGCGCGACCTGCTCATCGGCAACGCCCGGCTGCTGCGCGACGCCGATATCGACAGCGGCGAGCTCGTTCCGCCCGCCGACCGACTGGCCGACGACGGCAAGACCCCGATGTACGTCGCGGTCGACGGACGCGCCGCCGGGCTGCTCGCGGTGGCGGACACGATCAAGGACGACTCGGTCGCCGCGATTGCCGCGCTGCACGACCTCGGGCTGGAAGTCGTCATGATCACCGGGGACAACGCCCGGACCGCACACGCCGTCGCCCGGCAGGTCGGCATCACCCGGGTGCTCGCCGAGGTCCTGCCCGCCCAGAAGGCCGCCGAGGTCCGCAGCCTGCAGGACGAGGGCAAGCTCGTCGCCATGGTCGGCGACGGCATCAACGACAGCCCCGCGCTCGCCCAGGCCGACGTCGGGATCGCGATCGGCACCGGTACCGACGTGGCCATCGAGGCCTCCGACATCACCCTGATATCAGGCGGGCTCAAGGGTCTTGTCACCGCGATCGTGCTGTCAAGGGTGACGATCCGCAACATCCGGCAGAACCTCGTGCTCGCCTTCGGCTACAACATCGCCGCCATCCCGATCGCCGCCGGTCTGCTCTATCCGGTAGCTGGGACGTTGCTCTCCCCGATGATCGCCGCTGCGGCGATGGCGGTGTCCAGCATCAGCGTCGTGGCCAACGCTGCCCGTCTCAACGGTTTCGCGCCGCCCGTGCTGCCTGAGGGCCAGGACCGGGATTCGGACGCGGACCGTCAGTCGAGGTCGAGCCGTTCCAGTGCTACCAGGTAGGCCTCGCTGTAGGTGGGGAACTGTGCGACCTGGTCCCGTAGCACGCTGATGGGAATCTCGGCTCGGATGGCCAGAGCGGCCTGGTGGATCCACTCTCCGGCCAGTGGGGCAACCGCCCATGCACCGAGGAGGACTCCGCGGCTGCGGTCGGCGAGCAGCCCCATCCGGGCCTGCGGATCCTGCTCGTAAAGTGCCGGTCGGGAAATCGACCTGGCCAGGTCGAGCTCGACGTAGGCCGTACGTAGACGTTCCTCGTCAGCCTGGGCACGGGTGAGGCCGACAGCGGCGACCTCGGGATCGCAGAAGATCACCCGTGGGATGCCGCGGTAGGTGGCGGTGCGGGACATGCCGAGGATGGTGTCGGCGACGACCCGAGCCTGGTACATCGCGACGTGGGTGAACGGCATGACGGCGGTGACATCTCCGACCGCCCAGACACCGTCGCTGAGCCGGCCACTCTCGTCGACGTCGAGCTGCCCCTTGTCGCCGGGCGTGATGCCGACTGTCTTGAGTCCGAGGTCTGCGGTGCGGGGGCGGCGGCCGGCGCCGATGACCACCACGTCACACCGCAGCTCGGTCCCGTCGGTCAGCACCAGCACACTGTCCCGGTCCTCGCGGTAAGCAGACTCCACGGCGGCGTTGGTCCGTACGTCGATACCCTCGGCGGCCAGCCGTGACCCGATGACCTTCCCCACGCCGGGATCCTCCCGGACTACGAGGCGGTCAGAGCGCTCCAGGATCGTGACGTGGGCGCCGAAACGGTGCAGGAACTGACCGAGCTCGACGCCGACAGCGCTACCACCGATCATGGCCACCCGGCCGGGGATCTCGGCGAGGGTGGTGGCCTCTCGATTCGTCCACACAGTGACCTGGTCCAAGCCGGGGATGTCAGGGACGACCGCGCACGAACCGGTGGCGATGACGACATGGTCGGTCTCAAGGATCCGCCCATCGACCTCGACCCTGCCCGGTCCGGCCAAACGCCCGCTGGCCTTGAAGATGGTGACGCCCTTGTCCCTGTAGCGCTTGACCTGCCGACTGTCATCGAGGTGCCGGATCATGTCGTCGCGGTGAGCCCGGGTGGACTGCCAGTCCAGCGTCGCGCCCGCGACGCCGGCAGCCCGTACGACCGCACCGGCTGCCTCCGCCGGTCGCAGCAAGGTCTTGGACGGGATGCAGGCCCAGTAGGCGCACTCACCGCCGATCAGCTCTCGTTCGATGATCGCGATACGACGTCCCGCAGCGATGAGCCGGGAGGCGACGGCTTCACCACCGGGACCCATGCCGAGGATGACTGCGTCGAAACGCGCTTTCATGGATCTCTCCAGTCGGTCACGGACGGTGAAAGTCCTTCTCCCTGATCCCGGCCCTGAACCGGTCAGCGTCGAGCCCGCCGACGGCGAGTGGAAGTAGCCACTCGACATTCCGCGGATTACCTGTCCTGCAGCGCCAACCCGATCCATCCCCTGTCCTCGAATCCGCGCTCTCTGCCACGTGTGCCGAAGCGGTGTTCGTCGCGAGGTGCAGGTAGGTCGGAAGCCCATCCTGGGAGAGGATGCTCCTGGCAGCCTGCGCTACCAGAGCCGCCGCTAGTCCTCGACCGCGTGCGGCTGGCGTGGTGACGACAGCCAGTTCGTGACCGACGGAGTCGTGCCGCTTCACGCCGACGCCGGACACCACGTTGCCGCCGGCGTCTCGAGCCACGAGCACGCGACCGCTTGAACGGATGCAACCAGTCGGGAACCGCGGGGTCGTCTCGGTCGAGCCAGACCCGACGTCGTCGGAGGGTGTCGGATCGGTGCACCAGCGGAAAACCGTCTGGACAACGGGCATGCCGCGCTCGCCCGCCACGTGCGTCAGCGCGTCCAGGAACACCGCTCCCCCGATGGGGAGCCCGGCGACCGCGGCCTGCGCCTGCCTGCCCTTGCCGGGCGCTACTGACAGGACGAGACCGTCACTGCTGCCCACCCCCAAGAACGGATGTGGCTGACCGTCCCAGCCTGGGCTGAGCCGCCGTTGGTGTTCGACGACCTCGAGCGGCGGCCGTGGTGGCCACGCCCCGAGCCATCGCTTCAGGTGCAGCTCGAGGAGGGCGGGCTTTCCCGAGCCAGCGCGACTGGCAGGTGGTCTCATGCCCCTTGGCCGAGGTTGCGCATCAGTCCGCCGTCCATCACGTACGTCGCGCCGGTCACGTAGTCGGCGTCGCTGGAGGCCAGGAACACGGCGAGCCGTGCTATTTCGGCGGGCTCGGCGGCGCGCTTGAAGGGGATGCTCTGGACCTGCTTCTCGAGCAGATCAGGGTCGTCGATGGCCGCCTGGTTGAACGGCGTGAGCACCATGCCGGGCGCGAGGCTGTTGACGTTGATGCCCAGCGGCGCCAGCTCCAGAGCCAAGGTCCGGGTGAGCATGCGCATGGCTCCCTTGGAGCAGTCGTAGTCGGCGCCACCGGCGTTGGGCACGTCCTCGTGCACCGACGTCACGTTGATGATCTTGCCTTGTCCCCCGGCCATGGTGCGGAGCTGGACGAACCGCCGGCAGCAGA
>JBBSIF010000126.1:0-7284 GCA_038232255.1 Propionibacteriales bacterium
GACCTGCGTGGGGCGGCACGGCATGCCGCGTACGCTGCCGGTCAGGCCGGGGCCGTCGCGCACGTCGCCGCGCACGAAAGTCGGTGCGGCCGCCTATGCGATCAAGGCCGCACGTGCGGCCGCTCCGGAAGGCGAGGGCGAGACCGCAGGGCGACTCGAGTGCCGGTGGCAGCGAGACCAGCTCCCGGAGGCACTTCGCGATCTCGTCCTTGACGACCAGCGGTTGCGGAACGACATCTGCTGGTCAGTGTTTGACTGCTGAGCGCGCGGCGAGGCGCCAGCACCGCCGATAAGCCCATCGAGCGGACGCCGGGAGCTGTCATTGCCGGCTCAACAAACAGGGACTGGAAACCGCCTGTGGGAGTTGCGAAGCAACGTCTCGGGTTACGACGCCGCCTACCTTGCCGTCGCCGAAACCTTCGACTGCGCAGTGGTCACCGCGGATGCACGCCTGGCCCGCATCCCCGATGTCCGCTGCGAGGTCCGCCTTGCACTCCCCCTCTCCTGAGGCCCCGACGGCTCAAGCGACGCCGGTAGCGGATCGGCAATGGGACGACCACGTCGGCCCGCTCAGGTGTCCGCGTCCGGCTCCGGCAGCGTCGGGTGGTCGGTCGGGTAGAGCCCGCTGACGAAGCCGTACACCGTGTCGCCCTCCCGGGGCAGCTGGGTGAACTCGCGCATCACCTCGTCGACGCGCTCCCAGAAGGCCGCAGCGCGCTCACGCGAGATCCGGGCATGGCGGGTCAGGGCGAACATCCGGTCGGCATGGTAGGCAGGCATGGACTCGGCGGCAGCGTCGGCGAGGTAGTTGGTCCACGGCGGCGGGGTCACCTCCTCCAGCGGAACCTTCCCGACGAAGAAGACGCGGGCCGTGCGCCCGTAGAACCGCTCGTCGATCGCGCGCACGCGCCGGCTGCGTACGACGCGGAACATCCCGACGTCGACCAGCACCTTGACGTGATAGGCCACGGTGCTCTTCGGGCGCCCGACGGCGCTGGCCAGCTCCGTGACCGTGGCGGCCCGTTCGAGCACCAGATCCAGGATCGTCGTCCGCAGCGGGTCGGCGATGGCGCGCAGCTCGGCCGGTTTCGTCACCACGATCCTGTCCACGAGGTCGTAGTCGGGAAACTCGCTATTGATCGACACTATTGGATCATTCTATAGTGTTGGATCATTCGATCGTCGGAGCTACAGCAACTGAGGAGTGTCGAGATGGCTGAGGTGCTGCTTTTCCACCACGTACAAGGGCTGACGGAGGGCATGGTCGCGTTTGCCGACGAGCTGCGCGGAGCAGGCCACACGGTGCACACCCCCGATCTCTACGGGGGCCGGCTGTTCACCACCATCGACGAGGGAATGGCATACGCCGACGCGGCCGAAGCGGGCAGCCTGAGCGCGATCGCGGACGCTGCGGCGGGCGAGCTGCCGACAGAGCTGGTGTACGCCGGCTTCTCGTCCGGGGTGATGGAGGCGCAGCGGCTAGCTCAGACCCGGCCGGGCGCCTGGGGCGCGCTGCTCTTCGAGTCATGCGTTCCCGTTACCGGGGATTGGGCGTTCGGTCCCTGGCCCGACGGCGTCCCCGTCCAGATCCACGGCATGGACCATGACCCGTTCTTCGCCGACGGGGGCGACATCGACGCCGCCCGCGAGCTGGTCGAGACAGTCGGACCGTCGGCCGAGCTGTTCGTCTACCCCGGTGACCAGCATCTCTTCGCCGACAGCTCGCTGCCGTCGTACGACCCGAAAGCAACCGCGCTGCTGACTGAGCGGGTGCTCGACTTCCTCGGCAAACGGTAGCGGCGGCGCATGACCTCCAGCCGCCAGCTGGGGCCGGAGCCGACGGTACAGTCGCGGATGAGCGCACCGCAGATCTCACGAAACGCGATGCCGGGGCGTTTACACGTTGTGGCAGCCAAGCCGTTCGAGGAGATCGTCACCGAGCACGGACCGACCGTTCTGCGGGTGTGCCGAGCCGTCCTGGGGCCGACTGACGCCGAGGACGCCTGGTCCGAGACGTTCCTTGCAGCGCTTCGTGCCTATCCCGACCTCCGCCCCGGCAGCAACGTGCAGGCGTGGCTGGTGACCATCGCCAAACGCAAGGCGATCGACCAGCATCGCTCGCGCCACCGGCAGCCCGTGCCGGTGGCGGCGTTCCCGTCCGACCCGGGAGCGACCCCTACGGCGACGCCGGCAGAGGTTCCGGCGGACGGCGAGCTGTGGGACGCGTTACGGGCTCTGCCGCTCAAGCAGCGTGAGGCCGTCGCGTACCACCACGTCGCCGGGCTGACGTACGCCGAGGTCGGGGACATCCTCGGCAACGGTGAGGTCGCCGCGCGACGGGCGGCTGCCGACGGAATCAAACGCCTGCGGGCGACGTACCGAGGAGGACGACCACAGCGATGACCACCCCACGCAACGCCGCCACCCCAGCCGGAGGGGACATCTTCGACGAGCTCGCCGCCGTCGACGACGAGACGACGAGGCGCCTGCATGGCCGGTTGGTTGCGGTCGCTGAGCGCGACGGTCTGCTCGACGTCGCCTACCGGGTGCTGGACAGCCCCGTCGGCCCCCTGCTCGTCGCCGGCACGGCAGCCGGCCTGGTGCGCGTCGCCTATGCCCGCCACGGCCACGACGACGTGCTCGCGAGTCTTGCCGGCATGGTGAGCCCTCGGCTGCTGGAGGCTCCGGCGCGACTGGACCCCGTCGCCCGCCAGCTCGAGGAGTACTTCGCCGGGCGGCGGCGCGGCTTCGACGTACCCCTTGACCTCCGGCTGGCACGGGGGTTCCGTCGCGAGGTGCTGACCCAGCTGCGTGAGATCGCCTACGGCAGGACGGCCAGCTATGCATCGGTGGCGTCGGCCGCCGGGCACCCGGGCGCTGCGCGTGCCGTCGGCTCGGCATGTCGGACGAATCCCCTTCCCGTCGTCGTACCGTGTCACCGGGTGGTCCGGGCCGACGGCGTGCTGGGGGAGTACGTCGGAGGGGCGGCGGCCAAGGCTGCGCTGCTGGACCTCGAGGAGCGTTCGAGCGGCCGATAGAAACGCCCAGCAAAATACACCGTAAGTTCCCATCTCGCCAAACTTCTTAGGAACCTCTTAACCGCTGGAGGTAGACAGGCTCCGCCTTCTTACGCCACGTTGACCTAGCCACAACGAAGGTGGCGCTAGTCGGCAGTCGGCGGGGCGACTCCCCCTCGAAGGAGAAGCCAGTGAAGAAGAACCTCATCTACGCGGGGCTCGCTGCCGGCACGCTTGCCCTCAGCGGCCTGGCGGCCGTCTCATCCGGAGCGTCAGCGACCCCGGCCCACGACACTGCAGCCAGGCAGGCGGTGCACGCGTGCAGCGCGCACGTCGCCTCCGGGCGGGCGACCTGTCTTGCCCTGGTGAAGACGCGCACCGACGGCACGATCGCTCCCAGCATCAAGCCGCTCGCCACAGCGTTCACGCCCAAGGACGTCCAGCGGGCCTACCGCCTGAACGGGCTGACGAGTGGCGGACGGACAGTCGCCATCGTCGACGCCTACGGCTATCCGAACCTCGCCTCCGACCTCGCCACCTACCGCAGCAACTACGGGCTGCCGCCCTGCACCAAGGCCAACGGATGCCTCAAGATCATGGACCAGTACGGCGGCTCGAACCTCCCGCCGTACAACTCAGGCTGGGCGCTCGAGCAGGCGCTTGACGTCGATGCCGTCTCGGCTGCCTGCCCCGACTGCAAGATCCTCGTCGTGCGGGCAAACTCCAACACGTTCGCCGACCTGGGCGCCGCCGTCAACAGGGCAGCGGTCCAGCCGGGCGTCGTCGCGATCTCCAACAGCTACAGCGGCGGCAGCCAGTCCAACCAGCCGGCGTACAACCACCCGGGTATCGCGATCACCGCGTCCACGGGTGACAACGGCTACGCCCCCGGCGCCTACCCCGCCAGCGACACGCACGTGGTCGCCGTCGGTGGTACCTCGGTCTTCCGGGACAGCAGCCGCCGCGGCTACTCCGAGTCGGTGTGGAACGGCGCTGGCTCCGGCTGCGGTATCAACCCCAAGCCGGCGTGGCAGGGCGCGGCGAACACCACCTGCTCGACGAAGGCGTCGGCGGATGTGTCGGCAGCCGCTGACCCGAACTATGGCGGCCTGAGCATCTACTTCGGCGGGTACCAGCAGGTCGGCGGCACCAGCGAGTCGTCCCCGATCATCGCTGCGGTCTACGCGCTGTCGGGGAAGACCACGGGATATCCCGCGAAGTTCCCCTACCGCAACACCACGAAGCTGTACGACATCACGACCGGGAGCAACGGCAGCTGCGGAGTGCCGCTCTGCACCGCCCGTCAGGGTTGGGACGGCCCGACCGGCGTCGGCACCCCGAAGGGCGTCAGCGGCTTCTAACGGGTGCTCACTGCCGTGACGCCGTTCACGGTGCCCACCAGGACGAGTGAGCCGTGCAGGGTGGGGGTCGCGAAGTGCGGCGTCGTGGCGCCCAGCGGAAGGCTCGTCACCGTGGTGCCGTCCGTCGGGTTCAGCTGGAACAGTGAGTTGTTGGAGACCGCCCACACGGCTCCACCACCCAGCACCGGTGCGGCGCCGTACTGGACAGCGGTGTTCTGCCAGCGCAGGTTCATCGCCGGCCCGGCAACGACCTGGTACGCGCTGAGCCCGCTGAGGCACGGCACATAGACGGTTCCGGCCCGGAAGGCCGTCCCGCCGAACGACTTGCAGTTGTGGATGCTGGCCGCCTCACCACCGATGCCGCCGAGGTTGTTCTGGTGGAGCAGGTAGCCGTCGCCGGCCTTGCCGGCGCCGAAGACCCACTGCCGGCCGAGAGCGCTGAACAACAGCGGTCCCGTTGAGCCGAGGTCGTAGTCGCCGGCGTTCTCGACCGCCCAGTTCGCCGGAGCGAACAGGTCCACCAAGGTGTTGCCGTCGAGCTTCGTGATGCTGTCGCTGTCGTCGTACGGCGGCTGCACCGCCGACCCGTTGCCGACGGCGACGTACAGGTTGCCGACGTCGTCGACGGCCGGGCCGGAAGGCGCCCAGATGCCGGCCTCGCGCGCGCTGGGCTGCTGGTAGACGCTGAGCTTCCCCTTGCCCGAGAGGCGTTGGCCGATGACCCAGCCGTGGTAGGAGCCGCAGTCACCGGCGAGACCGCCGAACGCCACCCACACGCGCCCGTGGGAGATCGCCAGGGCTGCGCGCTGCTGCTGCGTCTCAACGACCATGTTGGCGGGGTCGAGGCTGCGTGACCAGGCCACGTGTCCCGTTACCGCGTTGATGGCGTAGAGGCGGTGCCGGATCGGATTGTCCAGCTCCGCGGCCACGTAGACCCGACCGGTGCTCGCGTCGTAGATCGGTGTCCCGGTCATGCCGAGCGGGTCGATGTTGCCGCAGGGCAGCTTGGACAGCGGAACCGGACTCCCGACGTGCGTCCGCCAGAGCACGTTCCCGGACAGCGAGAGGCCGTAGAGCGAGTCGTTCTCGGTGGCGGCGATGATCGTGCCGTCGACGACGAGCGGCTCGGCGTAGACCGCGCCGTCCAGTGCGCTGGCCCACGCGATGTTGAGGTTGCCGCTGGCAGTGGCGGCGGTGGCGTCGTACCCGTGCCGCAACTGGTCGAAGTGGTACGTCGTCCAGTTGGCCCCCGCCGTGATCGAGGGCAGTGGAGCCGCCGACACCGGCGTTGGGTCGGGGGATGCCGGCACGCTCGCGCACGCGGCCGCTGCGTAAGCCGTCGTCGCCACCAGGACGGCGACTGCCGCTGCTGCTGTGCGGGGTGCCCGGGTGAACCTGCGCATGGTGCCTCCGTCGACGTACCCCCGCAGGTGACCCCTCGGCTCCGGAGAACCGTTCTCTCTAGTCTGCACGGCGCTCCAAACGGGGGCCTGCCGCACAGCGGACCCGTTCGGTGCCACCAGCTGCCTGACGGCGTCGCCGCGATGCCACTATCCGCGCTCTCGGCCCAGCCCGTGTACGGAGGCCGGCACGGGGACGCCGGCACGGAGGTCGGGGGCCGGGCGCGCCGTACCGGTGAGCTGGCGTAGGGGTACGACGCCCGCCCAGGCGGGACCGTCGACGTCCTCGTCCGGGTCTTCCGGCCAGCCGTCGGACACCTTCAGCGACCACTCGGTGATCGGCAGCGCGAGCACGAGGGTGGCGGCCAGCTCCTTGGTGCTGGGGCGGCGCAGCTCCGCGACCCGCCCGGGCAGCAGCGACTCCGTGATGACGTCGAGAGCGCGCACCTTCTCGGGAGGATCGTCGACGGCGCTGAACGAGCCGAAGAGCACGGCGCTGCGGTAGTGCATCGACGACTCGAACGCCGAGCGCGCCAGCACCAAGCCGTCCAGCGCCGTCACCGCGAGGCTCGCTGACGCGCCGGCGGCCAGCAGTCGCATCCAGCGCGAGCCGGTGGAGCCGTGGATGAGCACCCGGTCGGCCTCGCGCGCGATCGCCGTCGCCAGGACGACGGGATGACCGTCCGCGACGAGCGCGACGTGCCCAACCCGGCTCTCGTCGACCAGCGCGTCGAGCACCGAGCGGTCCGCCGACCCCTTCTCCGGGAGGCGAGTCAGAGCCGTGCGCGTCATGCGGCCACCCTAGAGGCACGAGGACTAGAACATACGTTCGATCTCGACTAGGCTAGTGGGCATGGCGCTGTCCTTCCAGGCCTCACTCCTCGACACTGCCCCCGCACCGACGATCGGCGCGCTCAGCCAGGTCCGGCGAACGACCCTGACCCGCGGCGCCTGGGTCGACGTGCTGCCCGGCTGGGTGAGCGGTTCGGACGACCTGTTCGTCAAGCTGGTCCACACCGTGCCGTGGCGAGCCGAGCGTCGCCAGATGTACGAGCGGGTCGTGTCCGTCCCCCGCCTGCTGAGCTGGTACGGCGAACACGACGAGCTGCCCGACCCGCTTCTCGCGGCGGCGCGCGAGCAGCTGAGTGACCACTATCGACATGAGCTCGGCGAGCCGTTCCGGACGGCCGGATTGTGCTACTACCGCGACGGTGAGGACAGCGTGGCCTGGCACGGCGACACCATCGGCCGCAGCCGCTGGGAGGACACCATGGTGGCGATCGTGTCCCTGGGCGCCGCGCGGCGGCTCTCGCTCCGTCCCCGCGACGGTCGCGGTGACACGCTGGGCTTCAACCTCGGGCACGGAGACCTCATCGTCATGGGCGGCTCGTGCCAGCGAACCTGGGAGCACGCCATCCTCAAGACCGCGAAGCCGGTGGGTCCGCGGGTCAGCGTCCAGCTCCGCCCGGCCGGAGTCCGATAGCCGTTCGTCGCGACGTCCGCCCC
>JBBSIF010000127.1:0-7231 GCA_038232255.1 Propionibacteriales bacterium
CGGATGGCGAAGCGCAGGCCCTCCTCCATGGCGATGGGCTGGATCAGCTGGACGGTCATCTCGGTGTTATCGCCCGGCATGACCATCTCGGTGCCCTCGGGCAGGGTCACCACGCCGGTCACGTCGGTGGTGCGGAAGTAGAACTGCGGGCGGTAGTTGTTGAAGAACGGCGTGTGCCGGCCGCCCTCGTCCTTGGACAGGATGTAGACATTCGCCTCGAACTGGGTGTGCGGAGTGATCGACTTCGGCTTCGTGATGACCTGCCCGCGCTCGACGTCCTCGCGCTTGATGCCGCGCAGCAGCAGTCCGACGTTGTCCCCGGCGCGGCCCTCGTCGAGCAGCTTGCGGAACATCTCCACGCCGGTGACGGTCGTCGAGGCCGTGGTTTCCTTGATCCCGACGATGTCGACCGTCTCGTTCACCTTGACGATGCCGCGCTCGACCCGGCCGGTCACCACGGTGCCGCGGCCGGTGATGGTGAACACGTCCTCGATCGGCATCAGGAACGGCTTGTCGACGTCGCGGACCGGCTCGGTGATCGAGGTGTCGACCGCGTTCATCAACTCCAGGATCGACTCTGACCACTTGGCGTCGCCCTCGAGCGCCTTGAGCGCCGAGACCCGGACCACCGGCAGGTCATCGCCCGGGAAGTCGTACGACGAGAGCAGCTCGCGGACCTCGAGCTCGACCAGCTCGAGGATCTCCTCGTCGTCCACGACGTCGGCCTTGTTCAGCGCGACGACGATGTAGGGCACGCCGACCTGGCGGGCGAGCAGCACGTGCTCCTTGGTCTGCGGCATCGGGCCGTCGGCCGCCGAGACCACCAGGATGGCGCCGTCCATCTGGGCGGCGCCGGTGATCATGTTCTTGATGTAGTCGGCGTGGCCCGGGCAGTCGACATGGGCGTAGTGACGCTTGTCGGTCTGGTACTCGATGTGGGCGATCGAGATCGTGATCCCGCGCTGCTTTTCCTCCGGCGCCTTGTCGATGTCATCGAAGGCGAACTGCGGGTTCAGGGTAGGGAACTTGTCGTGCAGCACCTTCGAGATCGCCGCGGTCAGAGTGGTCTTCCCGTGGTCGATGTGGCCGATGGTGCCGATGTTGACGTGCGGCTTGGTCCGCTCGAACTTGGCCTTCGCCACTTGGACTTCCTCCTAGGTAGATATGTGACGGCGATGCGACTGTGCATCGCGTCGGGCGCAACCCTAGCGGGTCACTCTCCGCGGACCTTCTGGATGATCTCGTCAGCGATGTTCCGCGGAACCTCGGCGTACGAGTCGAACTGCATGGAGTACGACGCGCGACCCTGCGTCTTCGACCTCAGGTCACCAACGTATCCAAACATCTCGGACAGGGGAACCAGCGAACGCACCACCTTGGCACCACCCGGACCCTCCTCCATGGCCTGGATGTGGCCGCGCCGCGAGTTCAGGTCGCCGATCACCTCACCCATGGAGGCCTCGGGCGTGATGACCTCGACGGCCATGACCGGCTCGAGGAGCGCGGGGTCCGCCTTGCGGGCGGCGTCCTTGAACACCATCCGGCCGGCCATCTTGAAAGCCATCTCCGAGGAGTCGACGTCGTGGTAGGCGCCGTCTCGCAGCGTGACCTTGACGTCCACCATCGGGTAGCCGGCCAGGATGCCGAACTCCATGGCCTCCTGGATGCCCTCGTCGACCGGCGGGATGAACTCGCGCGGGATGCGGCCACCGGTGACGGAGTTGACGAACTCGTAGCCGCCGTCGCCGCCCCCGGTGGGCTCCATGTCGATGATGACCTTGGCGTACTGTCCCGATCCGCCCGTCTGCTTCTTGTGGATGTACTCGACCTTCTGGACGGCGCGGCGGATGGTCTCCCGGTAGGCGACCTGCGGCTTGCCGACGTTGGCCTCGACGTTGAACTCACGGCGCATCCGGTCGACGAGGACCTCGAGGTGCAGCTCGCCCATGCCGGCGATGATCGTCTGACCGGTCTCCTCGTCGGTGCGGACCTGGAACGTCGGGTCCTCCTCCGAGAGTCGCTGGATGGCGGTGCCGAGCTTCTCCTGGTCGCCCTTCGACTTCGGCTCGACCGCGACGTGGATGACCGGAGCGGGGAACGTCATCGACTCGAGCACGACGGGCTTCGCGGGATCGCACAGGGTCTCGCCGGTGGTGGTGTCCTTGAGACCCATCACCGCGACGATGTGCCCGGCCCCGACTGACGCGATCTCCTCGCGCTTGTTGGCGTGCATCTGGTAGATCTTCCCGATGCGCTCCTTACGTCCCTTGGTGGGGTTGAGGACCGTCGTACCGGTGTCCAGACGACCCGAGTAGACGCGCAGGTAGGTGAGCTTGCCGAGGTGCTGGTCCGTCATGATCTTGAACGCGAGCGCCGAGAACGGCGCAGACTCGTCAGGAGCGCGCTCCACGACCACACTGGGGTCCTTGACGTCGTGGCCTTCGACGGCCCCGACGTCGAGCGGTGACGGCAGGTAGGCGATGACGGCGTCCAGCAGCGGCTGGATGCCCTTGTTCTTGAACGCCGTGCCGCACAGCACCGGCGTCAGCGTGGCGGCAAGTGTCGCGCGGCGGATGGCGGCCTGCAGCGCCTCGGCTGTGGGCTCCTGGCCTTCGAGATAGAGCTCCATCATGTCGTCGTCGGCCTCGGCGATCGTCTCGAGAAGCCGGTCGCGCCACTCCTTGGCGGACTCGACGTGCGAGGCTGGGATTTCCTCGACCTCGTAGTCCTCGCCCTTCACGGTCTCGCCGCGCCAGGTGAACGCACGCATGCCGATCAGGTCGACGACGCCGATGAAGTCGGCCTCGGTGCCGAGGGGGATCTGGAGCACGAGCGGGACCGCGCCGAGGCGTGACTCGATCATCTCCACGCAGCGGTGGAACTCCGCGCCGGTCCGGTCGAGCTTGTTGACGAAGCACATGCGGGGGACCTTGTAGCGGTCGGCCTGCCGCCAGACCGTCTCCGACTGCGGCTCGACACCGGCGACGCCGTCGAACACCGCAACGGCACCGTCGAGCACGCGCAGCGAGCGCTCCACCTCGACGGTGAAGTCCACGTGCCCCGGCGTGTCGAGGATGTTGATCGTGTGGTCCTTCCACATGCAGGTCGTCGCGGCCGACGTGATCGTGATGCCGCGCTCCTGCTCCTGGTCCATCCAGTCCATGGTGGCGGCCCCGTCGTGGACCTCACCGATCTTGTAGTTGATGCCGGTGTAGAAGAGGATCCGCTCGGTGGTCGTGGTCTTGCCGGCATCGATGTGAGCCATGATGCCGATGTTGCGAACCTTGCCCAGGTCGGTCTTGATGACGGTTGCCACGCTTGCGCTTCCTCAACTCTGTCGGTGAATGTCGTCGTACTTTGTCAACAATCAAAGGTGCTGCTCTATGCCCTGCGTCGCTATGCCCTGCGTCGCGCCAGTATCGGCGCCTCGATGGATCCGCCGCCGGCTCGTACGGCGCTCATCCAACCGCCGTACCCGCGAGTTGGCGCTCATCAAACCGCCGTACCGCGCCCCAGTGGCAACCTGTGCAGGCATCCAAGCCAGCGTGGGCACCTGGGGTTGACCGGCAGTCCAGCAACTCAGGTGGCTGAGTGGTCACCAGCGGTAGTGGGCGAACGCCTTGTTCGACTCGGCCATCTTGTGGGTGTCCTCCCGGCGCTTGACGGCGGCGCCGAGACCGTTGGACGCGTCGAGCAGCTCGTTCATCAACCGCTGCGACATCGTCTTCTCGCGACGCGCCTGCGAGTACTGCACCAGCCAGCGCAGCGCGAGCGTCGTCGAGCGGCTCGCCCGCACCTCCACCGGCACCTGGTACGTCGCTCCACCCACGCGTCGGCTGCGAACCTCGAGCGTCGGCTTGACGTTGTCGAGGGCTCGCTTGAGCGTGACCACCGGATCGGTGCCGCTCTTGTCGCGGCAGCCCTCCAGCGCCGTGTGCACGATGCGTTCCGCGACCTGCTTCTTGCCGTCGACGAGGACCTTGTTGATGAGCTGCGTGACCAACGGGCTGCCGTAGACCGGGTCGATCTCGACGGGGCGCTTCGGTGCGGGACCCTTGCGCGGCATCAGCTCTTCTCCTTCTTGGCGCCGTACCGGCTACGAGCCTGCTTGCGGTTCTTGACGCCCTGGGTGTCGAGCGAGCCGCGGATGATCTTGTAGCGCACACCCGGCAGGTCCTTCACCCGGCCGCCACGCACGAGGACGATCGAGTGCTCCTGCAGGTTGTGGCCGACGCCTGGGATGTAGGCCGTCACCTCGATGCCACTGGTGAGGCGGACGCGCGCCACCTTGCGAAGGGCGGAGTTGGGCTTCTTCGGCGTGGTCGTGTACACCCGCGTGCAGACGCCTCGCCGCTGGGGTGAGCCCTTCAGCGCCGGTGTCTTGGTCTTCGACACCTTGTCCTGACGACCCTTGCGGACCAGCTGCTGAATGGTGGGCACCGCGTGAGTCTCTTTCCTGTCGGCTTGACTGCTGGTGAGCACGTCGCGGAACGCAGGCATCCGCCGAGGTTCGAGACCGTGAGCGATGCGAGCCGGCGCGGCGCGCAAAATGTCCTGGCTGCCGCCAGGCACGAACACTCACGTTACCGGGTGCCCCGGGTGGGGTCAAAACCATTGCAGGCTCCCCGGCACGCCGACGTGCAACCCCCCGTGGCCAGGTCAGGCAGCGGGGCCCTGCTCGCGCACCGTGTGGACGGTGTCCATCGCGGACCTCAGGTCTGTCAGCCATTCCTCGCTGTGGCTGCTGACGAGCTTGACGCACCACCGAAGAGCGTGCGCGCGGGACCGCGCGACACCGGCTTCCACGAGGGTGTCGAGCACCTGGCGTTCAGGCTGGCGGAGCCGAGTCATCGCCGGAACGGCGATGTGGGTGAAGAGGGCGCGCTCGTCGCCGACCGTGACGCCCCAGGACACCGTGCGGGCGAAGCGACGCTGGGCCTCCTGTGCGATCGCGATACGGGCCTCGCGGGTCTCCTCCCGCCAGCTCGAGATGCGGCCGGCCGCTGCCTCCGACACCGCTGATTCGTCTGCCCCCTCGCCCAGCTCGGGCACGGCGACCTGGACCCGGACGATGATCTCCTCCTTGTCGACCGTCACCTCCGGTGCCTGTGCCGTCCACTCCTGGGGCAGCCGGCCCCGGAACCACGCCGCAATGTCGTTCGGGGTTTGCTCGTTCGTAATCATGTAATTTAAATTACAGCGATCGCTCGCTCCGATCAAGGGGAAGAGCCTGTTGGGAGGCAAGCGCCGCTGCGACCAATCCCGGACGTGGACGGTGGCGAATCCTCTCAAAACGGGGATGAGAGGGCGCTCCGGCTGGACGACGATCCACGCGATGCTCCCCCGCCCCTCTGTCCACCGCCCGTCGAGACGACGGGTGCTAAGGAGCATGAGATGCAGAAGAAGACGGCGGGACCTCTCGCAGCACTGGCAGCACTCGGTCTGACGCTGGTGTCACCAGCGCTCACCGCAGGAGCCCAGGCAGCTAGTTCTGACGGCACGTGGTATCAAGCCACCCTCAACCCGCTGAACCATGCCACCGGCTCGGGCTGGCTGACGCTGAAGCTGAACGGCAGTCAGGCGACGATCCACGAAGAGGTGAGTGGTTTGGCGGCCACCTTCATGGGAGCGGCGTACCCGCACGTCCAGCACATCCACATCAACGGCGCGGGCATGTGCCCCGCTCCCTCGGCGGACAAGAACGCCGACGGAGTCGTGAACACGACGGAGGGCCAGCCCGCATACGGGGCGATCGGTACCACGCTGTCGGTGTCGGGCGGCACGACGCCGAGCGACGCGGCCAACGTGAAGATCGCCCCTGGCGGCGCCGGCTTCGCATATGACCGCACCATCACGCTCGACTCGGCGACCCTGTCCCAGGTGAAGGCCGGCAACGCCGTGATCGTCGTCCACGGGCTCGACCCGGCGACGCTGAGCACGAAGGCACAGGGCGAGAAGAGCGACCTGGTGCCGTCACTGCCGTTGGCCGCCACCTCTCCTGCCCTCTGTGGCGCGTTGAACGTCGCGCAGCTGGGATCCATCCCGACAGGTGGCGCCCAGACCGGTGACGGTGGCTCGACCGCGACCGACAACACGACGATGCAGGTAGCAGGCGCGACGTCGCTGGCTCTGGCAGCGGGTGCCTTGGTCCTCTGGCGCCGCTCATCCGTCCGTAGCTGAAACTCGATGTCAGAACCGAGGGGCAGTCGTCGCGGTGCCTACGCCGCGGCGGCTGCCGCTCTTTTCGCGGTGATCGGCGTCGTAGCCCTGGTGCTGGGCTTCGCCGGCTTCTCCGGCGGCTCCACGCCCCCTCAACCCTCCGCTGCCCAGGCCGGCAGCCGCCCGATGTCGCCGGCTCCGGACCCGGCGCCTCCCGCGGCTCCCAGTGTCCCGGCCGGTCCCGGACGTTCCAGCTCACTCACCCCGGCGCCCCAGGGACCCGTCCTGGCGCGGTCGCGCCCGGTCCACCTGGACATCGGCTCGATCGGCGTCCACACCAGCCTCCTGCAGCTCGGTCTCAATGCTGACGGGTCGCTCCAGGTGCCGTGGAAACCGCTGCTCGCCGGGTGGTTCTCGCACTCGCCGACGCCCGGCCAGCGCGGTCCGTCCGTCATTGCCGGCCACGTCGACTCGTGGGAGACCGGCCCGGCCGTCTTCTACCGCCTCGGCTCGTTGGCGCCCGGGGCCACGATCACGGTCAGCAGAGCCGATGGCAGCACCGCCACGTTCTCCGTGGACGGTGTCCGGGAGTATCCCAAGGCGCACTTCCCCACCGTTCCCGTCTACGGGAACACCGACAGAGCCGAGCTCCGGCTGATCACCTGCGGGAATTGGAACTCGTCCCGGCAGGAGTACGACGGCAACATCGTCGCCTTCGCCCATCTTCTCCCCGGATCCCGGTCATGAGCGGGCGATGCGGAGGGCTGCCGGCCGGCGGTGCCGGGGCCCGCACCCGTGCGGCTCTTGCAGCGCTTGCGGCGGCGGCTGTCGTGGTCACCGGATGCGCGTCGGCCGACTCTGCCGGCAGCCCTGCCCCCGGGCGGTCGAGCTCGACCAGCATGGCGATGTCACCGGGGATGTCGATGGCGCCGGGGATGACGATGGCGCCGGGCATGACGATGTCCGACAGGGGTCGGCAGCCGTCGGCCCCGGCGCGGATGGTCTGCGGGCCTGAGATCCGCCACAGCGTCGCCCAGATCCTGGCACTGCCGGCAGAGCCGACCGGCGAGCA
>JBBSIF010000128.1:0-7092 GCA_038232255.1 Propionibacteriales bacterium
ACCGGAACAGCTCGATCGAACCCTGCCGCCGCCCTCGTCGCCGTACATCGACCCCAACAGCTCGTTCGAGCACTTTGCGCCGGTCTGCTACAACGAGCTGCTCGACGTCACGATTGCCAGGCAGACGCGCAACCCAGCCATTGACGACGGTCGGCGAGCAAGGACTCGTCAGCATCCTGGAGAGGCAGCGGTATCTTGCCCCCATGGCTCGCCTGCGCAGGGTCTCCCCCAACTCGCCGGGCTGGACCCGCCGTAAGCGCGGGCGGGGCATGGTCTACCTCGACACGGCAGGCGACCCGCTGAGCCCTGAGCAGGTGGCGCGGGTCAAGGCGCTGGTCATCCCGCCCGCGTGGACCGACGTATGGATCTGCCCGTGGCCCAACGGCCACATCCAGGCGGTGGGCGTCGACGCGGCCGGCCGGCGGCAGTACATCTATCACCCGCAGTGGCGGCTGCAGCGTGACCAGCTCAAGTTCGAGCGGGTCTCGACGATCGCGCAGACCCTTCCGGCGGTGCGCGAGATGGTCCAGCAGCACCTGGCGCTGGACAAGATGCCGCTCGAGCGCGCCGCCGCGACCGCCGTCCGCCTCCTCGACCTCGGCTGCTTCAGGATCGGCAGCGACGTGTACGCCGACGAGCACGGCAGCTTCGGCCTCACCACGCTCGAGAAGCGCCACGTGCGCCGGCGTAACGGCCGACTCGTCTTCTCGTTCACCGGCAAGTCCGGCGTCCTGCGCACCATCGAGATCGACGACCTCGAGGTGATCAGAGCTGTCGACGCGATGCGCAGGCGGCGGGGCGGAGAGCGGTTGCTGGCCTACCGGTCCGGGCGCGGGTGGGTGGACATGGACGCCGGTCGGGTCAACAGCTACCTCAAGGAGGTCGTCGGCGACGAGCTGACCGCCAAGGACTTCCGCACCTGGCACGCCACCGTCATCGCCGCCGCGGCCCTGGCGGGGTCGCCCGAGCCGGGCAACACCGCGGCCTCCCGGAAGCGGGCTGTCCGCTCCGCCGTCGTGCAGGTCTCGCAGTACCTCGGCAACACTCCGACGGTCGCGCGCTCTGCCTACATCGACCCCCGGGTCATCGACCTGTACGACGACGGCGTCACGATCGCGGCCGCCGTACGCCGCACCTACGACTCGCCGGCCGAGCGACAGGTGGCCCTCGAGGCGGCGGTACTACGGATGCTGTCGGAGTCACCGGAGTCAGGTGAGCGCGCCTCGCGCAGCCGGGACCGCCGACCGCGTGTTCTCCGCAAGGCGAGCTGAGGGCCGGTGCCGGTGGCTGCTCGCGCAACCGTGCGGACGTGGCATGACGACGAGGGCTGTGGCGTCCTCGACCTCGCGGAGACGCCGGGTGGCTGCGTCCGACTCATCGGCAGCACCGTCCGCGGCGTAAGGGAGCACGTTGACCATCACCGTTGACCATGGGCAGGTGCGCATCGTCGCGATGACGGCCGAGCACTGGCCGCAGGTGCGGGACATCTACGCCGCGGGCATCGCGACCGGGCACGCGACCTTCGAGAGTGCGCCACCGACGTGGGAGACCTTCGACGGCGCCCGGTTGCCCGATCACCGGTTCGTGGCGGTCGCGGCCAGCCATGCGGTGCTGGGGTGGGTTGCCGTGTCACCGGCCTCCGACCGGTGCGCGTACTGCGGTGTCGTTCAGCACGCCGTGTACGTCGACCCCTCGGCTCACGGACGGGGCGTCGGACGCCTGCTGCTCGTTTCCCTCGCGGCGTCGACCGAGTCGGCCGGGATCTGGACGATCCAGTCGGGGATCTTCCCGGAGAACACCGCCAGCCTCGCCGTGCACGCAGCGGCAGGGTTCCGCGTGGTGGGAGTCCGCGAGCGCCTCGGCAAGATGACCTACGGACCGCTCGCCGGCCAGTGGCGCGACGTCGTCGCCATCGAGCGGCGAAGTTCCCGCATCACGTAGCCCGAAGCGCGCGCATCACGTAGTGAGACCCTGGCGCCCTGGTAAATCCTTCGTCATCCGCCGAGAACATTGGCAGCATCGCAGCCTATGGACTCTCTCCGCATGCACGAGATTGCCGAGGCCGAGCACCGCATCCTCAACCCGTTCACCGACGAGAAGTTGATGCTGCTGGGCGAGATCTGCCGGCTGCAGCCGGGTCGGCAACAGCTCGATCTGGCGTGCGGCAAGGGCGAGATGCTCTGCCGCTGGGCCGAGCGGTTCGGCGTCGGCGGCGTGGGCGTCGACATCAGCGAGGTCTTCGTTCCTGCCGCCCGGGCGCGAGCGGTGGAGCTCGGGGTCGATGAGCGGGTGCGTTTCGAACGGGCTGACGCGAGCGCCTTCATTGCAAACCGCTCCGCCTACGACGTGGTCTCCTGCATCGGTGCCACCTGGATCGGCGACGGCGTGGCCGGCACGATCGACCTGATGCGCCCGGCGCTGCGACCTGACGGCCTCGTCCTCGTCGGCGAGCCGTTCTGGAACGAGGAGCCGCCCGGTGCGGCGTACGGCGCGATGGGCGTTCCGCCAGACGAGTTCGTGTCGCTGCCGGCCACGCTGGAGCGCTTCGAGTCGGCCGGCGCCGAGCTCGTGGAGATGGTGCTGGCCGACGGTGACAGCTGGGACCGGTACGCCGCGGGGCAGTGGTGGACGGTCGAGCGGTGGCTGCACGGCAACGCAGGCCACCCCGATGCGCTAGCGATGAGGGAGCACCTAGCCGAATCGCGCGCGTCGCACCTTGCCTACCAGCGACGCTGTCTCGGCTGGGGCGTCTTCGTGCTGCGGCTGCGTTAGCCCGCTGGTGCCGGGAGCGCGCCCTGGAGAAGGTCCTCCGGGTCATGCACGGCGCGGCCACCGACGACCGTCGCCGAGCAGCGCAGCTCGGGGTCGAGGATGGCGAGGTCGGCGCCTGAGCCGACCCGGATGACCCCGATCGAGCTGTCCTCGATGGTCCGCGCCGGCGTCGCGGTGGCTGCCGTCACCGCCTCCTGGACCGATACCCCGGCCCGCACCAGGTTGGCGACCGCCTCGTCCATCGTCAGCACGCTGCCGGCGAGCGTCTGCGGCGCGTCGACCATGCTCACCCGTCCGGCGGCGACGTCCACCGCTCCGTGGCCAATCTCGTGGCGGCCGGCGGCCAGGCCCGTGGCTGCGACGGCGTCGGTGACCGCGACTACTCGACCCGGCGCAGCGCGTACGACGAGAGCGAGCACCGCCGGATGGATGTGGACGCCGTCCGCGATCAGCTCGACCGTTACTCTGGCGTCGCGCAGCGCCGCGGCGGCGGGGCCGGGGTCGCGGTGATGCAGGCCAGGCATGGCGTTGAACAGGTGCGTGACGGAGGTGGCGCCTGCCTCGATGGCCTCCTGGGCCGTCGCGAAGTCGGCGTCCGTGTGCCCGATCGACGCCACGATCCGGTGCCTCGTGAGCTCACCGATGAGGGCGAGCGCACCGGGAAGCTCGGGGGCGAGCGTCACCCGCCGAATGGTGTCTGGCGCCGCTCGTTGAAGGCGTCCGAGCTCGCCGGCGTCGGGCGGTCGCAGGAAGTGGATGTCCTGCGCGCCGGCCCGAGCCGGGGACAACCAAGGTCCCTCGAGGTGAGCTCCTAGGATCCGCGCGCCTGCCTGCGGGTCTTCCATGCAGGCGGCGATCCCGCGGACGACCTCCAGCAGCTCGTCTGGCGGGCAGCTCACCGCGGTGGCGAGCAGCGCCGTCGTGCCGTGTCTGACATGGTGGTCCGCGAACCGCCGTACCGACCCCCGGACGTCGTTCGCCGAGTCGCCGTTGACCTGCGCGCCACCGCCGCCATGGACGTGCAGATCGACGTACCCGGGAACGATGAGATGCCCGCCTAGCCGGACGACGTGTCCCTCGGTCGGCGGCCGACCGGATCCCAGCGCGGTGACGACGGAGCCACGCACCGTGACCCAGCCGGGGCTGAGCCGCCGGCTCGGAGTAAGCACGGCATGCGCATGCAACGTCACCGGCGTCGGGCGCACCATCAGCCCATCTTCCGCTGCGCGCTGCTCCATCGCGACTTCGACGCAGACCAGAGCTGACAGTGGCCGCGACGGCCGGCGCCGAGAGAGACGTAGCCTGAGCCTCTTCCACGGTGCGCTCGGCACCACCGAGAAGAGGCGCCGCATGACATTCCGTTTCGGACTGCTGATCTTCCTGCTGCTTTTGTGCGGCATCACGACGATGATCTGGGCTCTGACGGGACGGTCCCGGGTGGACGGGGGGAAACGGGGGCTGCCCGCAGTGCTGCCGCTCTCCGTCGCGGGTCTCGCGCTGGTGGTGCTTCTCGCGTCGGTCGTCACGTTCGTCGGCACCAGGGACATCGGTGTCGAGACGTCGTTCGGGCGCCCCGAGCGGCACCTGGACAACGGCATCCACCTCAAGGCGCCGTGGGAGAACGTCAGCACTCTCGACGGGGCGATCCAGACGGACAACTACACCGGCACCGAGGAGTGCACGGACATCCGGATCGGCAACGAGTCCATGCCGTGTTCGACAACACGATCCGCTGGCGCATCAAGCCGGTCGCCGGAGATGTCCTCTTTCAGGACTACCACGACATGGACAAGATCCGGGACAGCCTCGTCACCCGAGAGCTCAAGGCCGCCCTCAACGGCGTGCTTGCACGACTACAACCCGCTGAATCAGATCGCGAACAACCGGGCCGGTGCGACTCCGGACCTCAATCTGTTCGGGAACTCCGTTGCAGCGCTGATGCGCAAGGAGATCGGTGCGCAGATCGACGTCATCAACGTCATCATCCCGATCATCCGCTTCGACGCGAGCACCCAGCAGAAGCTGAACGCCTACCAGGCGGAGGTGGCCAACACCCACATCGCGCAGCAGAAGGAGAAGACCGCGACGGCTCAGGCGCGCGCCAACGAGAACCTTGCGGCCTCCGTCAGCCACGACCCGAACGTCCTCGTGAGCAAGTGCCTCGACATCCTGGACGAGATGGTGCGCAACAACAAGCCGATCCCGCCAGGCTTCAGCTGCTGGCCAGGTGGGGGCAGTGCCCTTGTGCTGCCTTCGACGGGATCGTCCGGCTCGCCGCCGCAATCCCGATGAGCTAGTCGGTATGCACGAACCCGTCGACTGGCCGAGACCTGGCGCACGGCTGCACCGCTCGGCCAGGTTCCGTCGTTTGGAGCAGGGGCTCAGGGCGCGCGACGTTCGTGGAAGCGTTCGTGGCATCGGGGTCGTCGACCGGGGTCGATCCCGGCCGGTGGGATGCTCTCCGGGATGCCGTCGCCGGCAAACCGGATGCTCCAGGTGCCGTCGTCGTACAGCCGGTGGTGAAACCCGCCGAGGACCACGCAGTCGGTGAGGCGCGTGGGACCGCCTGACCGCTGTCCGCAGCGGCCCTTGGGCGGTACGGCAGCCCCGGCCCTGGTCGAGGATCTGGCTGTCCCCGCCGAGGACTATCGGGATGATCTGGGCGTCGCACGCCAACCGGCGGACGGTGCCCGGGGAAGCGAGCTGGTCGGTGGTGTCGACCATCGTCCCCCAGCCCACTCCGGCCTTCAAATGCTCGAAGTCGACCGTGACCGGGACACGCCGCCGGTTTCCACCCTTCGCGGGCACGGCACCGTCGAGCCCGACCCGGCGCATCGCGTCCACGAACCCGTCGGCGAACCGCTGCTGCGGACTCCTCGTGTCGCTGTTGTCGATGCTGATGCCGTCGCCGGCGGGCTCCCGGTTCGTACCACCTCGGCGCCTTGAAGTCCCGAGTTTCTGCCGAGGCATCGGACGTTCACCGCGCTTCCCGCACAGGCCAGGGGCTGTGGACTACCTCGGGGCTCTTTATCCTGGATCACCTCGGCGCGCCCGCGCAACGACGAGAAACCAGGGATTGGTCCGGCCTCCTCCAAAGGGAGACCTGCCATCGTGACCCCTCGTGAGGAGATGAGCGCCATGGATGCACTTCCTTTCGGCATCGACTTCGGCGGCTCAGGTATCAAGGGCGCAGCCGTCGACCTCGGGCCCGGCGACTTCGCCGCCGACCGGGTCAAGATCAAGACGCCCCAGCCCTCGACGCCCGAAGCGGTGGCCCACGTCTTGGTCGAGCTCTTGGGCCGCTTCCCCGACTCCACCGGCTCTGTCGGCGTCACCGTCCCGGCAGTCGTCCGGCACGGGGTCGTCAGCTCGGCAGCCAACATCGACCGCGCCTGGATCGGCACCGACGCTGACGCCCTTTTCACCACGGCCACGGGTCGCGATGTGCACGTTGTCAACGACGCCGATGCCGCAGGTCTGGCCGAGGTGCGGTATGGCGCGGCGGCGGGGCGCCGCGGCCTGGTGATCGTCACCACCCTCGGGACTGGGATTGGGTCGGCAATCGTCTACGACGGTGTTTTGGTTCCGAACTCCGAGCTTGGCCACCTAGAGATCGACGGCCACATCGCCGAGAGACGCGCCGCCCACTCGGCCAAGGAGAATGAAGGCCTCTCCTACCCCGAGTGGGCCAAGCGACTCACCGTCTACTACCGAACCGTCGAAAAGCTGTTGTCGCCGGATCTGATCGTCGTCGGGGGCGGGGTCAGCAAGGATGCCGCCGAGTTCCTCCATCTGGTCGACATCCAGACCGAGATCGTGCCAGCGAAGCTCCAGAACCGCGCAGGCATCATCGGGGCCGCGCTGTCGGCGGCCGAGTCGATCGACGAATCGGTCCCTGGCTTCGCTCCCCGGCCGGGACGCGCGTTGAACACGGGCGCTCCATAGCACGTGACACCGTCAGATCCGCGCACCAGCATTTCCCCTACGCGGCGGCAAGACTCACCGCTGCGATCGCGCGACTCGCGGCCGTGACTGCGCTTCTAGGGGTCGCCGAGCGGCGCTGCCGGGTCCGCCAGCCACTGCAGAAAGCGTTGCTCATCGTGCTCAGCCAACGGCATCAGGATGTCGGCCCGCCAGATCACAGTCCCGTGGCCGCAGACCCTTGCCCCCTCGTACATCGGAAGGCTCACACCAAGTGTGACCTCGCGGTCCCGTGGAATTGAGGTGCAGGTCGATGCCGAAGGCAATCGCCGGGTAGGAGTCCACTGGCCAACCGTATGGGTGAAGGCACCCGCGCCTCAGCCGTTCGCTGGACTGAAC
>JBBSIF010000129.1:0-6994 GCA_038232255.1 Propionibacteriales bacterium
CAGCGTCAGCAGCAGGGTGCGGATGTGCTGACCGTCGACGTCGGCATCGGCCATCAGCACGATCTTGTGGTACCGCAGTTTGTCTAGGTAGAACTCCTCGCCGATGCCGGTGCCGAAGGCGGAGATCAGCGCCTGGACCTCGATGTTGCCGAGCACCCGGTCGATGCGGGCCTTCTCGACGTTGAGGATCTTGCCGCGGATCGGCAGGATCGCCTGCACGCGCGGGTCCCGGCCACCGCGCGCCGAGCCGCCCGCCGAGTCGCCCTCGACGATGAAGACCTCGCACTCCTCCGGGTTCGTCGACTGGCAGTCCGACAGCTTCCCCGGCAGGCCGCCGCCCCCGAGCAGCCCCTTGCGGCTGCGCGCCAGCTCCCGCGCCCGCCGAGCGGCGATCCGCGCCGACGACGCGGCGATGGACTTGCGGACGATGTCCCGGCCCTCCGCCGGGTTCTTCGCGAACCACTGCCCCAGCTGGTCGTTCACCACCTTCTGCACGAAGGACTTGGCCTCGGTGTTCCCGAGCTTGGTCTTCGTCTGACCCTCGAACTGGGGCACGAGGAGCTTCATCGAGACGATCGCGGTGAGCCCCTCGCGGACGTCGTCTCCGGACAGCCGGTCCTCCCGCTTCTTGATCAGCCCCCACTCGTCAGCCCAGTTGTTCACGGTGGTGGTGAGGGAAGCCCGGAAACCCTCCTCGTGGGTACCGCCTTCGTGGGTGTTGATGTTGTTGGCGAACGTGTGAACCGACTCCGTGTAGCTCGCGTTCCACTGCATCGCGACCTCGAGGCTCATTCCCGCTTCGTCGTTGACGGCCTCGAAGTCGATGATCGTGCGGTGCACCGGGAGCTTTGTGGAGTTGAGGTGGCGCACGAAGTCGACGAGACCGTCCGCGTAGAGGAAGCGCCGCTCCATCCCACCGCCGGCGGCGTCGAGCTCGTCGTCCGCCGCCTCCTCGGCGGGCTGGACGACCGCAGCGTCGGCCACCGCCTCGGCGAGCTGCTCCGCTGCGGCGCGTTCGTCGCGCACGACGATCTCGAGGCCCTTGTTCAGGAACGCCATCTCGCGGACGCGGGAGGAGATCGTCTCGAAGGAGAACTCGACGGTCTCGAAGATGTCCGCGGCCGGCCAGAACGTGATCGTGGTGCCGGTCTCGTCGGTCGGCTCGTGCCTGTCGAGGTCGGCCTCTGGAACGCCGTACCGGAACGTCTGCGTCCAGCGGAAGCCTGCGTTGCGGACCTCGACATCGAGGCGGCTGCTCAGCGCGTTGACGACCGAGCTACCAACCCCGTGCAGGCCACCGGAGACCTTGTAGCCCCCGCCACCGAACTTGCCTCCGGCGTGCAGCTCAGTGAGCACGAGCGTCACGGCGGACACCTTCTCGACGGGGTGGATCCCAGTCGGGATACCACGCCCGTTGTCCTCGACACGCAGCCCGCCGTCGGCGAGCAGCGTCACGTCGATGTGGTCGCAGTAGCCGGCCAGGGCCTCGTCGATCGCGTTGTCCACGATCTCCCACACCAGCTGGTGCAGACCACGCGCACCGGTGGACCCGATGTACATGCCGGGCCGCTTGCGAACAGCGTCGAGACCTTCGAGGAGCTGGATGTCGGACGCGTCGTAAGACGGTCGCGAGGCGTCCTCGGCGAAGGGTGCGGCCGCCTCCACCGCCTCCGGAGCGTCGACCTCGGGGCCGTCGGCGTCATCGGCAGGGTACGGCGACTCGTCCGAAACGCTCACGCAGCAGACCTCCGGTCATCGCGGGCCGCATCATCACGCGGCGACTCAGGCTCACATCGCCGGCTCGGCTCCAGTGGCCGTGCGGCACACTGCGCCTGCACAGCGTGCCTGCCCAGTCATCACAAAAGCCGCCCACGCTTGGGGGCAGACCCGACGCGTTCGCGGCTTCTCTCCGGTGTCCATTGTAGGTCACCCAGGCGCCTATCAGCGCATTCTCGCCGTGCGATCGGGCGGGTGATAAACCAGAACCACCCTTGCGCGGGCCTCCAGGGTGTGCTAGCCGCCCGAGAACGCCCCGGACGATGTCCCCCTCACGCCCGGGTGGTCCGCTAGCCGTACGTGTCCCGTGGTCCGCGGCCGTCGCGAACCGATCTGCGGCCGTGCCGCCAGCTCGGGCCTTTCGGGCCGTTCACCTGGATCCGACGCACGGAGCCGTCCCCGAGCTCGGCGTTCAGCCGCGCGACGACCGTGCCGGCCAGCAGCCTGAGCTGGGTCGCCCACGCCGTCGAGTCGGCCGTCACCGCCACCACTCCCTCGGCGTAGCTGTCCGGCGTGCAGTGCATCGCGACCTCAGGTCCGACGATCTGTGCCCAGCGGCCGAGAACCGTGTGCACCGAGACGTCGGTCGACCAGCCGCTGTCGGCCACCAGCCGCTGGACGGTCGACGCGAGCGGTGCCGGGTCGCGCTCGTCCGGATACGCCCCGGACAGCTCGGCAGGACTTCCCGCTCTCCGTCGGCGCGAGACGCCGGCTGGCGGTCGCCGGCCGCCGGTCACCCCCCGCAGCTGCGCCGTCACCCGCCGCGCCAGCTCGAGGCCCGTCGGGTCATGGGGAATCTCCGCGGGGATGTCGTCGACCGCCTCCGGGTGCTGCGGGTGCTCGATCTCCGGTGGCATCTCACTGTCAGCCATGTGCCGTCACCGTTCCGCCGAAGACGTCGTAGCGCCGGCGTACCACTCCGTCTGGAATGTCGGCAGGCACCGCCGCGGTCACCAGCACCTGCTCCGCCGTCGCCGCGACGCCGGCGAGGCGATGCCGCCGCAGGTCGTCGAGCTCCGAGAACACGTCGTCGAGGATCAGCACGGGGTCGTCGCCGTCGGCGCGGAGCAGCTCGAAAGACGCCAGCCGAAGCGCCAACGCCATCGACCAGGCCTCGCCATGACTCGCATACCCGCGGGCCGGCAGGTCCCCTAGGACGAGCACGAGCTCGTCTCGATGCGGCCCGACCAGCGTGACAGCCCGATCCAGCTCGTCGTCGCGTCGCCGGGCGATCTCGGCGAGCATCAGCTCCGTCAGGCTGTCCCGATCGCGCACTTCGGAGGGCAGCTGCCACGACGCCTGGTAGGTGGCCGAGGCGACATTTCCGCCTGCCGGCTTGACGAGTCCCTCGGCGACCGACTCGTAGTGCCGTGCCAGGTACGGGCGAAGGTCGTCGACCAGGGCCAGCCTGGCTGCGAGCAGCTCGGCGCCTGCCTTCGCGAGGTGTGCGTCCCACACTCCCAGGGTCGCTAGCGCGCTCTCGCTCCGGCGGACGGGTCCTCTGCCGCCAGCACTCCTCAGCAGGCTGTTGCGCTGCCTCAGCACGCGCTCGTAGTCGCTGCGAACACCCGCGAACCTCGGTTGTCGCGACACCAGGAGATCGTCGAGGAACCTCCGGCGCTCTGCCGGGTCGCCCTTGACGAGGGCGAGGTCGTCGGGAGAGAACAGCACGCAGCGAAGGATCCCGAGCGCCTCGCGCACCTTCGGCAGCGGCGACCTGTTCAGGCGTGCCCGGTTGGACCTGCCGGGGTTGATCTCGAGCTCGAGAAGAGCCTCGCGGTCACCTCGGCAGACCGTCGTACGGACCACTGCCTGCGTCGCGCCCGCCCGCACGAGCGGCTGGTCGCTCGAGACGCGGTGGGATGACTGGCTGGCGACGAAGTCGATCGCCTCCATGAGGTTGGTCTTGCCTTGGCCGTTGGGTCCGACGAATGCTGAGATCCCCGACGCCAGCTCGATCTCGACCCCCTCGTAGGACCGGAAGTCGGTCAGCGAGAGCCGACTGACATACACCGCCGGCTTAGGACTGCTCGATGTCGGCCGACGGAGTGGCGTGCTTCGCGCCGCCGGCGCGTACGGCGTGCCCCCCGAACTGGTTACGCATCGCCGCGACCGCCTTCATGGCCGGCGACTCCTCCTGCCGCGACTGGAACCGGGCGTACAGCGCCGCGGTGATCGCGTGCATCGGCACCGCGTTGTCGATAGCTGCCTCGATCGTCCACCGCCCCTCTCCGGAGTCCGCTGCCCACCCCTCGATGTGGTCGAGGTCGGCGTCGTCGTCGAGCGCGGCCACCAGCAGGTCGAGCAGCCAGGACCTGATCACGGTGCCCGCTCGCCAGGACCGGAAGACCTCGGTCACGTTGTCGACCAGGTCCACCTTCTGCAGCAGCTCCCAGCCCTCTGCGTAGGACTGCATGAGGCCGTACTCCATGCCGTTGTGCACCATCTTGGAGAAGTGACCCGCTCCGACCCTCCCGGCGTGGACGAAACCGAAGTCACCGGGTGGCTTCAGAGCGTCGAAGACTGGCTGTACCTTCTTGACGTCGTCCGGGTCGCCACCGCACATCAGCGCGTACCCGTTCTCCAGGCCCCAGATACCGCCTGAGACCCCGCAGTCGACGAAGCCGATGCCCTTGCCGGCGAGCATCTCGGCGTTGTTCTGGTCGTCGGTCCAACGGGAGTTCCCGCCGTCGACCACGACGTCACCCTCCCCCAACAGGTCGGCGAGATCGTTCACGGTCGACAACGTGGGAGCACCCGCCGGCACCATCACCCAGACCACCTTCGGCTGCGGAAGCTGGTCGACCATGTCGCTCAGGCTGGAGGCGTCGCTGATGTCGGCGTTGTGGTCGTAGCCCACGACCGTGTGGCCGGCGTTGCGCAGTCGGCTGCGCATGTTGCCGCCCATCTTCCCGAGACCCACGAGTCCTAGGTGCATGCTGCGTCCTTTCCGGTGCCGGCAGTGCCGGGTCGGCTCAGCCCTGCATCCGCAGTGGCATGAGGAGATAGCGAAAGTCGAGGTCCGGCTCGGCGTCGATGTCGGACAGGGACGCGAACGCGGCCGGACGCCCAGGCTCCGTCATCGACACGTGAACGTGACTGCCGGGGATTGCACCGAGACCGTCGAGCAGGTACGACGGGTTGAAGCCAATCGTCATTCCGGCGCCGGACAGAGCCGTCTCGAGCGACTCCGACGCCTGCGCCTCCTCACCGTTGCCGGCCTCGAGCGTCACCATCGAGTCGGTGAACGTCAACCGGATCGGCGTGTTGCGGCCCGCCACCAACGACACCCGCTTGACGCCCTCGATGAACCCGCTCACCTCCAGGCGGGCGCTGACCTCGGTGGCGTTGGGGAACAGCTGGCGCACATTCGGGAACGCGCCCTCGATGAGACGGGTGGTGGTGAGCCGGCGTCCACTGGCGCTCTCGGCGGCGAAGCCGATCAGACCGTCGCTGCTGCCGTCGGTTCCCAGGGCAATCTGCACCCGGGAGCCAGTCGCCAGGGACTTCGCCGTGTCGGACAGCACCCGCGCAGGCACCAGCGCGCTGGCCTCGATGTCGGGCTGGTCCGGGTTCCACGTCAGCTCACGCAGGCTCAGCCGGAACCGGTCCGTGGCCAACAGGGACAGCCGGCCGCCGTCGATCTCGATCTTGACGCCGGTGAGGACGGGAAGCATGTCGTCTCGGCCGGCGGCCGTGACGGCCTGCGTCACAGCCGTCGTGAAGACGTCGGAGTCGATCGATCCGACGGTCGACGGCATCTCGGGCAGCGCCGGGTAGTCCTCGACGGGCATGGTCTGCAGGCTGAAGCGCGAGCTCCCGCAGGTGAGCGCGACCTTGCTGCCGTCGAGTGCGACGTCGACCGGCTGATGGGGCAGCGCCCGGGCGATGTCGGCGAGCAGCCGACCGGAGACGAGCACGTTGCCGTCGTCGGCGACCTGCGCGGGTGTGCTGACCTCCGCTGACGTCTCGTAGTCGAAGCCGCTCATGGCGAGGCCGTCGGCCGTCGTGCTCAGCATGATGCCGGACAGCTGCGGCACCGTTCCTGGGCGCGTCGGGATGCTGCGCGCCGTCCAGGCCACCGCGTCAGCGAACACGTCTCGTTCGACCCGGAACTTCACGCTGTCATCCCTTCTGCGGTTGCGCCCGCTGATCTCATCGTGGAGCGCATCCTGCCACGCAGCGCCGACGCGGGGTAGCGCCGGGAGCCGCCGTCCGGCCCGTGTCCACAGCTCGGGTCGCGAGGTCCGTTGCAGGCCTCGCCATCCAACAGGAGCCTCGTCGTCGTCGTCGCAGCTGGGGACGCTGTGGACAAGTCCCATCGGCCCAGGTCAGGGCGCCGAAATCGCCGTTCGATGGCTGTGGACAGCGTGCCGAGGCGCGAGCTCGCGGTGGAGAGGTGCCCCGGCCAGGCGTTCAGGCGCGCCGGTATGCACAGGGAACGAGCATCTCCAGAGAGCTGTCCACAAGTCTGTGCACAGGATGTGGGCCGACGGATCACGCCTGACGCGCCTGCTGCTTGATCCGGTTCGTCAGCTCGCGCACCTGGTTGTAGACGCTTCGACGCTCGGCCATCAGCTGCCGGATCTTGCGGTCGGCATGCATGACCGTCGTGTGGTCACGCCCACCGAAGTGCTGGCCGATCTTCGGCAGTGACAGGTCCGTCAGCTCGCGGCAGAGGTACATGGCGATCTGGCGCGCGGTCACCAGCACCCGGCTACGGCTGGCGCCGCACAGGTCGTCGATCGAGAGACCGAAGTAGGCGGCTGTCTGCGCGATGATCACCGCCGCGGTGATCTCCGGTTCGCCACCCTCCGGAATAAGGTCCTTGAGCACGATCTCGGCGAGGGTCAGGTCGACGGACTGCCGGTTGAGGCTGGCAAAGGCCGTCACTCTGATCAGCGCGCCCTCGAGCTCGCGGATGTTCGTCTGGATCTTGCTCGCGATGAACTCGAGGACGTCGGGAGGAGCAGTCAGCCGCTCGGTGGCTGCCTTCTTGCGCAGGATCGCGATCCGGGTCTCGAGGTCGGGTGGCTGGACGTCGGTGATGAGCCCCCACTCGAACCGGTTGCGCAACCTGTCCTCGAGAGCCTCGAGCCGTTTCGGTGGCCGGTCGGAGGTGATGACGATCTGCTTGTTCGCGTTGTGCAGGGTGTTGAAGGTGTGGAAGAACTCCTCCTGGGTCTGGATCTTCCCTTCGAGGAACTGGATGTCGTCG
>JBBSIF010000130.1:0-6899 GCA_038232255.1 Propionibacteriales bacterium
CCGCCTCGCCTGGTGGTAGGTCGCGAAGCTGCCGGGATGCGTCCACACGGTGTTGCCCGCGCCGCCGAGCTCGACGGTGACGATCCGGGTGGCGGTGTTGCTCATCAGCTCCCGGTCGTGGCTCACGAAGAGCACGGTCTTCGCTGACTCGCGCAGACGCTCCTCGAGCCACAGCTTGGCAGGCACGTCCAGGAAGTTGTCAGGCTCGTCGAGGAGCAGCACCTCCTCCGACCCGCGCAGCAGCGCCTCCAGCACCAGCCGCTTCTGCTCGCCCCCGCTGAGCGTCGTGAGCTCGCGGTACTTCGCCTTGTCGTACGACGTGCCGAGTGCCGCCACGACGCAGACGTCCCACAGCACCTCGCTGTCGTAGCCACCGGCGTCGGCCCACTCCCCCAGAGCCGCGGCATAGCTCATCTGCGTCTTCTCGACATCGGACTGCATCATCGCGAGCTCGGAGGCGGACACTCGCTCGGCCGCTGCCTGGACCCGCACCGGCGCCACAGAGAGCAGCAGGTCGTGAACGGTCAGGCCCTCGTTCCCCTGGGTGACGAGCTGTCGCATCACGCCGAGCCCCCCGCTGCGCGTGACGGTGCCGGCGTGCGCCGCCAGGTCGCCCGTGATGATGCGCAGCAACGTGGTCTTGCCAGCGCCGTTCGCACCGACGAGTGCGACCTTTGCCCCCTCGCCCACCCGGAACGACACGTCGTCCAGCAGTACCCGTCCGTCGGGAAGCTCGTGCCTGACGCCCGCGACGTCGACGTGGCCCACGACCTCATCCTCCCCGACCGTGCTGCGCGTCCGCACATGGTTTTGGCTGGGACTCGGATCCGACGCCGAGAGTCCCGGCAGACGTGGATGCGCGCAGCAGCCGATGCGCAAGCGCCTGCACGGCGTCGCCGAGTGCGGGTGGTGCCAGCACCTCGAAGTCACACTCGAGCAGCGCGAGATGCAGCGCGATCGTCGCCAGGGAGTCGGCCCCGGTCGTGAGCTCGCACGACTGCTCGTCGACGGGTACGACGACCCCCGTCGCGGGCGACACTTGCTCCGCAGCCCGCTCAGCGGGCATCGCCAGCCTGACACTGGCCTGGTAGCGGTAGACGGCAGAGGAGACACCCCGCGCGACGAACTCCACGGCGTCGGGCGCATCCCTCGCCACGAAGGGGATCGTCGACGAGGTCACGTCGTGCAGGCGGTCGACGCGGAAGCTGCGCCACCCGCCGCGGTCAACGTCCCTGGCCACGAGGTACCAGCGCCTGCCGGTGCACACGAGTCGATGCGGCTCCACACGTCGCTGCGTCGCCTCTCCGTCATGGCTCACGTACCCGAAGCTGACCAGGACCTCGTCGCGGCACGCCAGGGCCAGCTGCAGCAGGGAAGACGGGTCGACGGTCGGCGTACCGGCCGATATCGAGTCAGTGGCCACCTGAACCGCTGCGACCTGGGAGCGCAGCCGGCTGGGCAGCAGCTGCTCGAGCTTCGCGAGCGCGTGCATGGCTGCGTCCCCGATGCCATCGACGGTCCCTCCGGCCGCCGTCCGGATACGGAAACGGCGACCGCCTCCTCGTCATCGAGGACAAGCGGTGGAAGCGCCCGTCCCCTGCCGAGCCGGTAGCCACCGCCCACGCCGGATGACGCCTCGACGGTGTATCCGCGCTCGCGCAGGCGCTCCACGTCGCGCCGTACCGTGCGCTCGGTGATCGCGAGCCGATCGGCGAGGTCGCGACCGCTCCATGACGTCCTGGCCGGCAAAAGCGTCAGCAGCTTGAGCAGCCGGGCGGACGAAGCGAACATCCGCCCATCTTCCTCCCGATCGCGGACCGCCGTCGTCCGCGATCGACGAGACGATGTGCCCATGACACTGAACTGGACATCCGAGCTGGTCGACCAGCTCGACTGGCACTGGCGACGTCAGCTGCGTCCCCGCTTCGAAGGTCTCACCGACGAGGAGTACTTCTGGGAGCCGGTCGCCAACACGTGGAGCATCCGGCCGCAGGGCCGGGGCCGCGCCGCGATGTCGGCCGGCGGCGGTGCCTTCGTCATGGACTATGCCTATCCGGAGCCCAGTCCCGCGCCCGTGACGACCATCGCCTGGCGGCTCGCGCATCTCATCGTCGCCGTGTTCGGCCTGCGCGTCGCCAACCACTTCGGCGGCCCTCCGGTCGACTACGAGACGTACCGCTACGCCGGCACGGCCGACCAGGCCCTCGGGCAGCTGGACGAGAGCTACGCGGCCTGGCTGCGGGGAGTCGAGGGGCTCCACGACGCAGGGTTGGCCGAGCCGTGCGGTCCGAGCGAGGGACCCTTCGCCGAGGCGTCGATGGCGGCGCTGGTGCTGCACATCAACCGGGAGGCGCTGCACCACGGCGCCGAGATCGCCCTGCTCCGTGACCTCTACGCGAACCGGGACAGCTGACCGGTCGGATGGTCGATCCGGAACTCTCGGATGGTCGATCCGGAACTCTCGGATGGTCGACCCGTAACTCTCGGATGGTCAAGAGAGGTCGTCGAGGGCCGACTCGATCGCACGGTGAAACGTGGGGTAGGCGTAGATCATCGAGCGCAACGTCTCGGTCGGCACCTCGGCGTGTACGGCGACGCTCAGGGCCGACAGCACCTCCCCGCCGACCGGACCGGCCGACGTGGCGCCGACCAGGACGCCACGGTCCGCGTCCTCGACGAGCTTGATGAAACCGTCGTTGCCGGCCTGGTGGATCCAGCCCCGGGACGAGGTGGCGACGTCTGTGCACCCGATGCGGACGGTCAGGCCCGAGTCGCGGGCCTGCTTCTCTGTCAGACCCACCGCCCCGATCTCCGGATCGGTGAACGTCACGCGGGATACTGCGCGGTAGTCGGCTTGCGGACCGGATCGGTCGAGGATGTCGCGGACGGCGATCCCGCCCTGGTACATGGACATGTGCGTGAAGGCACCCTTGCCGGTGATGTCGCCGATGGCCCACAGCTTCTCGCCGGCTCGCATCCGCTCGTCGGTGTCGACGGAGTGCGCCGCGGGGTCGAGCCCGACGGTGTCCAGGCCGATGTCGGACAGGTGGGCGCGTCTGCCCGCCGCCACCAGCAGCTTGTCGGCGTGCAGCACCTCCTGCCCGAGATCGACAGCGAAGCGTCCGTCGTCGTACTCCACACCCGAGATGCTCACCCCGGTGTGCACGTGGATGCCCTCCCGCTCGAAGACCGTCGCGACCAGGTCCGCCGCCTCCGGCTCCTCCATCGCCAGGATGCGGCCTGCCACCTCGAGGATCGTCACGTCGGAACCGAACCGCGAGAACACCTGACTCAGCTCCACGCTGATCGTGCCACCGCCGATCACGACGAGGGAGTCCGGCACCTCCGTGACCTGCACCGCGTCGCGGTTCGTCCAGTACGGCGTGCCCGCGAGGCCGTCCACGGGTGGAACGCCCGGCTCGGTGCCCGTGTTCAGCACGACGCCGATGCGCGCGGAGAAGGTCTCCCCGGCGACGTCGACCGTGCCGGGTCCCGTGAGCCGGCCGTGACCTCGGACGAATCGCACCCCGGCTGCGGTGAGCCGGTCAACGGCCACTTTGTCGTCCCAGTGATCCGTCGCCTCGTCCGCTATCCGGGCTGCCACCGGTGTCCAGTCGGGCGTGGTCACCGACGAACCTGCCAACCCGTTGACGCGCCGGGACTCTTCGAGGAGGTTGGCGCCGCGGCTCATCATCTTGGTGGGGATGCATCCGTAGTAGGGGCACTCGCCGCCCACCAGGTGCTCGTCCACTCCGACGACCGTGAGGCCTCCTTCGGCCAGCTCGGTCGCGACGTACTCGCCCCCTGGTCCGAGCCCCAGCACCACGACGTCCACATCCGTTGCCATCTGCGCTCCTCTGGTCGCGGTCTCTCTCCCGGTGCAAGTCTGCCCCACCCCCCTCGGGACCGGCTCCGCCCGGCGGCTTTGTGCTCAGATTGGCTTTTCTCGCAATTAAGGGGGAGAGTGATCGCAAGACGGAGAGTTCCTGTGGAACCCGGGGGGGTTGTCGTGCGGCGCAGACGTTGGCTGGGAATCGGATCGGCATGTGGAGGGGCTGCCCTGGCGGCTGCGCTGGTCCTGACTACGCCGGCGCCAGCCACAGCGTCACCACCGGCCTCGAGCCAGCCGGACGGTTGGGCGACCGTCGTCCCCGGCGAAGGCAGTCAGACCTGCGGGATCCGCACGACCGGCAGGCTCTGGTGCTGGGGCTACAACGGGCAGGGTCAGCTCGGAGACGGCACCACCACCAGCCGCTCCGTCCCTGCGCCGGTGGGAACCCGCTCAGGTTGGTCGTCGGTGGCGCCGGGCCTGAGCCACACCTGCGCCCTCCGCGAGGACGGCACCGCGTGGTGCTGGGGCTTCAACGCCACCGGCCAGCTGGGAGACGGCTCGACGACTGAACGCCTCGTTCCCGTCCAGGTCGGCAGGGCGTCCAACTGGACCGCCATCGGCACCGGAAGCTCGCACACGTGCGGTCTCAGGGGCGACGGCACGGCCTGGTGCTGGGGGTCGAACAACTTCGGCAAGCTGGGCAACGGCCACCACGGCAGGACGTTCTCCGCCACGCCGGTCAGGGTGCACACCACCCGGCTGTGGAGCACCCTCGATGTGGGCAACCAGCACACCTGTGGAATCGGCACCGACCACAGTGCCTGGTGCTGGGGATCCAACGTGAGTGGCCAGCTCGGCATCGGCTCTGCCGGGCGCAAGACCAGTCGTGACGTGCCCGCGCGGATCGGCTCGGGAACCGACTGGACGTCCCTGCACGCCGGGTACGAGACCACCTGTGGCATCCGACGCGAGGGCACCGCCTGGTGCTGGGGCGACAACTCTTACGGCCAGCTCGGCGACGCCACGACAGTACGACGCTCCGTGCCGACTCGGGTCAGCGGCGGGCGCCACTGGGTCGTCGTCGACCCCGGCGGCAGCCACACGTGCGGAGTTCGGCGCGACAGCACGACCTGGTGCTGGGGCGGCAACCAGTTCGGGCAGCTCGGGGACGGCAGCCGCAGCTCCCGCTCGACGCCCGGGCAGGTCGGCTCGCGTTCCACGTGGCAGACGGTGGCCGCGGGCGGCACGCCGTACGCCGCCCACTCGTGCGCGCTGCGCATGTCGGGTACCGCCTGGTGCTGGGGCAGCAACGCGAGCGGGCAGGTGGGCGACGGCACAACGCACGATCGGCTCACGCCGGTCCAGCTCCTGAAGGGCTGAGCGGCGCGAGCCGATCGTGTCGTGCTGGCTGCCTCTCGGAAAGCCGAGGCGCTGCTAGCTGCCGCTGGAGTCGCGTACCTCTTGGCTGGCGTCCTTCGCCTCCGACGTCACCGTCTGGGCTGACGACTTGCCCTGCTCCTGCACGGTCTGCACGGCGTCGGTTGCCGTGTCCCGCAGGGACTGGACCGCGGCCTGAGCGGGTGCCTGCATGTCGTCCTTGAGATCGTTGGCGATCTGGGACATCTCCTCCTTGAGGGGCTCCTTCAGGTCGCTGGCCTTGTCCTGGAGGGCGACTGCCGCGTTCTGCTCCGCCTGTGAGGCGGGCAGCAGGCTGGCGATGAGCATGCCTGCTCCGAAGGCCACCAGGCCGGCAGCGAGCGGGTTGCCCTCAGCCTGCCTGCGAGCGGCGTCCGGAGCGCCGCCGACTGCCCCGACCGCGTCCGACACGCTGGACTGAGCCGCGCTGGCCTTGTCGCCGATCGCGCTGGTTCCCGATGATGCTGTGCCCATGACACGCTCCCGAATCGACCCTACGGCTGTCATTGTCTTGTCAACGCGTCGCTGCACGATGCGCTGCGGGCTGACCTTCTCGTTGATGAGGTCGACGTCGCGGCTCAGATCCTGTCGAGTCCGCTCGATCTCTTCCCTCAGCTCTTCTGGGCTTTGACCCATTCCGCGTCCTCCTTAAGGGACTCCACCGTCTGCTCGGGTTTCATGTTGACCTGCTGCAGCTGCTTCTTGCCGTTCAGTGCGAGGACGGCGGCGGGGATGCCCCACAGCAACGTCACGATGAGCGCCGCGAGCGTCAGGTCCATCCACTTGTCGAGCAGCCACATGAGGGTCATCGACAAGAAGATGGCCGTCATCCAGCCGGCGAAGGCAGCACCGCCGAGCATTCCGACGCCCTTGCCCGCCTGCTTGGCCTCTTCGCGGAGCTCCACCTTCGCCAGGTTCAGCTCTTGACGCATCAGCTTCGACATGTCCGAGGACAAGGAGGAGAAGAGGCTGCCGAGCGAGATGTTCTCGACGTTCGGCGGGCTCGACTCCTCTCCCGCGCTGGAACTTCCCATCATGGAGCTCACCAGGCGTCTCCCGTAGGCGGGTTCTGGGAGGTCGACGTACCGGGAGTCACCGGTGAGCCGACGCCGTACGCGAGATCAGGATCCGTCGCCGCCGTCTGGCCGGTGACCGGAACGCCGAGCTCAGCCGTGGTCTTGTAGGTGTCGGTCTGGTAGGTCTGGCCATAGGTGCTGGGATAGGTCTGCTGGTACGTCGTGTTGGACGACCCGCTGTCGCTCTGCTGTGCGCTGCGCGCGCTCCGCGCGAGGCGGCCTGCGACGACACCCGCGAGAGCGGCACCGACGAGGAAAGTGCCGGGCCGACGCCGTGCGAGCTGGCGCACCTCGTCGAGAAGCTGGGACGGGTCGCGCTGCTCCAAGAAGTCGGCAGCCTTGTGAGCGAGCTCTCCACCTTCGCGTGCGAGCTGAACTCCGAGACCGGACCCCTCCGCGTTCTCCGCCATCGAGCTCAGGTCGTCACCGACCGAGCGGACGCTCTCGACAGCGCGGTCCCGCTGGAACGAGGCGTGCTCCGTCAGCTGTCCACGGGCCTCGTCGGTAAGCTGGCGAGTCTGCTCGCGGACGTCCGACGTGACGTTCTGGACCTGCTCCTTGGCCGTCTGAGCGAC
>JBBSIF010000131.1:0-6796 GCA_038232255.1 Propionibacteriales bacterium
CACGAAGTCGCGGTCGGGCGTCAAGGTGTAGAGACACGTCGTCGACCGGACAGCTGGGCCCGCGCCGGGGAGCGTCGCTGCCATGAAGCTCCTCAGCTCCTGCAGCTGCGCCGGGTCAGGGTCGAAGCGGCGGTCGTCCCCGGTCGTCTCGATTCCACTGCAGTCGCGAGCGGCCTTCACGGTCGGCTCGCCGTAGCAGGGGAAGCCGTAGTACGACGGGTCGTCCATCCAGATCCACAGCGGCAGCCGGCCCGGTTGGAAGGCTCGCGCGTCGGCCGGTCGGAAGTAGGTCACCTGCTCCAGCGTGACGGTCAGCGGCAGCGCTACGCCGACGCCTTCCAGGACGCGGTTCGTCCAGGCGTCGGCACAGACGATGACCCGGAGCGCGGAGTACGTCGCATCGCCAGCCCGCACCAGCACCCCGCCGCCAGACGGCTCGATGGCGCCGACCGCGGTGGAGTCGCGCAGCTCCGCGCCGAACCGCCGAGCCTCCGCCTGCAGCACGGCGGTCCCGCGTCCGGCGGGGACGATCGATGCCCGGTCCTGGTACAGCGCCACCGTGCCGGTCGGCAGCGAGAACTGCGGCCACCGTGCCGCGACATCGGCCTCGTCCAGGACGTCGAAGGGCACGCCGCAGGCGGACATGGAGGTGGTGTAGTCGTCGACCGGGATGGCCGCGGCAGGCGGGAACAGGTCGAGCCCGCCGACCTGCGTCACGAGCTGCTCCCCGCTGTCGGCCTCGAGGGCCCGCCAGTCGTCGTACGCCGCTAACGTCATCGTCACGTAGCCCGGCGTGTGATAGCTGTGGCGCAGGATCCGTGAGGTGTCGTGCGAGGCGCCGCGCGCGTGGCCGAGCTCGAACTGCTCGAGTCCGAGCACCCGATGGCCGCGTCTGGCGAGCTGGTACGCGGTCGCGCTCCCGAGCGCGCCGAGCCCGACGACGACGTACTCGAAGCTCCGGTCGACGACGGACGCGGTCACGACGTCGCCTCGAGACGGGGCAGCAGCCACCGGTGGATGTCGGCGGAGGCGTCCTCCATCGGAGCGAACCAGCCCTGCTGGTAGGCACGTGACGACATCCCGCGCTGCACCGACTCGCAGACGACCCAGTCCTGCCTGTTGACCAGGTCCCACAGCTCGCCGGCGTCGGAGGGGTCGAAGTCGTCGGCCGCGATCGCCTCGGGCTCGAAGAGCAGGTCGCACCGGACCCGGGTGTGAGCGGTGTCGAGCGGCCAGGACACGAAGGCAGCGACGTGGTCGGCGGCGCACGACAGCCACAGGTTCGGATACACCAGCTCGCCCTTGTGGCGCGTGCGCTCCCCCTCGTCGAGCTCCGGGAACGCGCGCCGGTTGGTGGTGCCGGTCATCGTGAACGTCCAGGCACCTTCGCGGTGCGCGATGCCGTCCGCCCACTCCAGCTCTCTTCCGCCGCCGCCGAACGACGGGACGAGCCGCGTGAGCTCGGGGTGCACGGGACCGCAGTGGTAGCACTCGTTGTAGTTCTCGGCCAGCACCTTGTAGTTGGCCGCCACGTCGTAGCTGAAGCTCAGTCCGGTCGCCAGCCTCGCCAGGGGATAGCGCGCCAGCCGCTCGTCGACCTCGGTGATGTCGGCGTCGAAGTCGCTCGCGTGCTCGGGCGTCAGGTGGACGAAGACGAAGCCGCCCCAGGTGCGCACTGCGACCGGGTGCAAGCTGAGCTCCGCAGCAGGGAAGTCGTCGATGCCTTCGGTGTGCGGCGCTTTGAGCAGGCGGCCGTCGAGGTCATAGGTCCAGGAGTGGTACGGGCAGCGCAGTGCCGCGACCTGCAACTGGCTCGCGCTGCTCCCCGGCTCGACTGGGACGACCTGCGCACCACGGTGTCGGCACACGTTGTACGCCGCGTGCAGCCGCCCCATCCGGTCGCTGGTCACGAGGATCGACTCCCCGACGACGTCGAGGACGGCGAGCCGTCCAGGCTTGTCGAGCCCGAGGTCGTCAACCCGACCTCCGCAGAACCAGCTGCCGAACAGCACCAGGTCGCGCTCTCTGGCGAAGTGGCCCGGGTCGACGTACATCGCCTTGGGCAACGCGGGCTGCAGGGCTGGCCTCGGAGGCCCAGCGGTGGAGGGGAGGGCCATTCCTCGAGAGGACCCACTGGAGAGGTCAACCACGGCCACGGCCTCCTCCGACCCAGACGTGTTACTGACTCGCGAGTCAGTAAGGGCACTCCTAGCCTGCCACACAGAAGGGCCCTGACGGAACGGCGGGTGCTCAGCTCAGCTCGGCGGCAGGCGGCCGGGAAGCCAGCAGGCGGCGCGCTGGCCGCCGGTGGCCGCGAGCAACGGCAGCGGCGTGGCGCGGCAGTCGCCGTCCACACCAGCAGCGGCCGCCTCTCCGCCGAGCAGGGCCGGACAGCGAGGATGGAAGCGGCAGCCGGGTGGCACCTTGGTCGGGTCGGGAGTCTCCCCCTGCAGCACCACCGGCTCGTTCTGCGCGATTTCGGGAACGACCGACAGCAGCGCCTGGGTGTACGGATGCTTCGGCGCGGCCAGCACCTCCTCCGTCGTGCCGACCTCGACGATCCGGCCTAGGTACATCACCGCGATCTGGTCGGCGATGTTCCAGGCGAGCCCGAGGTCGTGGGTGACCACGAGCACCGAGAGGCCGAGCTCCTCGCGCAGCTTGAGCAGCAGTGCCAGGATCTCCCCGCGGATCGACGCGTCCAACGACGAGACGGGCTCGTCGGCGATGAGGACGGCGGGCTCGACCGCGAGCGCGCCCGCGATCACCACCCGCTGACGCTGTCCGCCGGAGAGCTCGTGCGGATAGTTGAGGAAGAACCGCTGCGGTGGCCGCAGCCCGGCCTGCGACAGCGCCCTGGCCACCAGGTCGGCCTCGGTAACCTGCTCACCGGCCTTGCGGTGCACGCGCACCATCTTGTGGATCCGAATGCCCTCGGCGACGGACTCGTAGACGCTCTGGCGGGGGTTCAGCGCACCGGTCGGGTCCTGGAGGATCAGCTGCACCTTCCTGCGGTAAGAGCGCAGGAACGAGCGGCCGTACGAGAGGTCGGTCCCGTCGTACGCGACCGACCCGGCGCTCGGCCGCTCCAGCCCGAGCAGGGTGCGAGCCAGCGTCGTCTTCCCGCAGCCGGACTCACCGACCAGGGCCAGGATCTCGCCCGGGGCGACGTCGAGGTCGACGCCGTCGACCCCCTTGGCGTCCGGCCGTCCATGCCGGCCCGGGAACGTGACCTCCAGACGGCGTGCCGAGAGCAGCGAGCTCACGGCGCCGTCGCCGAGCCCGCTGGCCGGGCCGCCTGCAAACGGCTCCGGGCGAGCAACAGCTTCATGTCCCGCGACTCGTCGGCGTGCAGGCAGGCCACCTCCCGACAGGGTGCCATCGGCTCCAGTGGCGGGTCGGTGGTGGTGCACTCCTCGGTGGCGAGCGCGCAGCGTGGGTGGAACGGGCATCCGGACGGCAGCGCCTGCGGATCCGGGGGGTCTCCCGGCAGGCCCACCGGCGCGAACCGCGCCCGCGGGTCGCCGACGCGGGGGAAGGCGGCCGCTAGCGCTCCGCCGTAGGGGTGGAGCGGGTGGTCGAACAGGCTGGCCGCCGGTCCGTGCTCGACCACACGGCCGGCGTACATCACGAGGACCCGGTCGCACGTGGTGCCGAGCACCGAGAGGTCGTGGCTGATCAGCAGCAGGCCGAGGCCAAGGTCGTACACGAGGTCGGTGAGCACGCTCAGCACCTGTGCCTGCACCATGACGTCGAGCGCCGTCGTCGGCTCGTCCGCGAGAATCAGCTGGGGTCGGCACGCGAGCGCCATCGCGATCATCACCCGCTGCTTCTGGCCTCCTGACAGCTGGTGCGGGTACGCCGACCCGCGGCCGCTCGGCAGCCCGACCGATTCGAGGAGCTGCCCCACGCGCGTCGCGGCGGCACCCTTCCCGACGGACTCGTCATGCAGCCGGATCGGCTCGGCGATCTGGTCCTCGATGCGCTGGACCGGGTTGAGCGAGTGCAGCGCGCCCTGGAACACGATCGCTGCATCCCCCCACCGCACCGCGCGTAGCTGTCCCCAGGGCATTCGCTGCGTGTCCTGTCCGTTGACCAGCACCGAGCCCTCGACGCTGGCTCCCTTCGGCTGGAGCCGCAGCACGGTGGCCGCGATCGTCGACTTGCCGCACCCGGACTCCCCGGCGATCCCGACGCTCTCGCCGGCGTCGACGGAGAAGGAGACGCCGCGGACGGCAGGCAGCGGGCCCGACGCTGTCGGATAGCTGACATGGAGGTCGATGACCTCCAGCAGCGGCGGCGGCGCCTCGTCCTCGACGGGCGGGCTCACCGGCGCTGCCTGAGGCGGGGGTTGAAGATCTCCTCGAGCGACTGCCCCACCAGCGTGAACGACAGCACCACGAGCACCACGCAGATGCCCGGCGGGAACAGGAACCACCAGGCTCCTAGAGTGAGCGCGCCGTTGGTGAACGCCGAGTCGAGCATCGTGCCCCACGAGACGCGGGTGGGGTCACCGAAGCCGAGGAACGACAACGTCGTCTCCGACAGGATCGCGCCGGCCACCGTGAGCGTGGTGTTGGCGAAGACCATCGGCATCACGTTCGGCAGGATGTGCCGGGTCATCTGGTGCCAGTCGCCCGCGCCCAGCACCCGAGCCCGCTCCATGTAGGGCCGGGCGATGATCGACAGGCTCTGCGACCTGATCAGCAGCGCCGTACCGGGCCAGCTCGTCACCCCGATCACGAAGGCGATCGTCACCAAGGAGCCGCCCAGCAGCGTCGCCAGGACCAACGCGAGCGGAAGGAACGGGATGACGAGGAACCACTCCGTCAGCCGGAACAACGCTGCCCCCACCCAGCCACCCCAGAAGGCCGACGCGATCCCGATCAAGGTACCCAGCACCATCGAGATCAGCGTGGCGAAGAGACCGACGAGGAGCGAGACGCGCGCCCCGTAGACGAGCAGGGTCAGCACGGACCGTCCGTACTCGTCGGTGCCCAGCCAATACGTCGACGAGGGGCTCTCCAGCGGCAGGCCGGTCGCCCTCGTCCGCGACAGGCCCTCGGGGTCGACGAGCAACGACGCGAAGATGGCCACCAGCGCGAAGACCCCAAGCACGACCATCCCGAGCACGCCCGAGCGGTGCCGGCGGAACTCCCTCCAGGTGCGGACCGCCGAGTCCTTGCGGCGCCGCCAGATGACCTGGCGCGCAGACAGCGGTGCGGGTGCGGCGGGTGTGCTGCCGTCGGTCGTCGTCATACCCGCACCCGGGGGTCGAGCCAGCCGTAGAGCAGGTTGGAGACCAGGTTGGCGATCACCACGGACGCGGAGAACACGAAGAAGGTCCCTTGCAGCACGGGGATGTCCGGGATCCGCAAGGCGTCGGTGGTCAGCAGGCCGAGGCCCGGGATGGAGAAGACCGTCTCGACGGTGATGGCACCGGAGACGATGAAGCCGAGGTTGAGCGAGACGAGCGTGACGACCGGGAGCAGAGCGTTGCGGGTGGCGTGGCGGCGGCGGACGAGCAGGTCGCTCAGACCTTTCGCGCGGGCGGTCTGGAGGTAGTCCTCACCCATCTCGTCGAGCAGCGCGGACCGCATGATCAGGGCGTACTCCGCCAGGTAGGCGAGCGTCAGCGTCACGACGGGCAGGACGAGATGCCAGGTCTGGTCGATCACGCCGTTGAGCGACCACCCGTCGACGCCCGCCGACTTCAGCTGGCCGATCGGGAACAGCCGCGGGATCGGACCGAAGCCGGTCGCGAGGAACAGGAAGAGGATCAGCCCGAGCCACCACTCCGGCATCGAGTAGAGCGTGATCGTGCTGGTCGTGGACACGCCGTCGAAGGTCCGCCCGCGGTTCCACGCGGCGATCGTGCCGATCCAGATCCCGAAGATGATCGACAGGACGGTGGACGTCCCGACCAGGGCGACGGTCGGCCAGAGCCGGTCGAGCATCAGGCCGCGCACCGGCTGGCTGTACTGGTAGGAGTCGCCGAAGTCGAGCGTGACGATGTTCTTCAGGTAGACGAGGAACTGCCTGGGCAGCGGGTCGTCGAGGCCGTACTTGTCGACGATGGCCTGGACCTGCTCCGGCGTCTTGGCGCGACCACGTGCCAGCGTCCGTTCCGGATGCTTGTTGATCACCCGGAAGAGGAAGAAGTTCACCACCACGATGAACCCCAGCGTGGCGGCCGAGCCGGCCACCTTGCGGCCGAACCAGCGCCAGCCTGCAGCTCGGCTGGATGCCGAGACCTCGTCGGAGGCGGATTGCGACGCCGCTACCGGCTCGATGCCCGTGACGTCGATCGGGTGGGTCACTCCCGAGTGTCCGCGGTTCGCCGACGCATCATCAGCCAGCCAGCCACGGCTGCCGCAGCCAGCACCACGATCACCACGATGACGAGGACCGTGCTGCTGCCGCTGCTGGAGTCGCTGGAGGACGCGCTGGCGGTCTGCGGGTTCCCGGTTGCCGTGCCGACAGGAGCCACGTTGAGGTAGTTGGTGTGGCCGTACTGGAAGAGCAGGATGCCACCGTCGCGGGGCTGCGGAACGAAGCCCTCCCAGCGGTCACTGCGGTACGCCTCGCCGATCTGGTTGTAGACCGTGTTGAGGTACGGCGCGTCGTCGTACAGCATCGCCTGCATCCGCTTGACGATGGTCTCGCGTTCGCTCTGGTCGGTGGCGGCGTTCTGCTCCTTGTAGAACTTGTCGTACGCGGGGTTGCAGTACCACGAGTCGGACCAGTTCCCGCGCTGCCCGCAGGTGAAGTAGCTGAGGATCGAGTCCGGGTCGGG
>JBBSIF010000132.1:0-6755 GCA_038232255.1 Propionibacteriales bacterium
CGCAACGATCCGACGTACAGGTCGCTGGGGCGGTCTGACCGTCGGATCCTTCCGCGAGCCGGGCGCAACGATCCGACGTACAGGTCGCTGGGGCGGTCTGACCGTCGGATCCTTCCGCGTGGCCGGCGCGGCGCCCGCGTGGCCCGCGTGGTCCGGGTGGTCCGGGTGGCCCGCCGTCAGGCGCGGAACTCGGACTCCGCCTTCCGGGCCTGGTCGAGCCAGGCCTGCCGCGCCTCGATGCCGGCGCGGGCCTCGTCGACTCTGCGGCTGTCGCCGGCCGCCTCGGCCTTGGCGAGGTCGGCGCGCAGCCGGTCGAGGGCCGCCTCCAGCTTGGTCACGGTCTCCGAGGCGCGAGCGCGAACCTCCGGGTTGGTCGTCCGCCAGCGGTCGTCCTCGGCGCCGCGGGCTACCTGCTCGATCTGCTTGAACCGGTCCTCGAGCGCCTTCATCTCCGACCGCGGCACCCTGCCCGCCGCGTCCCACCTGTCCGCGAGAGCGCGGAAGGCGGTGCGGGTCGCTGCGGCGTTGCGAAGCGGAAGCAGCTTCTCCGCCTCCGCGAGCAGTCCGCGCTTGACGACGGCGTTGGCCGCCAGCTCCTCGTCGAGCTGGGAGCTGGAGGCGTCCCGGGCCGAGAAGAACGCGTCCTGGGCAGCGCGGAAGCGCTTCCACAGCGCGTCGTCGACCTCCCGGCTCGCCGGGCCGGCTGCCTTCCAGCGGCTCATCAAGGCCCGGTACGCCGCCGACGTGGCGCCCCACTCCGTCGAGGACGACAGCGCCTCCGCCTCGGCGATCAGCGCCTCCTTGGCGACCCGCGCCTGGTCCTGGCGCGCGTGCAGCTCGGCGTGGTGCTGCTTGCGTCGCCGGGTGTACGTGGTGCGGGCGGCCGAGAACCGCTGCCACAGCTGCTCGTCGCTCGCCTTGTCGATCCGTGGCAGCGCCTTCCAGGTGGTCACCAGCTCAGCGAGCCGGTTGTGTCCGCCCCGCCAGTCGTCCCCGGCGGCGAGCCGCTCGACGTCGGCGACGATGTTCTCCTTCTGCGCCTTGGCGTCCTGCGCCTTCGCCGCGCGCTCCGCGCGACGCGCCGCCCGGCGCTCCTCGATGTGCGGTGTCAGCTCGTCGAGTCGAGCAGCCAGCGCGTCGAGGTCACCCACCGCCTGGGCACTCGCGACGCCGGCCTGGAGCTTGGACACCGCGGAGGTGGCCTCCTCCGCGGACAGCGCCCCGGCCGAGACACGTCGTACCAGCAGGTCGACCTCGGCGGCGAGCCCCTCGTAGCGCATGCCGTAGAAGGCGAGCGCCGCGTGCGGGTCTGCCTGCGGCCACTGGCCGACGGCCCGCTCGCTGCCCCTCGTCCGGACGTAGACGGTGCCGTCCGGGTCGACCCGACCGAAGGCCGCGGGCGCCGAGCGTCCCGGTGGTCGCCGCGGCGGGGCGGGCCGGGGCACCGCCGCCGGAGTGGGGCGGGGGGAGTCACCGTCGGGGCGCTCCGTCACGGGGTGCCCGACCCGGTGGCGGCCGTCGTCGCGGAAGGTGTCGGCGTAGCCGGGGTGCTGCCGCTGGTCGTCTGCGTCGGCGCCGCCGACGGCGATCCGGACGAGGTGGTCGTCGACGGAGAGCTCGGGATCGTCGGAGTCTTCATCGTCAAGGTGTTGTCGGTCGGGAACGTCTGGACAGGCGTGCTGCCGCCGACGAGCTCGCGGACACCGAGGCCCACGAGCACGAGGGCCACCACCCCGAGGGCCGTGCCCCCGACGATGCGCAGCCTGCGGGCCCGCGCGGCAGCGACGGCTCGGCGGGCCTGCTGGCGCTCCCACTTGGCCCGCGCCAGCTCTCGGCGCCTCTTCTCTGTGACCACGGATACCTCCACGACGCGCACGTGTGCGCGGAACCGGTTGATCAGTGTAGGAGCAGCAGCTCCGCGGCGTGAACGAAGGCGAGCCGCCCCGGTAGGCTGCACGAGGCGTCAGCCCCGCCCGGGAGCCGAGACCCCGAGCGGCCGAGAGCCGAGAGCCGAGAGCCGAGAGAAGGACACGCCGTGCTGGTCGCTGCCTTCCCCGCTGGCCCGTGGGGGACCAACTGTTACGTCGTCGCGCCCGGGCCTCGCGGTGAGTGCGTGGTCATCGACCCGGGCAAGGACGCTGCCGCCGGGGTGGCCGACGTCGTTCGCGAGCACCGCTTGCGGCCCGCCGCTGTCCTGCTCACGCACGGGCACATCGACCACATGTGGAGTGTCGCGCCGGTGGCCGGCGCCTACGAGGCGGCGGCGTACATCCACCCTGCCGACCGCTATCTGCTGAGCGACCCGATGGCGGGCATCTCGGCCGATACGGCCGCCATGCTCCTCGGCGGCAGCTACGTGTTCGCCGAGCCCGACGACGTACGCGAGCTCGGCGACGGCGCCTCGATGCGGCTGGCCGGCCTCGAGCTGGTCGTGGACCACGTGCCAGGGCACACTCCCGGGTCGGTGACGTTCAGGACGCCGGCAGATGACGCGGGAGCCGGCACCGGGGTGATGTTCTCCGGCGACCTGCTGTTCGCCGGTTCCATCGGCAGGACCGACCTGCCGGGAGGCGACTCTGCCGCGATGCTGCACAGCCTCGCCACCCGGGTGCTGCCGCTGGCCGACGACATCGTCGTCCTTCCCGGGCATGGTCCGCAGACCACCATCGGCCGCGAGAGGGCCACCAACCCCTATCTCCTCCACCTCGACGCGCCCTCGGTCGTCGGGCCGGACACCGCCGACGGCGGGCCATGAGCCGGATCACACCGGTCAGCGGCTTCCCGGAGCTGCTGCCTTCCCAGCGCAACGCGGAGCTGGCCGTCGTCGAGCGGCTCCGTCGCGTCTTCGAGCTGCACGGCTACGCCAGCGTCGAGACCCGGGCCGTCGAGCCGGTCGACCGGCTCGCCAAGGGCGGCGAGATCGACAAGGAGCTGTACGTCCTGCGGCGCCTGCAGGCTCAGGCCGACGAAGGCGACGCCGGCCTCGGACTGCACTACGACCTCACGGTCCCGTTCGCGCGGTACGTGCTCGAGAACGCGGGGCGCCTGCAGTTCCCCTTCCGGCGCTACCAGATCCAGAAGGCCTGGCGGGGCGAGCGGCCCCAGGAGGGGCGGTACCGCGAGTTCACGCAGGCAGACATCGACGTCGTCGCCAGCGGCGACCTGCCGTTCCACCACGACGTGGAGGTCGTCTCGGTGATGGGCGAGGCCCTGGCCGAGCTCCCGCTGCCGCGGCTGTCCGTCCAGGTCAACAACCGCAAGCTGATCCAGGGCTTCTACCGTGGCCTGGGAATCGGTGATGTCCCAGCCGCCATCCGCACGATCGACAAGCTGGACAAGCTGCCGGAGGACGAGGTGGCGCGCCTGCTCGCCCGCGACGCCGGGGCGTCGCACGACCAGGCCGAGCACTGCCTCCGGCTCGCCACGATTCGGACCGCCGACGGCAGCTTCGTCAAGCGGGTCAGGGACCTCGGCGTCACCGACGACCTTCTGGAGACCGGGCTCGAGGAGCTCGCCGCGGTCGTCGAGGGCGTGTCGGCCTCGGTTGCTGGTCGCGTCGACGTCGAGGCAAACCTGCGGATCGCCCGAGGCCTGGACTACTACACCGGCACGGTGCTGGAGATCTTCATGAGCGGTTACGAACGGCTCAAGTCCGTGGGAGGCGGTGGCCGGTACGACGCGCTGGCGTCGGACGGCAGGACGACGTACCCGGGCGTCGGCGTCTCCTTCGGCATCTCGCGCACGCTGGTGCCGCTGTTCGCCGAGGGTGTTCTCGACGGGAGCCGTCCCGTGCCGTCCGCCGTCCTGGTCGCGCTGGTCGACGAGGACTCCAGAGCCGTCAGCGCCGGCATCGCCCGCCGGCTGCGGGCCCGCGGCATCGCCTGTGAGACCGCCGAGACCGCGCAGAAGTTCGGCCGGCAGATCCGTTACGCAGAGCGTCGCGGCATCCCCTTCGTGTGGTTCCCCGGGTCGGACGGGGGAGCCGACGAGATCAAGGACATCCGCTCGGGGGAGCAGGTGGCTGCCGACCCAGACACCTGGGAGCCGCCGCACCAGGACCTGCACCCCGGGATCGTCGTCAAGGAGCCCGCGCGGTGATGCGTTCCCATGAGGCGGGCCGGCTGCGCGCCGGTGACGTCGGCTCGCGCGTCACGCTGGCGGGGTGGGTGGCCCGGCGCCGCGACCACGGCGGAGTCGCGTTCGTCGACCTTCGCGACGGCAGCGGGGTGGCGCAGGTCGTGATCCGCGACGAGGAGGTGGCCCGGCCGCTGCGGTCGGAGTACTGCATCCTCGTCACCGGCGAGGTGGCTGCCCGCCCGCCGGGCAACGAGAACGCGGCCCTTCCGAGCGGCCAGGTCGAGGTGGTCGCCGAGCGGGTCGAGGTGCTCAGCGAGTCAGCGCCGCTGCCGTTCCCCGTCGAGGAGCACTTCACGACGCCGGTGAGCGAGGAGGTCCGACTGGCGTACCGCTACCTCGACCTGCGCCGGCCCGCCATGGCGGCAAACCTCAAGCTGCGGGCGAACGTCACCAGGGTCATCCGCGAGGTGATGGCACGCCACGACTTCCTCGACGTCGAGACGCCGTACCTGACCCGCTCGACGCCGGAGGGGGCTCGCGACTTCCTCGTCCCGGTGCGTCTGCAGCCCGGCTCCTGGTACGCCCTTCCCCAGTCCCCTCAGCTGTTCAAGCAGCTGCTCATGGTGGCCGGCATGGAGCGCTACTTCCAGATCGCCCGGTGCTTTCGCGACGAGGACTTCCGGTCCGACCGGCAGCCGGAGTTCAGCCAGCTCGACATCGAGCTGAGCTTCTGCACGCCCGAGGACGTGCAGGCGCTCGTGGAGGACCTGCTGGCCTCCATCTGGCGCGAGGTCGTCGGCTCGGAGATCGCGCTGCCGATCCGGCGGATGACGTACGACGAGGCGATGCGGCGCTACGGGACCGACCGCCCCGACCTGCGGTTCGGCAACGAGCTCGTCGACTTCACCGAGTACTTCGCCGAGACGCCGTTCCGGGTCTTCGCAGCGACGGGTGAGGACTTCCACGTGGGCGGCGTGGCCATGCCGGGTGGCGCGGCCCAGTCGCGCAAAGAGCTCGACGCGTGGCAGGACTGGGCGCGGTCACGAGGAGCCCGTGGGCTCGCGTACGTGCTGGTCGGCGCCGACGGCGAGCTCGCAGGGCCGACGGCGAAGAACCTCTCCGAGGAGGAGCGTCGCAGCCTCGCGGCGCACGCCGGCGCGTCGCCGGGGGACTGCGTGTTCTTCGCGGCCGGCCGGCGGAACGAGGCCCTCGGCCTGCTCGCGGCAGCCCGCCTCGAGATCGGTGAGCGCTGTGGCCTCGTCGACTCGCAGGCATGGGAGTTCGTGTGGGTCGTCGACGCGCCGCTGTTCGAGCGCGTCGAGCGCGAGGACGGCACGTCGGGCTGGACGGCGATCCACCATCCGTTCACGGCGCCTCTCGACGAGGTCGCCGCGACCTTCGACTCGTCGCCGGGTACGGCGCTGTCGAAGGCCTACGACATCGTCCTCAACGGGTCGGAGATCGGCGGCGGCTCGATCCGGATCCACAGCTCGCAGATGCAGCAGCGGGTCTTCGACGTCATCGGCCTCAGCCCTGAGGAGGCGCAGCGGCAGTTCGGCTTCCTGCTCGACGCCTTCGCCTACGGACCGCCCCCGCACGGCGGCATCGCCCTCGGCATCGACCGGCTGTGTGCGCTCCTTGCCGGCGCCGACTCGATCCGCGACGTGATCGCGTTTCCCAAGACCGCCTCCGGTGCCGACCCGCTGACCGGAGCGCCGTCACCCATCACCGCTGCCCAGCGGCGCGAGGCCGGCGTCGACGCGCGGCCAGCAGCAGCGGCCGACGCCGGCTGAGAAGCACCGGGTCAGTGTTCCCAGATCGTTACCCTTCGTGTCCCCAACGTTGACGAGCGGTGGCATAGAGTCCAGCACGATTGCACAAGGGCCACTCGGTCAGGAAGGGCGAGGATGACGTCGTCTGCTGCAGATCTCGAGACACTCGGTGAAGGACCCGTCGACGTCGTCCCCGAAGGCGCCGGCGCCAGGAAGATCGTCGGGAAGTCGCCGACCCGGATCGCCCTGGAGCGGCTGCGTCACGACAAGGTGGCCGTCGCCTGTGGCGGCATTTTGGTGATCCTCGTGCTGGGGGGAGTCTTCGCGCCGGTCGTCAGCAACCTCTGGGGCATCAGCCCCGACTCGGCTCCCAACGGCGGCAACACGTCCGACTACATCACCTTCGGCTACCCCAACATCGGCCCGCCGTTCTACGGGTTCACCTGGTCGCACCCGCTGGGGCTGGCGACGAACACGGCCTACGACAACTTCGCCCGGCTGCTCTACGGCCTCCGCACGTCGCTGTTCGTCGCGTCCATCTGCACGGTGCTGACGACGATCATCGGCGTCACGGTCGGGCTCATCGGCGGCTACGCACGCGGCGCCGTCGACAGGATCATCACGTTCGTCATCGACGTCTTCCTGTCGTTCCCTTTCCTGCTCGGGGCGCTGGCCCTCGCGCCGATCATCAGCGGCCGGTTCGCCGAGCAGCCGAGCCTGCTCTCGAAGGCCCAGCTGATCGCGCTGATCGCCGTGCTGGTGGTCTTCAGCTGGATGGGTCTCGCCCGGCTGATCCGCGGCCAGGTGCTCTCGCTGCGGGAACGCGAGTTCGTCCAGGCTGCCGTGGTCATCGGAGTGCCCACCCGGCGGATCCTCTTCAAGGAGCTGCTGCCCAACATGGTGGCC
>JBBSIF010000133.1:0-6740 GCA_038232255.1 Propionibacteriales bacterium
CAGGTCGATCGCCTTGTCCGGCAGGAAACGGTCGGAGACGTACCGGTCGGCCATCGTCGCCGCGGCGACCAGCGCCTCGTCGGTGATGGTGACCCGGTGGTGCGCCTCGTAGAGGTCGCGCACGCCCTTGAGCATCTCGATCGTGTTGGCGATCGACGGCTCCGCCACCTGGATGGGCTGGAAGCGCCGCTCGAGCGCTGCGTCCTTCTCCAGGTGCTTGCGGTACTCGTCGAGCGTGGTCGCGCCGATGGTCTGCAGCTCGCCTCGTGCGAGCATCGGCTTGAGGATGCTCGCCGCGTCGATGGCACCCTCCGCGGCACCCGCTCCGACGAGCGTGTGGATCTCGTCGATGAACAGCACGATGTCGCCGCGGGTACGGATCTCCTTCAGGACCTTCTTCAGCCGCTCCTCGAAGTCACCGCGGTAGCGCGAGCCGGCGACGAGCGCCCCGAGGTCGAGCGTGTAGATCTGCTTGTCCTTGAGCGTCTCGGGGACGTCGCCCTTGACGATGTTCTGCGCCAGGCCCTGCACGATCGTCGTCTTGCCGACACCGGGCTCGCCGATGAGCACGGGGTTGTTCTTGGTGCGGCGCGAGAGGATCTGCATGACCCGCTCGATCTCCTTCGAGCGGCCGATCACCGGGTCGAGCTTGCCCTCTCGGGCACCCTGCGTGAGGTTGCTCCCGAACTGGTCGAGCACGAGCGACGACGAGGGCGCCCCCTCGGCCGGCGCGCCGGAGCTGGCGGTCTCCTTGCCCTGGTAGCCGCTCAGCAGCTGAATCACCTGCTGGCGCACCCGGTTGAGGTCCGCGCCGAGCTTGACGAGGACCTGGGCGGCAACGCCCTCACCCTCGCGGATGAGGCCGAGCAGGATGTGCTCCGTACCGATGTAGTTGTGCCCGAGCTGCAGAGCCTCCCGCAAACTCAGCTCGAGCACCTTCTTTGCCCGCGGCGTGAACGGGATGTGGCCACTCGGCGCCTGCTGGCCCTGCCCGATCGTCTCCTCGACCTGCGCCCGCACCGCCTCGAGCGAGATGTTGAGACTCTCGAGGGCCTTCGCCGCGACGCCTTCTCCCTCGTGGATGAGGCCGAGAAGGATGTGCTCGGTGCCGATGTAGTTGTGGCTGAGCATGCGGGCTTCTTCTTGCGCCAGGACCACAACCCGGCGGGCCCGATCGGTGAACCGTTCGAACATGTACTCATCGCTCCTAGGTTGGGCGTCCATCACCATGCTAGTCGGCCGGCCCGACCAACCTCTGTTTGCGATGGTCCGATCAGGTGACAGGCACAACATCGCCCGTGCCGGTCGGATTCCCCGTCCGGTGTTCGCCTCCAGCGAACGCATGCGGCCCGTTCTCCCCAGCGGGCCCCGTTGCGTCCTGCGGTGGACGCCCGACGAACTCCCGGGCTAGTTGGCGGCCTCGTAGGCGGCCCTGATCTCCGATGAGATCCGACCGCGGTCCGACACCTGGTGGCCGGCGCTCCGAGCCCACTCGCGCACCTGCGCCGTGCTCGGGCCGGAGGTTCCCCTGCGCCCGGAGCGACGGGAGCGCGACGCCGAACGTCGTGCCGAGGCGACGTACTTCGACAACGTGTCCCGCAGTCTGGCGGCGTTTCGGTCGGACAGGTCGATCTCGTAGGTCACGCCGTCGAGACCGAACATCACGGTCTCGGTGGCGTCGCCACCGTCGATGTCGTCCTCCAAGACAATATTCATACGCTGAGCCATGAATCGAACCTTTCGGTCGGGATGGGAATTGCGCCCACGTTACCATCCCTCAGTGCCACCGAGAGACATCTGCGTTGTTGCCTGTGCCTACTCGGGGCGCAACAGGGGAAACAATATCGTCTCCCGGATTCCCGCACCGCTGATAAGCATCAGCAATCGGTCTACACCCATGCCCATTCCGCCCGCCGGCGGCATTCCGAACTCCAACGCCCGGAGAAAGTCCTCGTCGAGATCCATCGCCTCGGGGTTGCCCTCGGCAGCGGACAACGCCTGCTCGGCCAGGCGTTCGCGCTGGACCACCGGATCGTTCATCTCCGAGAAGCCGGTCGAGAGCTCGACGCCGTTGACCACCAGGTCGAAAGCCTCAGCCACACCCGCAACCGTGCGGTGCTGTTTCGCCAACGGCTTGACGGCCACCGGATAGTCACGCACGAAGGTGGGCACCAGCAGCGTGTGTTCGACGAGCTTTTCGTAGAGCTCGAGGACGATGTCACCAGTGCCCCATCCGGGTCGTATCTCGACCGAATGCAGAGTGGCAAGCCAGCGAGCGTCGTCGACGGATGTGTCCGGGGTCACGGACATTGCCACAGCCTCGGACACGAGCTCGTACAAGGTGGTGGAGCGCCACGGGTCGGTGAGGTCTATCCGGCTTCCGTCGCGGAGCATCACCTCCGTCGACCCGGTCGCGCGCGCGGCAGCCGTCACCAGGTCGTGAAGGAGTGTCGCCATCGTGTTGTAGTCGCCGTAGGCCTGGTACGCCTCGAGCATCGAGAACTCGGCAGCGTGCGTGGAGTCGATCCCCTCGTTGCGGAACGTCTTGCCGATCTCGTAGACGCGCTCCACGCCGCCGACCAACGCCTTCTTCAGGTCCAGCTCGAGCGCGATGCGCAGCAGCATGTCCTGGTCGAAGGCGTTGAGCCGGGTGCGGAAGGGACGCGCGGCGGCGCCGCCGTTGGTCAGCTGCAGAACCGGGGTCTCGACCTCGACGTACCCCTGAGCGTCGAGCGTGGCGCGCAGCGCCCTCAGCACCGCGGCGCGCTGTCGCACCATGTCCCGCGGCTGCGCCCGGACGATCATGTCGACGTACCTCAGCCGGACCCGGGCCTCCTCCGAGAGCGGCCGGTGCTCGTTGGGCAGCGGCCGCAGCGTCTTGGCGGCGATCTGCCAGCTGAGCGCCCGGACCGACAGCTCGCCTCGGCGGCTCGTGACCACTTCCCCTCGCACCGCGAGATGGTCGCCGATGTCGACGAGCGACTTGAACTCCGCCAGCTGTTCGTCCCCCACGTCGGCGGCCGACAGCATCACCTGCAGCTCGGTGCCGTCGCCTTCGCGCAGCCGCGCGAAGCAGAGCCGACCGGTGTTGCGCAGGAAGATGACCCGTCCGGTGACCGCGACCTCGACGCCCGTCCGCGCGTCGGGTCCCAGCACCGCGGGGTCGGACCCGGCGACGACCTCGGCCAGGGTGGAAGTCCTGTCCACCGTGGTCGGGTACGGCGAGATCCCCGCGGCGAGCAGTCGCTCGCGCTTGCTCCGCCGTACCCTCATCTGCTCCGACAGGGTCGGCTCAACCGGGTGCGCCGGGGCTGCCGGGGTCGCTCGACGCGACGAGTCGGGGGTCTCGGACATGCGCGCCAGGCTACGGCACCGGCAGAGCGCCACGGATGACGATGGGGAGGTTGTCGATCAGGCGCGTGCCGCCGACTCGGGCCGCCACGAGCAGCCGACCCTCGCCCTCGGAAGGGGCGCTGGCCAGGTCGACGCCCCGCAGCTCCAGGTAGTCGACGCGAACCTCGGGGGCGGCCTCGAGAACCGCTCCGGCCGCGGTCAGCACTGCTTGCGCGCCGCCCGACGCCTGCGCCTGCCCCGCCAGCAGCGCTCGGGACAGCGCCACCGCCGCCTGGCGCTGGTCGGCGCTGAGGTGGCGGTTGCGAGAGCTCAGCGCCAGACCGTCGGATGCCCGGACCGTCTCCACCGCGAGGACCGTCACCGGCAGGAAGAGGTCAGCGACGCACTGGTGCACCAGCACCAGCTGCTGGTAGTCCTTGGTGCCGAAGACCGCGAGGTCCGGGCGCACCAGGCCGAGCAGCTTCGTCACCACGGTCAGCACCCCGCGGAAGTGTCCCGGCCGGACCGCTCCCTCGAGCTGCGCGCCGAGAGGACCCGGGTCGACGCTCACCTGCGGCTCACCGTGGGGGTAGACGACGTCGACGCCGGGCGTGAACACCACGTCGACCCCGTGGCTCGAGCAGCGCTCCAGGTCGTCGGAGAGCGTCCGCGGGTACGACGTGAGGTCCTCGCCGGGCGCGAACTGCAACGGGTTGACGAAGATCGAGGCCACGACAGCGTCCGACTCGGCTCGAGCGGCGTCCAGCAGCGCCTCGTGACCGGCGTGCAGCGCTCCCATCGTCGGAACCAGGCCGAGCCGCTGCCCCCCTCCCCGCCAGCCGCCGACGGCGGCGTCGAGCTCCGCCCGGGAGGCGGCGACTCTCACAAAGGGTTCCCGGTCAGCGCGTCGTTGAGGATCTCGACCATCGCGGCGGCCCGGCGCGGCTCCAGCCTGCCGTCGGCGACAGCGGAGTTGGCCGTCGCCCTGGCCAGCACCACGTACGACTCGACGACGTCGCGGGGAGCCGTCGACAGCGTCGCGAGGTGCGAGGCGATCGTCTCCAGGTCGCCGCGGACGACGGGACCGGTCAGCGCGGCCTCGCCGTAGCTGAGGACGTTGTCGAGGGCCGCGGTCAGCAGCGGGCGGAGCACGGCCGAGGGGTCCTGCGCCCCGGAGCTCCGCAGCAGCTGCATCGCCTGGCCGACGAGGGTGACGAGGTGGTTCGCGCCGTGCGCGAGTGCGACGTGGTAGCGACCTCTGTCGGCTTCGTCCAGCCACATGCTCCGAGCCGAGAGGTCGCCGGCCAGCTGCTCGACCGCCGGGCGTTCGGCGGGGCCGCAGGTGATGCCGAAGACGCAGCCGGCCAGGCGCTCCAGGTCGATGTCGGTCCCCGTGAACGTCATGGCCGGGTGCATCGCGACGGCGTGCGCCCGGATCTCCACGACGGGCTGGAGCACGTCCACACCGTGCCGCCCGCTGGTGTGGATGACGAGCTGACCGGACCGGATCGCGCCCGACGCCACGAGCATGCGGACCACGTTGTCGAGCGCGTCGTCCGGCACGGTGAGCAGCAGCAGGTCGCACGCTCTCGCCACCGCCGTCGGCTTCAGGACGGGCACGCCGGGAAGGAGCGTCTCGATCCTGGTCCGGGAGGCCGCCGACTCACCCGCCACGGCGGCGACCTGGTAGCCGGCCGCTCGCAGCGCAGCTGCCAGCACGGCGCCGACCCGCCCCGCGCCGATCACGCCCACGCGCAGCGTCCGAGTGTCCACCAGGCTCGCCTCCGTTCAGTGGCTACCAACGGTAACCGCGCCGCCGACGCCGACCACATCGGCAGCCGGCGTCGGCTTCGTCACACGGATCGCGCCCAGGACGTGACGTCGCGTACGACGGCTGCGAGCTCGTCGAGCTGCTCGCTGACGCGGACCGGAGCGGTGCCGCCGCGCCCGTCCCGCGACGCTATCGAGCCGGTCACGGTGAGCACCGACCGGACGTCGGGCGTGAGGTCGGCACAGAGATCCCGCAGGTCGCGGTCGCTCAGCTCGTCCAGGCCGACCCCGAGGTCCTCGCAGCGCCGCACGCACGCACCGGCGACCTCGTGCGCCCGGCTGAACGGCACGCCACGGCGTACCAGCCACTCGGCCACGTCCGCCGCCAGCGAGAAGCCCTCCGGCGCGAGCGCAGCCATCCGGTCGGCGTCGAAGGTCATCGTGGCGACCAGCCCGGTCATGGCCGGCAGCAGTAGCTCGAGCGTCCGGACCGAGTCGAACACCGGCTCCTTGTCCTCCTGAAGGTCCCGGTTGTACGCGAGAGGCAGCCCCTTGAGCGTCGCCATCAGGCCTGCGAGGTTGCCGATCAGCCGTCCGCTCTTGCCGCGCGCCAGCTCCGCGATGTCAGGGTTCTTCTTCTGCGGCAGGATGCTGGAGCCGGTGGCATACGCGTCGTCCAGCGTCACGAAGCCGAACTCGCGGGTCGACCAGATCACGATGTCCTCGCCCAGCCGCGACAGGTCCACGCCGATCTGGGCCGCCACGAAGGCGAGCTCCGCGAGGGTGTCGCGCGCGGCGGTGGCATCGATGCTGTTGGGAGCGGAGTCGTCGAAGCCGAGCTCGACGGCCACCTGGCGCGGGTCCAGGCCGAGGGAGGACCCTGCCAGCGCCCCCGAGCCGTACGGCGAGCTTCGCGCCACCCGGGCGTCCCAGTCGCGCAGCCGCGCCAGGTCGCGGGTCAGCGGCCAGGCGTGGGCCAGCAGGTGGTGCGCGAGCAGGACGGGTTGGGCGTGCTGCAGGTGCGTGCGTCCCGGCATCGGCAGCGTCTCGTTGGCCGCGGCGACGCTCGACAGGGCGTCGACCAGGCCGCGGACAAGAGCTGCCACCGTCCGGGCGGAGTCGCGCAGGTAGAGCAGGCCCAGGGTGGCGATCTGGTCGTTGCGGGAGCGGCCGGCGCGCAGCCGCCCACCGAGGACCGGACCCACCACGTCGACCAGCCCGCGCTCCAGCACCGAGTGCACGTCCTCGTCGCCGGGCTGCGGGACGAGCTCCTCCGCACGGACGCGCCGGTCGAGCTCATCGAGGCCGCGCTGCAGCGCGGCGGCGTCGTCCTCGTCGAGCAGCCCGACCCGGGCAAGCGCCCGCGCGTGAGCGCGTGACCCGGCGATGTCGTACGGCGCGAGCGCCCCGTCGACGTGCGTCGACCTCGAGAGGGCCACCAGGGCGTCTGCCGGCCCTGACCGGAACCGCCCGCCCCAGAGCCGGGGTCTATCGGGCGCGTCGCTCACCTGCCGGCGGGCCCGGCGGCGCGGTCACGCCGGGCCGCGATCGTGCTGGGCAGACCCCACAGATCCACGAACCCCTTGGCCAGGGACTGGTCGAAGGCGTCTCCGGCGTCGTACGTGGCGAGCGCGAAG
>JBBSIF010000134.1:0-6553 GCA_038232255.1 Propionibacteriales bacterium
ACCATGCGACGGCGGGCCGCCCGCACCGTCTTTCCCGCGAGCTCGGCCCAAGCACCGTTGTCAGGGACGCCCGCGGGCGGCTCGGCGACGACCCGCCCGTCGCGACCCAGGATGCTGCGAACCGGCAGGTCCAGCTCACGCCACCAGGTCACGTCGGTCACGTCGCCGAAGGTGCAGATCATCGCGATGCCCGACCCCTTGTCCGGGTCAGCCAGGGGATGGGCCCGAATCGGGACCTCGACCCCGAAGAGCGGCGTACGAACCGTCGTGCCGAACCGATCGCGGTAGCGCGCGTCGTCGGGATGTGCCACGAGCGCCACGCAGGCCGGGATGAGCTCGGGGCGCGTGGTCTCGATTGCGATGTCGTCGAAGCGGATCCGGTGGAACTCGCCGGCCACCTCGCGGTCCTCGAGCTCGGCCTGAGCCACCGCCGTACCGAAGTCGACGTCCCACAGGGTCGGCGCCTCGGTCGAGTAGACGTCGCCGGCGGCGAGGTTGCGCAGGAAGGCGCGCTGCGACGCCCGCTGGGCGATGGGTCCGATGGTCGTGTAGGTCTGGGTCCAGTCCACCGAGAGCCCCAGCCGCCGCCACAACGCCTCGAACGCCTGCTCGTCCTGGTCCGTGAGCCGCAGGCAGACCTCGACGAAGTTGCGTCGGGAGATGGCAAGTGGCTCGGCCGGGGGCTCGGCCGGCGGCTCGAACGTCGGGTTGTAGGGCAGCGACGGGTCGCAGCGCACCCCGAAGTAGTTCTGCACCCGGCGCTCGGTCGCCAACCCGTTGTCGTCCCAGCCCATCGGGTAGAACAGCTCGCGACCGCGCATCCGCTGGTACCGGGCGATGCTGTCGGTCTGCGCGTAGCCGAACACCGACCCCATGTGCAGCGACCCACTGACGGTGGGTGGTGGGGTGTCGATCGCGTAGATCTCCTCGCGCGGGCGGGTCCGGTCGAAGCGGTAGGTGCCGTCGGACTCCCAGCGCCCGCCCCACTTCGCCTCGAGCCCGTCGAGCGTCGGCCGTTCGGGCACAGCGGCACCGGCCGCGTTCTCGGTCACGCCGCAAGTCTATTGAGGCCCGCCACCTGCCGACCGCTCCTGTTCTGCGCCCGCACACCGCCCGACCGTGATCGTTGTGCGCCTAACCCTGCTGGGAAGCGCAACTGGCGGGGTAGAGCGCACAACGATCAGCGGCGCGACCTCCACAGGCCTGGCAGCGTCCACAATTGAGCTGTCGGCGGCCCAAGGGAACGGGGCTCCCGCCCACGCTATGGAGCATGCATGCCGAGATCGGTCGGTTGCTGGAGATCGGCGGCGGCGTTGTCGACCGCCGCGAGCTGCTCGCCGGGGTTTCCCACGGCGTCCTGGATCACGCGGTCGCAGTCGGTCATCTGGTCCGGATCCTCCCCCGCACGTACGTCGAGCCGCAGTCCGTGTCAGACGCCGTCGTACGCCGTCGCGCGGCGGTGCGATACGCCGCCGGATGGGGAGCCATCAGTCACGACTCGGCACTTTCCGGGTGGCAGCTCCCGACGGCGGAAACCCGGGCGATTCACATCACGACCGGGCCCGATCACCAGCTTCGCGGTGCGCCGGGGTTGGTGGTTCACCGACGGAACGGGTTCCGGGTCCAGTCGCCGTGGACGGTGACCCGTGACGGCCTCCCGCACGTGCGGCTCGAGCGGGCCCTGGTCGAGAGCTGGCCGCAACGCCCCGTCGAGGACCGGCGAGCGCCGCTGATCCTGGCGGTGCAGCGGCGACTGGTCACTGCCGAGCGCGTGCTGAGGGAGGCGGACCAGCTGCCGAAACTGGGAGGTCGACCGGCGCTGCTGAGCCTCGTGGAGCTGCTGCGAGCCGGCTGCCACAGCGAACTCGAGATCTGGGGTCACCTGCACGTCTTCGACCACCCGACGCTACCGCCGGGACGCCGGCAAGTGCCGGTCCCCGTGCACGGGCGCACCGTCTACCTGGACGTCGCCTACCACCGGGAGCTCGTCGACGTCGAGCTCGACGGCGCGGAGTATCACGGGCCGAGGCTGCGGCGAGAGCGGGACCTGCGACGTGACGCCGCGCTCGCGGCGCTCGGCTGGCTCACGGTTCGGTTCTCCCATGCTCGCCTGCACGCGGAGCCAGAGGTCATTCGGCGGGACCTGCGCGCCACCCTGGAGGTACGGCGCCAGCAACTGCAGTGCGGGTGACCGGGATGTCCCCGTGGCTCGGCGGTGACGACGCAGCCGGACCGAGTTACGCCTAGATCAAAGTGCGCGCTACCCCGCTGCGGGGCCGGATTGGGGGGGTAGTGCGCACAATGATCAGTCGGCCAGGGCCGCGTCAGGCGGTCTTCTCGCGGCGCTCGCGCTTGGCTGCCACCTCGCGCGGCACCAGCGTCGGATTGACGTGCTCGAGCACCACCTCGCGTGTGATCACGACACACGCGACGTCCTTGCGACTCGGAATGTCGTACATGACCGAGAGCAGCACCTCCTCCAGGATCGCCCGCAGCCCACGGGCGCCCGTGCCCCGCAGGATCGCCTGGTCGGCGATGGCCTCGAGCGCGTCGTCGCGGAACTCCAGCTCCACGCCGTCAAGCTCGAACAGCCGCCGGTACTGCCGTACGAGGGCGTTCCTCGGCTCGGTCAGGATGCGGATCAGCGCCGTACGGTCGAGGCTGGATACGCTGGTGATCACCGGCAGCCGGCCGATGAACTCCGGGATCATGCCGTACTTCAGCAGGTCCTCAGGCATCACCTCGTCGAAGACGTCGTCGGCCTCCACGGTGGCCCTCGAGTGCATGATGGCGCCGAAGCCGACCGACTTCTTGCCGATACGGGACTCGATGAGCTTGTCCAGGCCGGCAAAGGCGCCACCGACGATGAAAAGCACGTTCGTGGTGTCGATCTGGATGAACTCCTGGTGCGGATGCTTGCGTCCGCCCTGGGGGGGCACCGACGCGGTGGTGCCCTCGAGAATCTTCAACAGTGCCTGCTGTACGCCCTCGCCGGACACGTCCCGAGTGATCGAGGGGTTCTCCGACTTGCGAGCGATCTTGTCTACCTCGTCGATGTAAATGATCCCCGTCTCGGCCTTCTTGACGTCGTAGTCCGCCGCCTGAATCAGCTTGAGGAGGATGTTCTCGACGTCCTCGCCGACGTAGCCGGCCTCGGTGAGCGCGGTGGCGTCGGCGATGGCGAACGGCACGTTGAGCATTCGGGCCAGGGTCTGGGCCAGCAGGGTCTTGCCGCAGCCGGTCGGCCCCAGAAGCAGGATGTTGGACTTGGCGAGCTCGACGGACTCCTTGTCGTTACCGCCGGCCTGCACCCGCTTGTAGTGGTTGTAGACGGCGACCGAAAGGGTCTTCTTGGCCGTGTCCTGGCCGATGACGTAGGAGTCCAGGAAGTCGTAAATCTCGCGCGGCTTCGGCAGGTCGTCCCACCGCAGCTCGGTGGACTCGGAGAGCTCCTCTTCGATGATCTCGTTGCAGAGGTCGATGCACTCGTCACAGATGTAGACGCCCGGCCCCGCGATCAGCTTCTTGACCTGCTTCTGGGACTTGCCGCAGAAGGAGCACTTGAGCAGGTCACCGCCGTCGCCGATGCGTGCCACCCGGTTCGTCCCCATCTCCGTACGTCGTCCTGAAGCGGTGCCGATCCACGGACCCGTCGCGTCCACGACGGTACCGCCTTAGCGGGGGGATGACAGCGGCTTCAGGGCAGCTCCCCGTTGAGCCCGGCGTGTCAGCCGGTCGGCACGCCGGCCAGCTTGCGGGTGTAGAGAACCTCGTCGATCAGGCCGTAGTCCACCGCCTCCGCGGCGGTGAGGATCTTGTCTCGCTCGATGTCCGTGCGGATGCGCTCCTCCTCCTGGCCGGTATGGCGAGCGATGATCTGCTCCAGCTGGGCGCGCATACGCATGATCTCGCGGGCCTGGATCTCGATGTCGCTCGACTGCCCTTCGCCGCCCCCGGAGGGCTGATGGATCAGCACCCGAGCGTGTTCGAGCGCGTAGCGCTTCCCCTTGGTGCCGGCGGCGAGCAGCACGGCCGCGGCCGAGGCCGCCTGCCCCATACAGGTGGTCTGGATGTCCGGCCGGACGGACTGCATGGTGTCGTAGATGGCGGTCAGGGCGGTGAAGGAGCCGCCCGGCGAGTTGATGTAGATCGAGATGTCACGATCGGGGTCCTCGGACTCGAGGTGCAGCAGCTGCGCCATCACGACGTTGGCCACACCGTCGTCGATCGGGGTGCCCAGGAAGATGATCCGCTCCTTGAGCAGCCGGCTGTAGATGTCGAACGAGCGCTCGCCGCGGCTTGTCTGCTCGATCACGATCGGGATCGTGTAGTCGCTGATCGGCTCGAAGCTCAAGGCGTTCTCCGTCGCGAGAGGCGGTCGGCGGGAGTCTCCATGTCAGGACACCGCCCCGACGGATGGCACCTGCTGAGCGCGGGCCACCACCGAGTCAACGAAGCCGTAGTCCTTGGCCTCCTCCGCCGTGAACCACCGGTCCCGGTCGGAGTCGCGCTCGATCTGCTCGACGCTCTGGCCGGTGTACAACGCGATCCGCTCCTGCATGACCCGCTTGGTGTAGAGCATCTGCTCCGCCTGGATGGCGATGTCGGAGGCGGTGCCGCCGATGCCTCCGGAAGGCTGGTGCATGAGGATGCGGGCGTGCGGCAACGCGTAACGCTTGCCCGGCGCACCGGCGCAGAGCAGGAACTGTCCCATCGAGGCGGCCAGGCCCATGGCGACGGTGGCGACGTCGTTGGCGACGTACTGCATCGTGTCGTAGATCGCCATGCCGGCCGAGACGGACCCACCCGGCGAGTTGATGTAGAGGTAGATGTCGCGGCCCGGGTCCTCGGCGGCCAGCAGCAGCAGCTGGGCACAGATCGTGTTCGCGATCGGGTCGTCCACGACCGAGCCCAGGAAGATGATTCGCTCCTTGAGCAACCGGTTGAACACGGAGTCGTCTAGCGTCATGCCGTTCTGCGGCACCCGCGCGACCGGCGCCTGCCGGGGGCGCGCGTACGGCGGCAGTGCACTCACCTGTTCCTCCGCTCCTCGCACGCTGTCGACCCTAACCCTGGCGACCGGTCGGCGAGTCCCGGCCAGCGCGTTGTTCGCTGTAGGCGGATCATGCTCACGAACTCTGGTCGCCGGCCAGGGCGTCGAGGTCGACCCGCCGGCCGGCCGCATCCGTCACGACCGCCCGCTGCATCAGCAGGCCCAGTGCCTTGCCGCGGACCAGCTCATTGCCGAGCTCGCCGATCGCGCCGCTGCTCACGAGCTGCTGGGCGTAGGTATCCGGCGCCACCTGGGCGCGCTGCGCCCGGCGTACGACGGCGTCGGTGAGCTCTGCCGAGGTGATGCTCACGGACTCCTTCTCGACCACGGCGTCCAGGACGAACCGCGCGGCGACGGCCTGCCTGGCGTCCTGCGCCAACTCGGCGTCCACCTCCTCGGAGGTACGACCGGTACCTGCGACGTAGTCCTCCCGGCTGAGGCCCGCCTCGTCGAGCTGTTGCTGCAGGGAGTCGCACCGCCACTGGAGCTCGGCCTCGAGGATCTTCTCCGGCAGCGGTACCTCGACCCGCTCCAGCAGGCCCTCCATGACCCGGTCCCGCGCCTGGACGCCCTGCTGCAGCCGGCGCACCCGGGAGAGACGGGTTTGGATGTCGGCCCGTAGCTCCTCCAGCGTGTCGAACTCGCTCGCCGTCTGGGCGAAGTCGTCATCGACCTCAGGCAGCTGCTTCACCTTGACCGAACGGACCGTGACCCGAACATCCGCCGTGCTGCCCGCGTGTTCTCCACCGACCAGCTCGGTTCGGAAAGGGCGCTCCTCGCCTTCTGCGCTGCCGAGAAGGGCGTCATCGAGGCCCTGCATCAGACCGTCCGACCCCACCTCGTAGGACATACCGGTCGCCGAGGCAGCGGGCAGGTCCTCACCGTCCACGGCCGCGGAGAGATCGATCGAGACGAAGTCCCCCGCCTCCACCGGGCGGTCCACGCCGGTCAGCATGGCGAACCGGTCGCGCAGGCCGGTCAACTGTTCGTCGATGTCGGCCTCCGACACCTCGGCGTCGTCCACCGTCACCGGCAGGCCGTCGTAGTCGGGCAACACCACCTCCGGGCGGACGTCGACCTCGGCGGTGAAGACCAGCTGTTCGCCGTCGGCGAAAGCGGTCACCTCGACGTCCGGGCGCCCGAGCGCCGCCACCTCGTTGTCCCGGACGGCCTCGCCGTAGAACCGCGGCACCGCTTCGGACACCGCCTCCTCGAGCACGGCACCTCGACCGACGCGCTGGTCGAGGATGCGCGGCGGCACCTTGCCCGGCCGGAAGCCCTGCACCCGGACCTGCCCGGCGATCTTCCGGTACGCCGACGTGAGGCTCGGCGCCAGCTCGTCGAAGGGCACCTCGACCGTGAGCCGGACGCGGGTCGGGCTCAGGGGCTCGACGGCGCTCTTCACTGCGGTTCTCCTGGCGGACGGCGCCGGACCGTCGCCGGCGAGCAGAGCGGACACAAAAGCGGTCGGGGCGGGGAGACTCGAACTCCCGATCTCCT
>JBBSIF010000135.1:0-6506 GCA_038232255.1 Propionibacteriales bacterium
ACCCAGATCGACACGATCCCGAGCAGCAGCACGACCGCGGCGACGACCTGGATGCCCTGCCGAGCCCAGAAGCGGCGGGGGTCGGCTACCTGGCCGCCGAGCAGCCGGCGGGTCACCCACAGTGCCGCGCCGCGGAGTAGCACCACGATCAGTACCAGAGCGGCAGTGAACAGCAGCTTTACCGCGGCCGTAATGCTGACGCCGACCAGCGTGACGCCGAACACCCGGACCGCTCCGGAGGCAACGAGCGACACGTCCGCCGGATTCGCCGCTGCCAGCGTCACGCCACCGGACCCTTCTACCAGCCGCGAGATCATTGTCGCGATGACCGCCGTGACGTATGCCCGGTGGGCAGACGCGGCTGTCGCCGACCGCGATGCGCCAGTACTCGCCGCGCGACCATCAAGGTCACTACGATCCCACACGATGGGCTGGCACCCGGAGGGCCAACTCCGTTCATCCGGGTACGCCGCCGGTCTTGGTCGTCGTCGTGCGCCGCTCGTCGGCGCGCACCGGAACAGGCTGCGTCGAGCGGGCGACGGCGCCGAATGCCAGCTCGCCATCAGCAGGGACACGGTGAATCCGATCCCGGCCAGCAGCGACAGCCCGAGCACGTCGACCCAGCTCAGATCTCGTCCAGATCGGCACGGGTGAACCGGGCGACCAGGAATGGCGCCGGCGAACTTGACCTGTCAGGTGTGCTCGACGGGCTGGTAGACGTCGGGGACGCCGTCTCCGTCTCCTACGCGACACTCTCCACTGTACAGAACGTGTAGTCTGTAGCGGTGACTGAAATCGGGGTGACCGAAGCCCGGAGCCAGCTTGGCGAGCTGGTCAACCGTGCCGCGTACAGCGACGAACGGATTGTTCTCACCCGACATGGCCGGGCCGTTGCCGCGCTGGTACCGATTGCGGTGCTCCACGAGTTGGAGGACGCCGAGGACGCCGCTGACCTGGCGGCGGCCCGCGCGGCGGTCACCGAGAGCGGCCCGAACGTGCCCCACACGCAAGTGCTCGCCGATCTCGTGGCTGACGAGGCGCGGACATCCCGTAGCGCGTGAGCTACACGATCGAGTGGAAGCCCTCAGCCCGCAAGGAGATCCGCAAGCTTGACCCGACCGTCCGCCGGCGGGTCATCGAGGCGGTCACAGCTCTCGGCGCCGAGCCTCGGCCTCCCGGTTCGGTGACGTTGACCGGCTCGCCCGGGTGGCGGCGCATCCGCATCGGCGGCTACCGCGTCATCTACGACATACGCGACGACGCTCTTGTCGTCCTCGTACTTCGAGTCGGGTCCCGAGGCAGCGTCTACCGACGTCTGGACGAGTAGCTCGTCCCGCAGCCCGATCCGCCAGCGGAACAGCGTGCGGACGGCCGGCTGCGCCGTCGTGGACCTGCTGCTGAAGCTGTTGTCGGGTGCCAAACGTGGTCGGCCGAGGGGCTGCGAGTGATGCTCAGCCCGCGGACTCGGCGAAGAGTGTGACAGCGACCATCACGATGGACAGCGCGCCGTACCCTGCTTTGCGTGTCCGGCCGGTAGATGTGCGCATCGCCAAGGCGGCCTGGATCGCGTAGTAGGCGGCGAATGCCCGTGATGCGACCGCGACGATTGTGAAGGTCGGTGTGGTGGCTGCGAGCAGAATCGCGGCGCCACCACTGACCAGATACGGCGTGGGGCCGCGCATGAAGCGGGACAGACCGCGCAGGTTGCCTTCGGCCTTGACCGTGTCCGCCACGGCCGCGCTGAACTGGCTGAGCACGGCAGACAGCACCAACGGCAGGGCGAGCCACGGGGCTACCCGGGCGGTGATGTCCAATAGCGTGCCGTCGGGTCCTTCGGCGGTTCCCAGCCCCATCACCGGTGTGGCGACCGCGACGAAGCCCAGGTAGATCGACGCCGCGACCAGTTGCGCGAGCCGCGAGGCCCAGACGCGAGTCTCGGCGTCGTACCGGTCGCCGAGATATTGCACCGTCTCGAACCCCTGCACCGTGATCACAATCCCACCCAGCACCAGCAGGATCTTTACGATCCCGACGCCCGGAACCGGCGGCAGGGCCAGTCCGCCGCCGAACCGGCCGCGAACGTCGTGGAACAGAAGTGTCCCGCCAAGGAGCGTCGTCAAAGCCAGTACGACACCGAGGCTGAGCCGATCCAGCAGGTTCAGTCCGGCGAACCCGCGGGTGATCCCGACCACCACGATCAGCACCACGGCCGCGCACGCCAAGACCCGGTCCCACAGCGCGGACCCGCCCGGGTCGGCATAACCGAGTGTTGATCCCGACCAGCTGCTGGATCGCCGCCAATACCTTCGAGGCCCGGACCCAGGGCTCTGGAGCCGCGGCATGACCGGCCCGTCGCGGAACGATGCCGTAACGACCCGCCCGGCCGGCTGCCCGGTCTGCGGCCGGGAGCTGCTCCAGCGGCGCGGTCGGCAGCGCTATTGCTCACCGGCCTGCCGCTCCGTCGCGTTTCGCCGGCGGCATGCCGCACCCGCCCCGCCGGTGCCAGCGACCGCGTCTCGTCGCGCCCACGGCATCTACCAATGCCCGGAGTGCGGCGAGCGGCAGGTCGGCAGCCAGCGGTGTGAGGACTGTGGACTCTTCGGTCGACGAGTCGGGGACGGCGGGCGCTGCCTCGAGTGCGACACCACGCTCACCATCGACGAACTCCTGTCCGGGGTGCAAGCATGACCCCGACACCAACGCGATCCGGTGTCCACCGAACCGGGTCAGGTCCAGCCCGGTGTGGCTGGAGCCGTGGCCTGACGACGTCCGGGATGAGGATCCTGGACCCGACGCGCGGCTTCTGAGCGGGGAGAGCGTCGAGCTGGCCTTCGTCGCGGCTCTGCAGCACCTGCCGGCGACGCAACGGGCTGTGCTCCTCCTGCGCGAGGTTCTCCAGTTCTCGGCGCTCGAGGTCGCCGACCTGCTCGGCACGACGCCGGCGTCGGTCAACAGCACGCTGCAGCGCGCGCGGGCATCGGTGCAGGACCGTGTTCCACGCAGGAGTCAGCAGGTCCAGCTCGCGGCGATGGGGCAGGCACGGAAACGTCGGCTCGTTGACACGTTCGTCGACGCGTGGCAGAGGGCCGACGTCGAGGCGCTCGTCACCCTGCTCACCGACGACGTGCGGTTCGCGATGCCCCCGCTCCCGGCGTGGTTCGACGGCAAGCCGGCCGTACTCGACTTCCTGCGCGAGCGCGCGTTCGCCGCACCGTGGTGGCTCGTCCCTTTCGCCGTCAACCAGCAGCTCGCGTTCGCGTGCTATCAGCAGGACCACGTCGGACGGCCGCGCCGGCTCGGTGCCGTTAACGTCCTCGACGTCCATGACGGGCGCATCAGCGCCATCACCGGCTTCCTGGACCCTGCAACACACGCCGCGCTCGGAGTGCCGCCGACGCTGCCTGCAGCGCGGCCGCCTGTCGTTCATCCGCACCGATGAATCCGGGCGCCGCTCCGTCTCTTCCTCAGTGGACGTGCGCACCCCGCGCACGCACAGCAGAGCGGAGGGGACAACGTGCGGACCCTGATCGTCACCAACATCGTCTCCCTCGACGGCTTCGTCGAGGGCCCCGGCAACAACGTCATGGCCCTGCCCATGGACGCGTCGTTCGACGCGTACTGCGCCGAGCGGCTCGCCAGCGCCGACTCGCTGCTCCTGGACCGCCGCACCTACGACATGTTCCGCGGGTTCTGGCCGGCCGTGGCTGACAACGAGACTGCCACGTCCGCCCGGCGGGAGATCTCGCGTCGGGACAACACGATCCGCAAGGTGGTCATCAACGACACGCTGGCTGACGCAGCCGCGCTCGCACCCTGGACCGACACCACCGATGTCGTTGCCCGGGCCGACGCTCACCAGCAGATCACCGAGCTCAAGCAGGGCGACGGCTCCGACATCCTGGTCTTCGGCAGTCGCACGCTGTGGAACGACCTGCCGGTCGCGCGGCTGGTGGACGAGCTGCACCTGATGATCGGTCCAGTCGTCCTCGGGGAGGGCACCCCGGCTTTCGGCATGCCGGACGTAACCCCGGTTGAGTCTGCTTGGCACCCAGATCTTCGCCGGGTCCTCGAATGCCGTCCTGCGCTACCGGCCGTCATGACGACGCACCACGAGGACGTTGAGAGGGTGTCCCAGTAGGCGATCCCCCTGCGGGACGCCGCGACTTGGCTCTGCTCGAGCGGCTGCCTGTGACGGGCTCGCCGCCGGGTCAGCCCCGGGCGCCCGGTGATCAGGTCGTGGCTGCGGCCCTAGCTCCGGTGGGCAGCAGGGCGAGGAGTTGTGCTCTGTGCTTGGGGAGGTGGTCTTCCGCCAGGCCGGTGAGGATGGCCTTGAGCGGTCCCGGCTGGTCGACGACAACCTCGTCGTGGGACAGCAGCAGGGTGGGCACCGCGACGTCGAGTTCGGCGTCGCTCAGTACCGCGCTGAGGGAACAGAGCGCCTCGCTCTGGCGATGGATGCGGTCCTGCAGCCCAGCGTTTCCGCCGGCGAGCGCAGTGACGCGCCTGGTGGTCCAGGTGTCGTGCGAGAGGCGGTTGTCGTAGGTCGTGGCTGCGCCTGAAGCGACGGTGGAGGCGGCGGCGAGGGTGGCGGCGGCGACGAGGGCGATGTGGGCGAGGATCCCGTCCGCATCCCACCCGCCATCTTGGGGAACGGCGGTGTCACCGCCTTGCTCGGCCATCTGGGCAGCAGCGTCGAGCAGCGCGCGGTAGGCGTCGCGTCAGGGTGTGGTGTCCATGGTCTTCCTCTTCGTCGCTATGGGCAGGAGTGCGTGACAGAGGGCGCTGTGGGGGCCGCCGGTGCTCAGGGATGCACGGGTGGCATCTCCCAGGGGGATCGCGGGAGGACCTCGCCGGTCTCGAGCAGCGACTTGAGGTTGGCGAGGACGGCGGGCCAGCCGTGGGAGATCTCGCGGAGCGCGGTCGGGTCGGCGAGGTTTTCGTGGGTCACCGTGAGCCGGACGATGTCGTGGTGCCGCTCAACGAGGAAGGTGACGATCGAGGCGTCGCCCGGCGCCTCGGCGGATTCCCCGAACGTGATGACCAAACGGATCGGTCGCTCGGTCTCGAGCACGCGACCGACGAGGTCGACCTGGCCGGAGCCGTCGGTCCGCCGGTGCTCCCAGCGCGATCCTGGCTCCCAGTCCGAGACGTTGGCGTGTCCCCAGTAGCGGGCAGTCAGGTCCGCGTCCGTGAGGGCCCCCCATACCTGCTCTGGGCTCGCGCGAATGTAGGTGACGTAGACGTAGGTCGGCACCGACGTGGCGGTTTCGGTCATGGCGTACTCCTCTGCCTGGTTCTTGATGGCACTGATGGCGCGCAGACGGGGCTTGTCGAAGGTGGAGATCCAGCGCTCCTCGATCTCGTGGATGGGCGCCGGGTTGAGGGAGTGCAGCCGTTCCCGCCCGCGTCGCACGACCGTGACGAGGTGGGCACGCACGAGGACGTCGAGGTGCTGCGTCGCGGACTGGCGCGCCATGTCCAGGCGCTCGCAAAGCTCACCAAGCGTCTGGCCGTTGTGCTCTCGCAAGCGGTCCAAGAGCAGCCGCCGGGTGGGGTCGGCCAGCGCCTTGAAGACCGCGTCCATCCTTGTCGTCTCCAGCGGCACCAGCCCATCATGCAGGTAATAACCTGCATGAGTCAAACTGGGGGGAGTGGCGACATGTGGGTTGAGCCGTCGGTGGTCTGCCGAGGGCCGCGCGCCTGGGGCCTACACCCGGCCCGGTCGAGTGCTCCCGGCCTGAGCTCATCCCGAGACGCATGCAAGCGTTACTGGAGCGAGCCCGCTATATGGCAGGGGGCGCACGCCGGTGTCTCACAAGCGGATCGTCCACCGGCACACTTGTGATCTTGGAAGACCGCGCTCGATCGCACTTCGCTTCGCGGCTGCCTGCCGATCCAGGGCGCGTCTGCAGCCCACTCAGCAGCGTCGTCGCCGGCATCACCCCGCCGCGTGCTCCTGCACCCCCGGACCCTCAGTCGCCCTAGTCTCCGGTCGTGGTTGATCCCGAGCCGGCCCCGTCGATGCTTCCGGGCGCGCCCCCGCCGCCTGGCGGGAGCGAGGTCGTCGACTGGATCACCAGCTCAACCCGGCGCGGCCGGACGATCACGGCCGCGATCCCTCCGACCTATGCCCGCTACGCGACCGTCGTCGTTCCCGATGGGGACACCGCGAAGACCCTCGCCGACGCTGCGCTGGTCGAGGTTCTGCAGGCGCACACCCCCGCACAGCCGTGGTGGCTCGGCTACCTCGACACCGGGGTCGCCGACCTCGTCGCCGCCGACGCGCTGAAGGTCGCGGTGTACGTCGGCTGGCCGTACGTGCTGCTCGAGGGGGGGGCCGGAGCACGCTCTCAACGCACGGCGCAACCTCGACGTCATCCCCTGGCACAGCGCTCTGCCGGAACTGGTGTTCCCGAGCGACCGCTCCTGGCTCGTCTCCACGTTGTGGGATGACGACTGGCGATGCGTCGGCGGACCGGCCGCCCTGGTCGACGCTCTGCTCCTGC
>JBBSIF010000136.1:0-6454 GCA_038232255.1 Propionibacteriales bacterium
CCGATCGCGGTCAGCGCGGACAGGGTGCGTTCGAAGTGGCCGGTGCGGATGTCGCCGACCAGCCGGTCGATGCCGTGCACGGTGACCGCCACCACCTGCGCGCCCTCGCCGTCACCTGCCGACGCTGTGCTCATGCGACGCGGTAGGCGTCGGCGTCGGACCGGCGTAGTTCCACGCCCAACCCCGGCCGGCCGGTGTCCGGATGCATCGCACCGTCGCGTACCTGCGGGGCGGCAAACATCAGTGCCTCCAGTCGGACATGGTCGGTGAACCACTCCACGTGGCGCAGCCCGATCACGGCGCTGGCTACGTGCAGATGCAGGGTGGGAGCGCAGTGCGCGGACAACTCGACGCCGGCGGCCTGGGCCAACGCGGCGATGCCCTGCCACTCGGTGATGCCGGCCGTCCGGGTGACGTCGGCCTGCAGGCAGTCGACTGCTCCGGCGCCGAGCATGCGGTCGAAGTAGGCCAGGTCGCTGCCGTACTCCCCGGCGGTGACATCGCAGTCCAGCGCGTCGCGCACGAGGCGCAGGCCCGCGAGGTCGTCGGAGGAGACCGGCTCCTCGAACCAGCTGACGCCGAGCTCGTCGAGCTGACGGCCGACGCGGATCGCCTGCTTGCGGGAGTAACCGCCGTTGGCGTCGACGAAGACCTCGGTCTCGGGTTGGTCGAGGGCGCACACCTGGCGGACGCGGTCGAGGTCCCGGATCACGTCGCTACCGCTGCCCTCGCCGATCTTGATCTTGACCCAGGTGATCCCCAGCTCTCCGGTCCAGGACTCGATCTGCCGGCGCAACGTTGGAGCGTCGTACGTCGTGAATCCGCCACTGCCGTAGACGGGGACCCTCTCGCGGACCTGCCCGAGCAGGGTGCACAGCGCCACGTCGTGCTGCTTGGCCTTCAGGTCCCACAGCGCGGTGTCGACCGCGGCGATCGCCGCCGACGCGATGCCTGGGCGACCCACGTTGCGGATGGCGGCCACCATCGCGGCCCACGTCCCCGGGACGTCCTCGACGTCCCGGCCGACGACCACCTCGGCCAGCAGGTCCTCGATCACGGCTTGGCAGGCGCGGCTGGAGTAGGTCCAGCCCAGGCCCGTCAGGTCGCCTGCGGCGACCTCGACCAGAACGACGGTGGTGCTGTCCCAGGCCAGCGTGCCGTCTGCCTCGGGCCGCTCGGTGGGCACGACGTACGTCGAGGCGGTTACGGACCGCACGTGAGTGCCGGTCACGTCCTGGTGCCGGGCAGGAGCTCCTGCGCCTTGAGCAGGAGTCCCTCCTTCACGACGTCCCAGCGGTCGCTGTCGCCTCGGACCAACGACAGGGCGGCCTTCTCGATCTGGTCGAGCGTTGCATGTGGGGGAATCGGCGGCACGGCGGGGTCGGTGACGAACTCGAGCACGGTCGGGCGGTCGGCGGACAGGGCCTCGTCCCAGGCGCGGCCCACTTCCGCTGGGTCGTCCACCTTGATGGCGTTGAGTCCGAGCGAGCTGGCGAAGCCCGCGTAGGGCACCTGTGGGAGAAGCTGCGACGCATCGAATCTCGGCGCTCCTTCCATTGCGCGAAGCTCCCAGGTGACCTGCGCGAGATCACCGTTGTTGAGGATTCCCACGATGAGCCGCGGGTCTGACCACTGCTTCCAGTAGTGCGAGATGGTGATGAGCTCCGCCAGTCCGTTCATCTGCATCGCGCCGTCTCCGACCATCGCGATCGCCGGCCGGTCCGGATGGGCGAACTTCGCGCCGATGACGTACGGCACGCCCGGACCCATCGTGGCGAGGTTGCCGGACAGGGAGCCGCGCATCTGCCCGCGGAAGCGCAGGTAGCGGGCATACCAGTTGGCGGATGTGCCGGAGTCCGCAGCCAGGATCGCGTCGTCCGGGAGCCGGGAGGACAGCTCCCAGAAGACCTTCTCAGGGTTGACCGGGTCGGCGGGGGTGTGCGCACGACGCTCCATCACCTGCCACCAGCGAGCCACCGTGGCTTCGACCTCCTGCTGCCACGAGCGGTCCTGCTTGCGGCGCAGCAGCGGGATGAGCCGGCGCAGCGTCGCGGCAGCGTCGCCGACGAGGTTTACCTCGAAGGGGTAGCGCAGCCCGGCGAAGCTGGCGTCGTGGTCGATCTGCACCGCGCGCGCCTGGTCGAACTCCGGCAGGAACTGCGTGTAGGGGAAGCTGGAGCCGACGGTCAGCAAGGTGTCGCAGCCCTGCATGAGGTCGTAGCTGGGCCGAGTCCCGAGCAGTCCGATGGAGCCCGTGACGAACGGCAGCTCGTCGGACAAGACGTCCTTGCCCAGCAGGGCCTTGGCCACCCCTGCGCCGAGCAGGTCGGCGACCTCGAGCACCTCCGCCCGCGCGGCCCGTGCTCCCTGGCCGACGAGCATGGCCACCTTGCCGCCGGCGTTGAGCACCTCGGCCGCGCGGGCGAGGTCGGCGTCCACCGGGACCGCCTCCGGCCTGCCGGTCGCTGCGTCGCTGGACGGCACGAACTTGAACTCGTGAGGTGGCGCTGCGTAGTCCAGCTCCTGCACGTCGGCCGGCAAGATGATGCAGGTCGGCGCCTGACGGGCCTGCGCGATGCGCATCGCGCGATCCAGGACGTTGGGCAGCTGCTCGGGGACCGTGACCATCTGCAGGTACTCCGACGCGACGTCCTTGAACAGCGACAGCAGGTCCACCTCCTGCTGGTAGCTGCCACCCATCGCGCTGCGGTTCGTCTGTCCGACGATCGCCACCACCGGGACGTGGTCGAGCTTTGCGTCGTAGAGGCCGTTGAGGAGGTGGATCGCGCCCGGTCCGGAGGTCGCGACGCACACCGCGACCCGGCCGGAGAACTTCGCGTAGCCGACGGCCTCGAAAGCGGACATCTCCTCGTGCCGCGACTGGACGAACTTGGGCTTGTCGTCGGCCCGGCCCCACGCGGCGAGCAGACCGTTGATGCCGTCCCCCGCATAGCCGAAGACCACCTCGACACCCCAGTGCTTCAGCCGTTCCAGGACGTAGTCGGCGACGTTCTGAGTCATGAGAGACCTCCGGGTGTCGGGTGCTATGAGATGAAGCGGTCGAAGGGCCACGGCGCGCCGCCGTAGCGCTCGAGCGCCGGCCCGGTCGGGGCCGGCAAGGGCACGAAGAAGCCCTGGCTGCTGACCACGCGAGAGGGTCCCAGCCTGGCGAAGGGGTCGTCGTCGAACAGCGGCCCGCCGGCCCACAGCAGGACGGAGCCGGCGAGGTGCACGCTGTCCGTCACCAGGGCGGAGACGCCGTAGGCGGGCCAGCTCCGGATCAGCCGCCGGCGCGCCTCCAGGACCTCCGGCGAGTCGAACAGCGGGCGGTGACCCTCGGGCAGCTCGGTCCAGGAGGCGGTTATCGGGGGTCCGCCGGTCCCGAGGATGCGCGGGTCGACCGAGGCTGCCCGGGGATGCGGCCGACGATCGGCGTGCCAGGCCGCGAGGACCAGGTCGGACCCGTCCCGCACCTGCCCGACGACGGTCACGTCGGCGTCCTTCGGCTCGTGGTCGAGCAGCGCGATGTAGGTCCGGCTCACTGAGGTGGATCCCAGTCCGGACGCAGCGATCGCGTCAGCGAGCGGAAGTCGTGACGGAGCTCCTCAGCGGTCGGCCGGCCCCAGAACCAGTAGCCGCGGTAGGCGGCGTGCACCGTCAGGTCGGGATCGACCACGACGCAGGTCGGGGTGTAGGGGTCGTGGACGGTGTCCGTGGTCTCCCGCAGGCCGAGGACGTCGAGGTAGCGACGCTCGGGGTCGGACAGGAACGTCCAGCGCGCTCCGAGCCCGGCGCGGTAGGCGCCCGAGACCTCCGGGGGCTCGACGCTGATCGAGACGAAGCGGGTGTAGGCGACCTCCGCCTCGTTCTGCAGCGCCGCGAGCACCTGGAAGAACTGCCGCTCCTTCGGGCAGAACCAGCCCCGGTAGAAGTGCACGAGGGTCGGGTCGCCGCCGACGAGGTCGCTCAGTCGTCGCAGCCCCCCGGTGGTGTCGGGGAGTTCCAGGTCGGGGAGACGGCCCCCCGGGGTCAGCCAGGTTCTCCGTCTGTCGACGTCGGGCGACGGCTCGTCCTCAGTCACCGGCGGGCCGGGTGGAAGCGGCGTCCAGCAGCCGGTACGCGATCCCGGTGGTCAGCGCATAGACGGTGTGGTGAAACGCGTCGATGGCGATCGCGGTCGCTCCCCACTTGGGGAGCGGCGGCGCCACCTCGAGCTTGGGCAGCATGACCAACCCGGATCCCCAGACGGCGGCGAAGTGACCTGCCGTCGCCGCGCGCGGAGGCAAACCAAGACCCGCGAGCAGGCCGTGCACGGCTCCCCAGCCGGTCCCGTAGCCCCAGTGCACCAGGGTGGTGAAGCGGGCCTGGGCCTCATCGCCCTCCGGCTTCACCCTCAGCACCTTGGAGGCGGCATCCGCGGGGGCGGTGCTTGCCTCCCGGCCGCGCAGCTTGGCTTCGAGGCTGCTCGACACAGTCATCGCCGCGGTGCCGACCACCCCGGCCGCCAGGCCCTTTCCGACCGACCCCGCCAGGTCACCGATTCGCATGCCGAGACCTCCGTCGGTAGACGCCCCATGCACGGCCGTGGCATGGCGGGCCGAGTCTCCCCTCAACGACGGCACGGGAGACCCGTGCGGGCCCGGATGTCAGCGGATTGTCACTCGGGACCCACGGACGTCACGGAGCGGGCTCCGCTGTCAGGGCGAGGATGGCTGTGTCGTCGCGCTGCGAGTCGCCGAGGAGATGGTGAACCCGCTCGTCGCTCTCCACAGTCGACATGCTGCGGTGCTTCCCAACGTGGCACGAGGTGGGGCAGCATCGTCAGTCGGGCAGCGCTCGACGGCACCCGGCGTTGCGACTGTCAGCCTCTTGTCATTGGGGCGGCTGACTCCGCCGAGGCATGCCGGGTATCGCCTCTGCGCCGGAGCGCAGCGTGATCGTGACAGCCCGCAGCCCCGGCCTCCCCGCTGCGACAACGAACCACTAGGAGCCGACTCCGTGAGCGAACTGAGAACAGGAACGTGGATGGCCGCAGCTGGCGCAGCGGTGTTGCTGACCGCCGGATGCACTGGCAGTAATGAGGACGACGTCGACTCGAGCGGGGAGGCGGTGCGAGGTGCGTCTCAGGGAGAGGGACGATCCCAAGGGCTCACACATACGCTCAGCCTCCCGATCGCCGGTCGCGACGCGGCGGTGGACAACCCGGAGGTTCTCGAGGCGCTGAAGCTCGGTGCAGACGTCAGCAACATCTTCGATGCCTTTCCCACCAACAGCGACGCTGCAGATCGCGCCGAGTACTCACCCGCGTGGGATCTGTACGTGGGTGTGTACAGCGACGCTGCGGGACGCAACGGGCTGCAGACCCACTCCGACGCGATCCGTCAGCTTGCTGCCGCCGGGGTGGTGGGCTCACCTGGAGGGCTGCCGCTCGGGTCGGCCAACATCGTCATCAACTGCCCGGCGCTCGCCCTGCTCGACAAGCCCGTGGAGCGCTGAGTATGAGTCAGCACCGAGGGGCTGTTCGTCCGCGTCATCCTTCTGTAAGGCCGGAGCGGTTGGCCGAGGACATCTGATGGGCAAGGCTCCGCTCATGACCATGGACACGACTACTCGCACGTCGATCCCGGAGCTCCGCCTCGGTGACCACGCTGCGTTTGCCGAGAGCCGCGCGCTGACCGAGACGCTGGCCGCGCCGCTCGCAGCGGAGGACCAGACCGCCCAGTCGATGCCGGACGCCAGTCCGACCAAGTGGCACCGCGCGCACACCACCTGGTTCTACGAGGAGTTCCTGCTCGGACCGGCCGGCGGCTACCAGGCCTTCGACGACGGCTTCCGCTACCTGTTCAACTCCTACTACGAGACAGTGGGTCCGCGGCACCCGCGGGCACAGCGCGGTCTGGTCACGCGGCCCGGGACGAGCGAGATCACCCGCTACCGGGAGCACGTCGAGGACGCGGTCTCCCGCTTGCTCTGCTCCGGTCTGGACGAGGCGGGCGCGGCAGTCCTCCTCCTCGGTCGCCATCACGAGCAGCAGCACCAGGAGCTGCTGGTCATGGACGCGAAGCACCTGCTGGGCCTGCACCCCTTCGGTCCCGCCTACATCGACCGAGCCACCGATCCGGGTCGAACCCCGGTGGCGCAGACCTGGCGGGCCGTCGAGGTCGGCATCGTCGGCATCGGCCACGAGGGCGACGAGTTCGCCTTCGACAACGAGGGCCCACGACACGACGTGCTCGTGCGGCCCTTCGAGATCGCCGAGCGGGCGGTCACCAACGAGGACTGGCTGGCCTTCATGGCCGACCGCGGTTATGCGCGCCCCGAGCTCTGGCTGTCCGACGGCTGGGCAGCCGTGCAGTCCCAGGGCTGGCGGGCGCCGCTGCACTGGCGCGACGAGGTCGGCTCCTGGCGGGTGTTCACCATGAGCGGCGTGCGGCCGATCCAGCTCGACGAGCCG
>JBBSIF010000137.1:0-6330 GCA_038232255.1 Propionibacteriales bacterium
CGCGATCCCGAGCAGCCACCAGGGTGTGCGCGGGGCGCTCCCGTACTTGACGCTGACGATGCAGGCGAAGCCGGCCAGCAGGACGAGCAGCACGAGGCCGCCGGCGATCCAGATCCTGTACGCCCGCATGTCAGCCTCCCGCATCCTGTCGGTGATCCGTCGGGTGAGGTGTACCCGCCTGCTCTCGATGCATACGTCGCCCCGATCGCCCCGGCGCCGTCTGGCGAGCAGTTGTCTCCCTGCTCGGGCACCATAGGGGTATGAGGTTCAGCACGACGATCGAGCTCGGCGGCAAGACTGCGACCGGCTTCGCGGTGCCCGACGACGTGATAGCCGCGCTCGGCGCCGGCAGACGACCCGCGGTCGCGGTCACGATCGGCACGTACACGTATCGGACAACGGCGGCGTCGATGGGTGGTCGCTTCCTGGTTCCGCTCAGCGCCGAGAACCGGGCAGCTGCCGGGGTGGCTGCCGGCGACCAGGTCGTCGTGGACATCGAAGCCGACGCCGAGCCGCGGACAGTGGCGGTGCCGCCCGACCTCGCGGATGCCCTGGCGCAGGACCCTGCTGCGGCGCAGTTCTTCGAGGCGCTCGCCCACTCGCACCGCAAGGAGTGGGCACGGTGGGTCGACGAGGCCAAGAAACCGCAGACGCGCAGCGCCCGCGTTGCCAGGGCCGTCGACGCCTTGCGGGCGGGCCGACGCGTCCGTTGAGGCCGCGGGCGGACCGTCGCCCTGTCGAGAAGGTGCCGGGTGTGGGACTCGAACCCACACATCCTTTCGGACAATGGTGTTTGAGACCATCGCGTCTGCCGATTCCGCCAACCCGGCCGCGCGCGACGGTGCGGATCACCGTCCACGTCCGTCGGTACGACGGACAGACCTTCTCACGAGGACTCCTGGAGAGCAATCCGCCGCCTGCAGCCCCGACTCGAGCTCGGCGACGCTTCGTCGGCAGCCCAGGTCACGGAATGGCAACGACGGCCAGGTGAGGCATGTTGTGGACCGGCGACCCGTCCCCTGGTGCTAGGTTCGGCGCACATCAGGGCCACCGGCGGTGCCGCGTGGTCGACCAGCGTGACACGGAGGGTCTATGAACCGCACTTCCCGAACGTGGACCGTGGGGGTTGCCTTCGCGGTTCTCGGACTCAGCCTCACTGCCTGCGGCACCTCGAGCGACAGCAGCAGCGGCAGCACGTCCTGCAGCGGCCTGAAGCTCGCCTTCCTCGGGCCGCAGACCGGCGACTACGCCAACCTCGGCATCAACATCTCCAACGGCGCCAACGTCGCACTCGCCGACTTCCAGAAGACCAACCCCGACTGCGACGTCACGATGCAGCTCTTCGACTCTCAGGGCGACCCGGAGAAGGCGACCCCGCTAGCCGCAAAGATCATCAACGACGACTCGATCATCGGCGTCGTGGGCCCCACGTTCTCGGGTGAGAGCGACGCGACGGGCGCTGCGTTCAGCGAAGCCGGTCTGGTCACAGTCTCTGCCTCGGCCACCAACCCGGACCTGTCGAAGAACGGCTGGAAGACCTTCCACCGGGTGCTCGGCAACGACGCGACGCAGGCACCCGCCGACGCGACGTACATCAAGGACACGCTGGCAGCCAAGAAGGTCTTCGTCGTCGACGACGCCTCCGAGTACGGCAAGGGACTCGCCGACGGCGTTACCAGTGCGCTCGGTGACCTCGTCACCGGGACCGACACGGTGCAGCAGAAGCAGACGGACTTCTCGCCGACGGTGACCAAGGTGACGGCCTCCGGAGCTGATGTCCTCTTCTACGGCGGATACTACGCCGAAGCCGGTCTGCTGATGAAGCAGCTGCGTTCAGGCGGTTGGCAGGGCGTCTTCGTGTCCGGTGACGGCTCGGACGACCCGGGCTTCGTCGAGGCCGCCGGTGCGGCAGCTGCCCAGGACGCGCGGCTGACCTGTCCCTGTGCTCCCGCGACCAAGGACTTCATCTCCAAGTACGTCGCCGTCAACAACGGCGCTCAGCCGGGCACCTACTCGGCCGAGGGCTACGACTCGGCCACCATCCTGCTCAAGGGCATCGCGGCCGGCAACGACGACCGCGCGTCCCTGCTCGACTGGGTCAACAACTACGACGAGCCTGGTCTGACCAAGCAGCTCAAGTTCGACGACACCGGCGAGGTCGCCTCGGTTGTCATCTACGCCTACAAGGTGGACAACGGCAAGATCGTCCTCGACCAGCCGATCAAGTAGCCATCGCCTGACCCAGATGCGCACGGCGCTGCGGCCGGAGTAGTCTCCGGCCGCAGCGTTTTCCTTGGCCGTCGGCTGACAAGGGACTCCCGTGGACTTCCTGTTTCACCACTTCTTCGAGCTCACCATCACCGGACTTGCGCTCGGATCGGTCTACGCCCTCGTGGCCCTCGGCTACACCATGGTCTACGGCGTTCTCCAGCTCATCAACTTCGCGCACTCCGAAGTCTTCATGTTCGGCACGTTCGCGGTCGTATGGACGCTGTACTTCCTGGGCGGCACTCCGTCCTCGAGCCCGGCCGCAGTCGTCGGAATGCTCGCGGTGGCGCTGGTGGTGGCCATGGCCGTGTCAGGAGGCATCGCGCTGCTGCTGGAGCGCGTCGCCTATCGACCGATCCTGGCCCGCGGCGCTCCAAAGCTCGTGGCGCTGATCTCGGCGATCGGAGCGTCCTTCGTCCTGGCCGAGTCGATGGGGCTGCGCGACAAGATCACCGGATTCGTCGGCCTCGACGACAACCTCCAACGCTACGTCGAGCGGGCACGTGACAACATCGGCTTCCCCGTCGACATCAACCCGCAGAAGGTCTTCACACTCGGCGACTACGACGTGAGAAACATCGACATCCTCGTGATCGTCTCTGCTCTCGTGATGATGATCGCGCTGGACCAGTTCGTTCGCCGGTCGAGGCTGGGCCGCGGCATCCGGGCGGTCGCCCAGGACCCGGAGGCGGCTGCGCTCATGGGTGTCAACTCCGTCCGGGTCGTCCAGCTGACCTTCTTCCTCGGCGGCCTGATGGCCGGCGCCGCCGCCACCCTCTACATGATCCGGATCGGCGCCACCCGCTTCGACGCCGGCTTCATCCTCGGCGTCAAGGCGTTCACGGCGGCCGTCATGGGCGGGATCGGGAACCTCCGTGGGGCGCTTCTCGGCGGACTGGTCCTCGGCGTCGCAGAGAACTACGGCTCCGCGATCATCGGCACCGAGTGGAAGGACGTCGTTGCCTTCGTCCTGCTCGTCGTGATCCTCTTGTTCCGCCCCACCGGCCTGTTGGGGGAGTCACTTGGGAAGGCGCGAGCATGAGCACGAGGTTGCGGGGGGTCCCCGCTCGCCTCGCCGTAGGAGCCCGCATCTCCGGCTTGCCGAAAGGCGTCAAGATCTCCCTGTGGGTGCTCGTCGCGCTGCTCGCCTATGCCCTGCCACTGCTGAACCCTCCGCTGCTCTCCACGCCCGACACTGACTTCGCTGGCGTGCTGTTCATCGTCTCCGTCTACGTGCTGGTCGCGCTCGGGCTCAACATCGTGGTCGGCTACGCGGGCCTGCTCGACCTCGGCTACGTCGGCTTCTACGCCGTCGGGGCCTACACCGTGGCCGTGCTCACCTCGGAGCATGCGCAGGTCTCGTACCTGCTGGCCATCCCGGCAGCGGTCGTGGTGGCGATGATCTCCGGGGTCATCCTCGGCGGCCCCACGCTGAGAGTCCGCGGTGACTATCTCGCTATCGTGACGCTGGGCTTCGGTGAGATCATCCGGCTCACGGCGCAGAACTCCTCCTGGCTCGGCGCAGCGCGCGGGATCTCCCGCGTGAAGGGACCACCGAGCGCCGAGCTCTTCGACATCCCGCATCTCGACTGGAGCACCGGCACGCCGCTCGTGGACCTGAACCACCAGACGACCTTCCTCAAGTTCGGCGTGCTGGATGCCGTTCCGTACTACTGGTTCGCGCTGACGATCATCATCGCGGTCCTCTTCGCCGACAGGCTGATCAAGGACAGCCGCGTCGGGCGGGCCTGGGAGGCCACCCGCGAGGACGAGGACGCCGCCGAGCTCATGGGTGTGCCGACGTTCAAGTTCAAGCTGCTGGCCTTCGCGATGGGAGCCTTCGTTGGAGGTCTGTCCGGGGCGCTGTTCGCCGGCAAGCAGGGGTTCGTCAGCCCACAGTCGTTCCTGCTGACCCTGTCCATCCTCTTCGTGGCCGCCGTGGTGGTGGGTGGCCAGGGCAACCGCTGGGGCGTGATCGTCGGGGCTGCCGTCGTGGCCTACCTGCCCGAGCGGTTCCGCGGCTTCGAGCAGTGGCGGGTCCTCGTCTTCGGCCTCGCGCTGATGGCGCTCGCCATCTACCGTCCGCAGGGGATCCTGCCGCCTCGGCGGACCGTGCGCGCCCGCAGGCTGGAGCAGCAGATCGACACCCTCGAAGGTGAGGGTACCGCTCGTGCCTGAGCCCATCCTCGAGGTCGATGCGGTCACCCTGCGCTTCGGCGGCCTGACGGCGCTGGACGACGTGAGCTTCGAGATCCGGGAGGGCGAGATCCTCGGGCTGATCGGTCCCAACGGCGCCGGCAAGACCACGTGCTTCAACGTGACGACGGGCGTGTACCGGCCGACGACGGGCGAGGTGCGCTTCCAGGGCCAGTCGTTGACGAGCCTCAAGCGGCACAAGATCACTCAGCTCGGCATCGCGCGGACGTTCCAGAACATTCGGCTCTTCAACGTGATGACGGCGCTCGAGAACGTCCTGGTCGGGGCGGACGCCCAGCACTCCACGGGACTGCTCAGCGCGCTCTTCCGCCTCCCGCGCCACCGCGTCGAGGAGGCGCAGGGCCACGAGCAGGCGTTGGAGCTGCTCCGGTTCATGGGGATGGAGAACCAGGCCGACGAGCTCGCGGCGAACCTTCCTTACGGTTACCAGCGCCGGTTGGAGATCGCCCGGGCCATGGCTACCAACCCCAAGCTGCTCTGTCTCGACGAGCCGGCAGCCGGCTTCAACCCGGCCGAGAAGCAAAACCTCATGGAGCTGATCCGCCGGATCCGGGACCGCGGCTACACGGTGCTGCTCATCGAGCACGACATGCGGCTGGTCATGGGCGTGACGGACCGTATCGTGGTCCTGGAGTTCGGGCGCAAGATCGCCGAAGGCACGCCCGCGGAGATCCGCGACAACCCCTCCGTCGTGGCCGCCTATCTGGGAGTTGACGAGGATGCTTCTTGAGGTCAACGGCCTGAGCGTCAACTATGGGCACATCGAGGCGATCCGGGACATCTCCTTCGGCGTGGAGGAGGGCACGGTCGCCACGTTGATCGGAGCCAACGGCGCCGGCAAGAGCACGACACTGAAGACGATCTCGGGCCTGCGCAAGGCTCGCGCCGGCACCATCGTGTTCGACGGGCAGGACATCACGCAGACGCCCCCCTACGAGCGGGTCAAGCTGGGCATCAGCCAGTCTCCGGAAGGGCGCGGCTGTTTCCCGGGGATGACCGTCACGGAGAACCTCGAGATGGGTGCGTACGTCCGCAAGGACCGCAAGACACCTGCCTACCAGCAGGACCTCGACCGGGTCTTCACGTTGTTCCCGCGGATGAAGGAGCGCGCCAACCAGGCAGCCGGCACGCTGTCCGGTGGCGAGCAGCAGATGCTCGCGATGGGTCGCGCGCTGATGGCCCGGCCACGGCTCGTGCTGCTGGACGAGCCCTCGATGGGCCTCGCGCCGATGCTCATCCAGCAGATCTTCACGATCATCACCGAGATCAACGAGCAGGGGACCACCGTGCTGCTCGTGGAGCAGAACGCGACGCAGGCGCTGAAGCGGGCCCAGACCGCGCACATCCTCGAGACGGGCGAGATCGTGCGCTCCGGGACCGGTGCGGAGCTGGCGGGAGACCCCTCCGTCAGGGCCGCCTATCTCGGCGGCGACGTCTGAGCAACCGGCCCGAGCCGTGCGGCGCGGGGAGCGTCAGCGCAGTGCGGCCACCGCCGCGGTCAGGACGGGCGCGACCAGGAGCGCCGGCAGCAGGTCCCCGACCGGGATCTGCCGAATCCGCAACAGCCGCAGCGCGACGCCGACCAGCAGCAGTCCGCCGGTCGCGGTGACGGCGACCAGCTGCGCCTCGGGCAGCAGCGAACCCACCGCGGCGCCGACCACGGTGAGGCTGCCCTGGACGATCGCGACCACGAGGGCCGACGCCGCCACTCCCCAGCCGAACGACGAGGCGAAGGCGATCGCGGCGAAGCCGTCGAGCGTGGCCTTCAGCAGCAGCTGGTCGGCGCCGTTTCCGAGACCGTCCGACAGGGAGCCCAGGATCGTGAGCGGACCGACGCAGAACAAC
>JBBSIF010000138.1:0-6324 GCA_038232255.1 Propionibacteriales bacterium
CGCTCTTTGCCGCCTGATTCTGCCGGGGGTCGTGGAACGGAGCGCGAATCGGCGCCACCGCGGGCAATCCAGCAGCCTCGCGGTGCCGAATGTCTCGAAACACCCATCGGCCACGGTGTGCGAAGTGACCGCGGCCATCACGTCTCACGAGGAGGCGCGCATGAAGGAAGTATCGCGCCGGGGCTTCATCACGAAGGCCTCGGTCGTCGGTGCGGCAGCAGCGGTCGGCGGTCTCGCGTCGACATCGGCAGCCGAAGCGAAACCAGGCACCAGCCCCGCTGCACCGGACCACAGACTCTCAGGCTCCGCGCCGCAGGACGTCGTCCTGCACATCCGCGACGCCAAGACCTCAGAGGTCGCCCTGATCGCCGGATCCGAGGAGTACGTCTTCCACGACCGCCAACTGGTCTCCTCGGTGCTCCATAAACTCAACAAGAGCACGAAGGAGTAGGCATGTCGTCCCACCGCGAGGCACCGGAAACCGCCAAGGACCCGGTAGCCGACAACACCGACGTGTATGCGTTCGTCTCCCCGGACGCTCCCGACACGGTCACCATGATCACGAACTACATCCCGTTCGAGGAGCCGGACGGCGGGCCGAACTTCTACGAGTTCGGAAACGAGGACGTCCTCTACCTCATTCACGTCGACAACGACGGCGACGGCCTCCCGAACGTCTCCTACCAGTTCGAGTTCCACACCGTGGTCCGCAACAGGGACACGTTCCTCTACAACACCGGCCCCATCGAGTCGCTCGACAGCGCGAACTGGAGCCGCCGGCAGTTTTACACCCTGACCAAGGTGCTGAACTACGGCACCCCCGACGCGGTCTCGACGGTCCTCGCGACCAAGGTCCCGAGCCCACCGTGCAACGTCGGCCCGCGCTCGACCCCGAACTACAGGGACCTGGCGGACGAGGCGATCCACACCTTCAACCCCCGCCGGAAGGTGTTCGCCGGTCAGCGCAAGGAGGGCTTTTACGTCGACCTGGGCTCGATCTTCGATCTCGGCGCGCTGCGTCCGTTCCAGAACCTGCACCTCATCCCGATGGCCGCCGCTCCTGGCGTCAACGGGACCAGGGCCGTCAACGTCCACTCGATCGCGATTCAGGTGCCGATCACGGATCTGACGAGTGGCGGGACCAAGCCGTCCGGCGTCTACGACCCGAAGGCCACGATCGGTGTCTGGGGCGCGGCCTACCGGCACAAGCTCCACATCCAGCGTCAGCACCGTCAGGTGGACTCCGGTCCTTGGGTGCAGGTGTCCCGTCTCGGGAACCCGCTGGTCAACGAGGTCGTCAACCCGATCTCGGAGAAGAACCGCTGGAACACGTTCGCGCCCGTGCAGGACTCCATGTTCGCGAAGTACGTCGCGCACCCCGAGCTGGCGCGGCTGCTGCCGGTGCTGTACCCCGGAGTGTTCCCGCACCTGGCGTCCTTGAAGGCCGAGCGGGCGGACCTGCTGGCGATCCTGCTGACGGGTATTCCGAAGGGCCTGATCGACGGGTTCCAGAACTACACGGGCCCGACGCAGGCCGACATGCTGCGGCTCAACACGGCGATCCCGCCGAAGTTCCCCAACAACCAGAACATCTACGGCATCCTGGGCGGCGACCTCGCTGGCTTCCCCAACGGACGCCGGGTTGCCGACGACGTGACGGCGATCGAGCTCCGGGCCATCGCGGGTGCGACGTACCCGCTGGTCGACCCGAACTACAAGCCGGACGCGGCGGCCGGACAGCTGACGGACGGCCTGACGCCGAAGAACACCGACCAGGACTACCTGTACCACTTCCCGTACCTGGCGACGCCGCTCAGCGGCTTCGACTACCCGCGTGGGCACTAGGAGGTAGGCACTGGTGGGAGCGACGACTCAGGACACGGCAGCACCCGGGCGCGCGTACGACCGCATGGTCGGGGAAGCCGGGCATTCGCACGACCATGTGCACGGAGAAGCCGGCCACTCGCACCACTCCGACGATCACGTGCACGGCGGAGCGGAGGTCAGGCGTGGACAGCTCGGTGTCGGCTTCCCGGTCCTCGACATCGGAGACGACATCGGCGCGCTCGTGCTCTACACAACGGAGGATCTCGAGGGCCAGGAGATCGAGGTGAGCCTCGTCGGCGATCCCGATCACCGGACCCATACCGAGGTGCTCAAGCGCACGGTGGACGGCAGGACCTTCTGGGCGGGTGTCTACGTTGAGCTGCCCGAGGGGGACTACCGCGTCTGGTACGACGACCCGTCGCGCGAGACGTCGTTCTCGATCACCGGAGGGTCGGTGTCCGAGCTCGACTGGCGCTGACGCCGGCCGGGGGGGCCGGCGTCGGGCCGAAGGAGGGGAAGAGTTCCCTGTGACACTTTCCCTCCTTCGGCGTCCTCTAGTCTTCGGCGTTCTCTGGCCGGGGTCGGCTCCCTCCAAGGGCAGGGTCCGCCTACCGCCGCCCGCGGAACACGGATGGTGAGGCATCCGGGTCGCTCCAACGGCACAATCCTCGCTGCGTACGCCGCACCGCCGGCGCTTGGCCGATGATGAGGCGCTGACGCCGCCAGGGCAGCCCTTTCCGCTCGGAATCGGTCGACCCTCCCGTCAGCGGGAGCCCGCACGCCTTGGAGCTCCGTCGAGGGCGCGGCATCTCCGACGTACCGTGTCGCCTTCAAGGGCTAGTCCGAGCGGCCAATGGTGACCTGCCCTCGGACTACCGGAGAGTTGGTGATGTCACTCCACCAACTCTTTCCAGGAGCCGCCATGAACGTGTCGCACACCATCGTCCGCCGCACCGCCGCCACCGCATCCGTCGTGCTCGCCTTCGGCGCACTGAGCGCCCTTCCCGCCACCGCCAGCGGTGGAGGCGGAGTCGAGCACCGTGGCAACTGCTCGATGAACGCCGACTGGAAGCTCAAGGCCAAGGCTGACAACGGCCGGATCGAGGTCGAGGCCGAGGTCGACAGCAACAAGGCGGGCCAGACGTGGACCTGGCGCATTCTGCACAACGGAGGCGTCTCGGCACGCGGCACCGCGACCACGCAACCCCCCAGCGGCTCGTTCCAGGTCCGCCGGCTCCTCGTCAACGCCGCCGGCACGGACCAGATCGGCTTCCGGTCGACGAATCCCGCCTCCGGTGAGACGTGCTCCGGAAGCCTGCGCTTCTGACCGAGCCTCCCCGTCATACTGGTGCCGAGATCGGAGCAGACGCGCCCATGGCACCGCAGCCGGCACAGCAGCGGCCCCGCACGCTCGGGGCCGCTGACTTGCGTCGGCGGGGGGCGTGGCTGAATCCGGTGCTGCTTTTCGTCGCGGCAGGCGCCCTTGCGGTGGTGGTCCTGCTCGTGGTGCTGAGCTGGTTCAGCACCCGGGCCGCGACCGACCAGGCGATCTTCGACGCCCGCAGCGTCACCGTAGTCGTCGCGCACTCGGTCGCCGAGCCCGCGATGCCCGTGGGCCTGGTCGAGGGGCGGGCAGCGTCGGTCGACCGGTTCGACCGAACGGTGCTGAGCCGGCTGCTCGTGGACCGGATCGTGCGCATCAAGATCTGGGACGCCACCGGGACGATCATCTACTCCGACAAGGTCCAGCTCATCGGTGAGGCCTTCGGGCTCGGCGCCGACGAGCAGGAGATCCTGGCTCACGGCGGCAGCGCCGCTGACGTCTCGGACCTCGATGAGCCCGAGAACCGCTTCGAGCGGGGCCACGGGAAGCTGCTCGAGGTCTACACCCAGGTGCATTCGCCATCCGGTCAGCCGCTGTTGTTCGAGGCCTACTTCCCGTACAGCGACGTGACGCAACGAAGTGCCGACATCGCCTCGGAGTTCCGGCCGATCACGATGGCTGGCCTGGTGATCTTCCTGCTGCTCAGCAGTCCGCTCGTCCTGGTGCTGGCCCGGCGGCTCGACCGCTCCGCCGCGGACCGCGAACGCCTCCTGGTGGCCGCCGTCGAGGCATCCGACATCGAGCGGCGCCGCATCGCCCGCGACCTGCACGACGGCGTTGTGCAGGAGCTGGCCGGCATCTCCTTCACGCTCTCGGCAACGGCGCGCCAGATCCACGAGCAGCCAGAGATGACGCGCACCCTCGACTCGCTCGGCGCCGGAGTACGCCGGAGTCTGCGCGCGCTGCGCTCGCTGCTGGTCGAGATCTACCCGCCCGACCTGCGGACGCAGGGGCTCCCAACCGCGCTCGACGACCTGCTGGCGCCGTCCGCGGCAGCGGGGGTCGACGTGTCGGTAGCGGTCGAGGACACGTCCAAGGTGTCACCCGACCAGGTCGCGCTGGTGTGGCGGGGCGCGCAGGAAGCCGTTCGCAACGCGATCCGCCACGGCCGACCGCGAAGTCTCCTGGTCCGCGTCTCGGCGCTGCCGGCTGGGGTCCAGCTGGAGGTGCGCGACGACGGGGTCGGCTTCGACCCGGCGGTCGATCCGCCGTACGGACACTTCGGGCTTCGCTCGATCCGGGACCTCGTGGAGGAGGCCGGCGGCTCACTGGAGATCTCGTCCGCCCCCGACCACGGCACGACCTTCCGCATGACGCTGGGAGAAACATGATCACCGTAGTCCTCGTCGACGACCACGCCCTGGTACGCCGCGGCCTCGAGCAGCTGCTGGCCGCCGGCGACGGTATCGAGGTCGTCGGCTCGGCCCACGACGGCGAGCAGGCGCTGGACATCGTCCGCGCCACTCGGCCGGATGTGGTCCTGATGGATCTTCAGATGCCGGGCATCGACGGCGTCGAGGCCACCCGCATCCTTGCGGCGGAGCTTCCGGGGACGCAGGTCGTCGTCCTCACGTCGTTCTCCGACAGCGGGCGGATCATCGCGGCGCTCGACGCCGGGGCGGTCGGCTACCTGCTCAAGGACACCGAGCCCGACGACCTGCTGAGCGGCATCCGCGCCGCCGCCGGTGGCGAGTCTCCGCTCCATCCACGGGCAGCGCGTGAGCTGTTGTCCGCTCGCCGGGGCGGAAGCTCCATCGGGCCGGTGGACCTGACGCCCCGCGAGACGGAGGTTCTCGCGATGGTGCGTCAGGGGCTCGCCAACAAGCAGATCGCGCGGCGGCTCGGGATCACCGAGCGCACCGTCAAGGCCCACCTGTCGTCCGCCTTCCAGCGGACGGGGACCGCCGACCGGACGCAGGCCGCCATCTGGGCGGAGCGTCACGGCATCGGTGACTGAGGGCGTCCTCGCGCTTCGCACCGCTCGGGGCGAGTGCGTCTGAGAGGGTGGCGCCATGACGGACTCGCTGGCGCGACGCGTGTACGACGCCTGCCACCTCACCGGCTCGTTCCTGCTTCGCTCCGGCCAGGTCAGCGACGAGTACTTCGACAAGTACCTCTTCGAGGCCGACCCGGTACTCCTGCGCAACGTGGCTGAGGCCATGGCGCCGCTTCTCCCGGCCTGCGACGTGCTCGCCGGCATGGAGCTCGGCGGCATCCCCATCGCCACGGTGATGTCCCAGCTGACCGGTTTGCCGACGGTGTTCATGCGCAAGCAGGCAAAGGAGTACGGCACCCGCAAGGCAGCCGAGGGACACCCGGTGGACGGGCTCCGCGTCGTCCTCGTGGAGGACGTGGTCACAACCGCGGGCGCCCTGCTCGACGCCTGCCCGATGCTCCGGGCGGAGGGTGCCATCGTCGACACAGCCGTGTGCGCCATCGACCGTCAGCAAGGTGGCGCCGAACGGCTCCGCGAGGCCGGTCTCGAGCTTCGCCCGGCACTCACCCGGCAAGAGCTGGAGGCGTCCCTCGGCTAGACCGCCTCACGCCGGCGCGCGGGAGGACGATCGATGAATGATCCGCAGGATGGCGACAAGGCACCTGACCATGACGGCCTTGGGACGAACAGGCGCGGGACGAGACGCCGACGGAGCGTCTTGACCGGAACTGGGCCGACTTGCTGCAGGAGCTTCGCGTGGTGCAGACCGGTGTCCAGCTGCTGACTGGCTTCCTTCTCACGCTTCCGTTCCAGTCCGTCTTCGCCCAGCTCGGGACATTCGAGCGGGTCGTCTACCGCGTCATCGTCGGATGCGCGATCTCGGCTACCGGTTTCCTGGTGGCACCCCGTGAGCCTGCACCGGTTCCTGTTCCGCCGCCATCAGCGAAAGCAGATGGTGACCGCTGCGCACCACCTTGCCCTGACCGGCATCCTGCTTCTCGCCTGCGCAATCATCGGCGTTGTTCTGCTGACGTTCGGCGTCGTCGAGGGCGACACTCCTGGCATCATCGCCGCCGGTGTCTCGGCAGCGCTCCTGCTGACGCTGTGGGCTTTGCTTCCCCTGCGGCTGCGCAAGCAGCGGCCCGATGACCAGCGCCATCCCAGCCGCCCGTCCGGC
>JBBSIF010000139.1:0-6186 GCA_038232255.1 Propionibacteriales bacterium
GAGGGCCTCCCAGCTCGCCTCGCCGTCGGCCACGCCGCCGGCTGGCGCGCCGGCGAAGACGTGCGGGTGACGGCGTACCCGCTTGGCGACGCGGTCGCCGGCGACCTCGTCGATGGTGAAACCGGCCGGAGCGGTCTCGGCCGCCAGCCGGGCATGGAAGAGCACCTGCAGCAGCAGGTCACCGAGCTCCTCGCGAAGGTGCTCCGGCCGACCGCTCTCGACGGCCTCGACAACCTCGTACGTCTCCTCCACGAGGTACGGCAGCAGCGACTCGTGGGTCTGCTCCCGGTCCCACGGGCACTCCCGGCGCAGGACGTCCATCACGTCCACGGCGTCGAGCAGCCGGGCTCCTGCCGGGTCGAAGGAGCCCACCACGATCTCCACCTGTGGTCCGGTCTGCGCGGTCTGGGTGCGCCGTACGACGACAGCCGCCAGCGCCTGCGTCAGCTCCTCGTCGCCGTCTTCGGAGGACAGCCACACCACCGACCGGTCGGCCGCAAGTGCCAGCAGATCTACCGCGGTTGCGTCGGGCAGGGTCTCGACGCACACCCCGGCCGCCGTCAGCGCCAGCGGGACCGGGCCGGCCAGGTCCGCTGTCGCCACGACGTCTGCGGCGCAGATCGCACTCCACGCCGCCGGAGTCAGAGCGCCACCGGGGATCCGGGGCGACGTGATGACGACGCTGAGTCGTCCGATGCCGGCCAGTCCGGTACTCAGCCGCAGACCTGGTTCGGGGGAAGGCCCGTCACCTGACCGGAGTTCCCCGCGCCCTGGCTTTGCAGCCGCAGCCACGTCGCCGCCACTGCGGACGTGGGTGCCGACAGGGAGCCGTCGGTTGCGGAGACGGCGCGGCCGTTCCACGAGCCGTACGCCGGGTTGACCTGTACGCTCTGCGCCCGTGTGAAGCGGGCCACGAAGGGGTTGGCGCCGCTCAGCAGCGTCGAGTAGTCCGCTTCGTCGACCTGGCCGATGCTGGTCACCGAGGAGTCCTTCAGGTGGGCGCCGATCACGACCTGCTGCAGCTGGGTGAGTGCGGAGTCGGCGAAGAACTGCTCGAGCGTCGACTTCGCGCTTTCGCTGAGGCCCGCTGGGATGGGCTGCGCGCTCGTGACCTTCGCGATGGCCGCCTGGCTCACCGTGAGGTGCAGCTGCCGTGCCGCCTTGTCGACGATCGCGAACGAGATGAGGTTCTGCGTGAACAGGTGCTTGAGAGAGGGGATGGAGGTCGTCGGTGTTGGAGAGGAGTGGTTCTTCAGCCGGTCCGCCTGGGTGAAGTCGCAGGCGGCGGCGACCAGGTCGTCTACCTCGTGCTGGTTTATCGCGGTGCCGTTGACGACGGCCGCGGACCCGGGGTGGAACGTGCATCCCGCGACGCCGAACACGGCCACCAGGGCGAGGCCGGTGATCCTGCGCATCGTCGGTCGAGACGTCACGTCGGGGCTCCTTGTCGGCAGATGTCGTCGATGACACGACCGGCCCAATCTAGTACGGCGACATCGCGGGTCGCCTCTCCCCCGACGGTCGCGCTCCGGGGTCGAGGGACCAGGACGCTGTGCAGGGCCGGCTTCACGATGCTGCCGGGGTAGAGCCGGTCCAGCCGCACCCGGGTGGAGTCGGCGAGGTCGAGCGGGGCGAAGCGCACATAGCTGCCCTGCACGTTGATGTCGGTGAGCCGCGCCATCTTGGCCCGCACCCGCAGCAGGGCCACGGCCAGCAGGTTGTCGACGGGCGGCGGCGGTGCGCCGTACCGATCGACGAGCTCTCCGCGCAGCGCATCGACCTGCTCGGGCGAGCGGACCTCGGCGAGGCGCTTGTACATCTCGAGGCGCAGCCGCTCGCTGGGGACGTACGCGTGGGGCAGATGCGCGTCGACGGGCAGCTCGATCTTCACCTCGCGGTCCTCGACGGTGCTGTCGCCGCGGTACTCGGCGACCGCCTCGCCGACCAGCCGGACGTAGAGGTCGAAGCCGACATCGGCGATATGGCCCGACTGCTCCCCGCCCAGCAGGTTGCCCGCACCCCGGATCTCCAGGTCCTTCATCGCGACCGCCATGCCGGCGCCGAGCTCGGAGTGCTGCGCGATCGTCGACAGGCGCTCGTGGGCGGTCTCGGTGAGCGGCATCTCGGGCGGGTAGAAGAAGTAGGCGTAGGCGCGTTCGGCGCCACGACCGACGCGGCCCCGCAGCTGGTGCAGCTGCGAGAGCCCCAAGAGGTCGGCGCGCTCGATGACCAAGGTGTTGGCGTTCGCGACGTCCAGGCCCGACTCGACGATCGTCGTGCACACCAGCACGTCGAACTTGCGCTCCCAGAAGTCGAGCATCACCTGCTCGAGCTGGTGCTCGGGCTGCTTGCCGTGCGCCACCGTGATCCGCGCCTCGGGGACCAGCTCGGCGAGCCGCTTCGCCGCCTTGTCGATGCTCTGCACCCGGTTGTGGATGTAGAACACCTGACCCTCGCGCAGCAGCTCCCGCCGTACGGCGGCAACCACCTGCTGAGGCTCGTAGTGCCCCACGAACGTCAGCACCGGATGGCGCTCCTCCGGAGGCGTCGTGATCGTCGACATCTCGCGGATGCCGGTGACAGCCATCTCGAGGGTGCGCGGGATCGGCGTCGCCGACATGCTCAGCACGTCGACTGCCGTGCGCATCTGCTTGAGCGCCTCCTTGTGCTCCACGCCGAAGCGCTGCTCCTCGTCGACGACGACGAGCCCGAGGTCCTTGAGCCTCACCTCCTTATTGAACAGCCGGTGCGTGCCGATGACCACGTCGACGGTGCCTTCACGGAGCCCCGCCACCACGCCGGCCACCTCCGCGTCGCTCTGGAAGCGGCTGAGCGGGCGCACGTTGACCGGGAAGCCGGCGAAGCGCTCGGTGAAGGTCTGGAGGTGCTGCTGGACGAGCAGGGTGGTGGGCACCAGCACGGCGACCTGCTTGCCGTCCTGGACCGCCTTGAAGGCGGCCCGCACCGCGATCTCCGTCTTGCCGTAGCCGACGTCGCCGCAGATCAGCCGGTCCATCGGCACCGGCAGCTCCATGTCGTGCTTGACCTCGTCGACGCTGGCCAGCTGGTCAGGCGTCTCGACGTACGGGAAGGCGTCCTCGAGCTCCCGCTGCCAGGGGGTGTCCGGCGCGAAGGCATGCCCCTTGGTCGCCTGCCGCGCGGCGTACAGCTTGATCAGCTCCGCGGCGATCTGACGGACGGCCTTGCGGGCGCGGCCCTTGCGCCGGGTCCAGTCGGAGCCGCCGAGCTTGTCCAGCGTCGGCTGCTCCCCCCCGACGTAGCGGGTCACCTGGTCCAGCTGGTCGGTGGGCACGAACAGCTTGTCCGGAGGATGGCCGCGCCGCGAAGCCGCGTACTCGATGAGGACGTACTCGCGGGTGGCGCCTGCAACGGTGCGCTGGATCATCTCGACGTAGCGGCCCACGCCGTGCTGCTCATGGACGACGTAGTCGCCAGACGCCAGCTCGAGCGGGTCGACCTGGCGCCGGCGGCGCGAGGGCATCCGCGCCCCGGGGTCGCGGCCCTGGGGTCGCTGGCTCATCAGGTCCGCGCCCGTGAGGACCGCCAGCCGGGCGCGGGGCGCCACGAAGCCGTGCTGCAGCCTGGCCTGCACCACCTCGACGACCCCCGTCGCCAGCGGCGCGCTGACCTCGTCGACGAGGCGGGCCGGGATGTCGGAGTCGCGAAGCACCTCGACGAGGCGCTCTCCCGGCCCATGGCCCTCGGTGACGAGGACGACCGACATCTCGTCGCGCAGGTAGCCGGAGATGTCCTTCAGCGCGTGGTCGGTGTCTCCCCGGTACGTCTGCGCCGCCCGTACGTCGATCGCCACCGTCTCGACGCCGCTCGCCACGTCGACATCGACGGACACGACGTCCCCGGTGTCGGTGCGGATCACCGGCGCCGGCCCGCCGAAGTCGGTCGAGTCGGGGTCCAGCCCGAAGGGGGACACCGACCACCAGGAGAGCCCGCGCCCGAGAGCCTGGGTGCGCACGTCGCCCAGGGTCCGGTACGCCGCTGCACCGAGGTCGACGGGCGCCTGCCCTCCTCCGGCGGCCGCCGCCCATGACGCGTGCAGGAACTCCTGGCTCGTCGCCACCAGATCGGATGCCCGAGCGCGGACGCGCTCGGGGTCACAGACCAGCACCACGGACCCAGCCGGGAGGAGGTCGACGAGCAGCTCCATCTCGTCGACGAGTGCCGGGATCAGGGACTCCATCCCTTCCACGGCCTGGCCCTGGGCCATCCTGTCCAGCATCTCGCGCAGCTCGGGGTGCTGGTCCGCGAGAGTCGCGGCGCGCTCGCGGACCTCCACGGTCAGCAGGAGCTCTCGGCACGGCGGAGCCCAGAGCCCGCCGGGGGCCCGCTCGAGGGACCGTTGGTCGGCGACCGCGAACGACCGGATCTCCTCCACCGTGTCGCCCCAGAACTCCACCCGGAGTGGATGCTCCTGCGTGGGAGGGAACACGTCGACGATGCCTCCGCGAACGGCGAACTCGCCCCGCCGCTCGACGAGATCCACCCGGTGGTATGCGGCTCCCGAGAGCCGCCGGATGACATCCTCGAGGTCGGCGACGTCGCCCTCCTGCAGGCTCACGGGTTCGAGGTTGCCCAGGCCCTTCACCTGCGGCTGCAGGACAGAGCGCACCGGAGCGGCGACGATCCGGACGACGCCTTGCCCGGACAGCTCGTCGTCGGGATGCAGCATCCGGCGCAGGACGGCGAGGCGACGTCCCACGGTGTCCGAGCGCGGCGACAACCGCTCGTGCGGCAGCGTCTCCCACGGTGGGAAGTCGACGACGGTCGGGGCGGCGACCAGGCAGCGCGCCGCTGCCGCGACCTCGTCCGCCTCCCTGCTCGTCGCCGTGACCACCAGCACGACGGCGGGAGTCTCGCCAGCCCGGCCGTTGACGAGGGCCGCCGTGATGAAGGGCCGCAGCGCCGAAGGCGCAGTCAGGTCGAGCGTGGCGGAGCCCGGCGCCCCCAGGCGCGCAAGCACCGCCGCAAGCGAAGGCTCAGCGGCGACGACGGCTTCGAGGGTGCCCAGTGTCATGGGGGACCCAGTGTCATGGGGGGCTCAGTGTCATGGCAGGTCAGATGGACGCCGGAACCGTCACCGGCCGTGGTCTGCCCAGTAGCCGGCGACGAAGTCGCTGACCGTGTCGGCGAGCTCAGGTCGGCACACCAGGAGGTCCGGAAGCCACACGTTCGGCTGGTTGTACGCCAACGGAGCGCCGTCGGCCCGGCTGGTGTGCAGCCCCGCGGCACGGGCGACCGCCACCGGAGCGGCGGAGTCCCATTCGTACTGGCCACCGGCGTGCACGTAGATGTCACTGACGTCACGGACGACCGAGATGACCTTCGCCCCGGCCGAGCCCATCGGCACCAGGTCCGCTCCGACCTTGTCGGCCAGCACCTGGACGAAGGCCGGTGGGCGGGTCCGGCTGACGGCGATCCGCGGGTTGCCGCTCGTGCGGACCGGGACCACCGGCGGGTCAGCGGTGCTGAACGTCGCCCGCATTCCCGGCTGCGCGACGGCACCAGCGACGAGGTCGCCGTCCTGCCAGAGCGCCACGTGGACCGCCCAGTCGTCGCGAGGCGGCTCGGAGTACTCGCGCGTGCCGTCGAGAGGGTCGACGATCCACACCCTCGAGCGGCTGAGCCGCACCGGGTCGTCCTTGCCCTCCTCGCTCAGCACGGCGTCGTCGGGACGGTGCGTGCCCAGGAGGTCCATGAGGATCGCGTGGCCCAGCTGGTCGCCGGCGCTCTTGAGCTCCCCGCCCGACAGGCCCTCGCCGCGGAGCCTCTCCAAACGGCCGCCGGTCACGGTGGCAGCCCAGGCCGCGAGGCGGTGGTCGTCCTCCAGCACGTCCAAGGGAGGCAGCGGTAAGCCCGGATGGTCCGTCACGCCACCACTCTGCCACACGCTGCTCCCCCGGCCCCAAGGCCTCCACGCGCAGCAAAATCCCCAGCCCGTTCGGCGTTTCGCGACGATTTCCGCAGATGGTAAACATTCCCGAAGAAAAGGGATACCATGAACCCGGTAAGACGCGGCTTGATGCCTCGGCCCGGGGGGGTCCTGATTGCCGGCTGCCCCGTCTTACCTATCGTATCGGGGAGCCTTTCGGGGCCCAAAGGGGAGGACCGATTCACCAATGAGAGCTCTATCGTCAATGCGGATGGGCA
>JBBSIF010000140.1:0-6103 GCA_038232255.1 Propionibacteriales bacterium
AGGTCGTTGTTGAGGTTGATGAACGTGCCGTTGGTGTCGTGCACGACCGCGGAAGTGTCGAGGATGAAGAATCCGCCGCGCAGGTAGGCCAAGTATGTCCTTTTTCCGTCGGCGGTCAGGGCCATCGAGTGCAACGCCAGATCGTAGTCGTAGTTCCTCGGGTGGCTTGCCCCAGGAAAGAGCTGGTTCCAGTTGCCCTCGGCGATGTCAGTGACGGGTGCTCTCGTTCCAAGTGGTGCCGGACGGTGTCCCGCGAAACTGCCGGGCACGCTGCTGATGTCGGCAATCAGCAAGTTCGGACGGTGCGGATCGACTGAGACCGACGGCGCCGAAAGCCACAACAATGCCCGGTTGGCGTCGTTCGGATCCACCCAGAGATACATTTCATGTGGCTTCACGGGATCACCGCCACGGTCGGTAGGCACGTAGGAGCCGATGAAACGCGGATGGACTGGATCGGTGAGATCGAAGAACTTCAGGTCGAACCCGAACGTCGTGTCATCGCCGGGTGCGCAGTCGTGGATCACCGAACTGCACCGGAACGTCATCACCATCAGAAGCTTCTTGCGCGGCCATACGCGTAGCTCCCGCGTGGTGATGCCTGGCTGAGCCGCGTAGGGCCGTCCGATCTTGCCAACATTTACCGGAGCCGACGGATGGGTGACATCCTCGATCAGGATCTGCGGATGGGTGTGAACGTTCGACGACGCGTGGCACGGTTGCGCGTTGCCGGTCTGGTCGCACGGCTTTGAGCCGTCAGTGCGGTTCCCGACGTACACGAACGTCCTGCCGGAGGTCGAGTCGCTGTAGAGGGCGAGAGCTGCATTCATGCCACGGCCGAACAGCGGATCGTGCCCCACAAGCTGGAACTTGGAAGACGTGCCGGGCGTACCACCCCCCGGACCGACCCCCACGTCGGCAGAGGCCGCCAATGTCCCGCTCGCACAAAGCAGCACAGCCGCAGCCGATAGAGAAACCATGCGCTTCATCAGGATCGTCTCCCATCCCCGAGGGGCGGCAAGCGGCCTCTGGCCTACCCTGTCCACCGCTGGCTTGTCACCCTAGAACGTCCCCGCGAACCCCGCAAGCGTTCGCCGACGCCTGCCAGTGCGTCACGTTGACGGCACTCGGGGCGAGTGGTGAATGCGGTTCCTCCGACCCTTGTGGAGCGAGAAACCGGGGTCTAGATTCATGGACGACCTCCACGTGGCCCTGCCCTGAAAACAAGTCCCATCTGTTGCTCGCGAGAGCAGTCTCAACCCTCTGGGAGACCTTTGATGTCCACGCCTCGCAATCTCGACGACCGCACACCCTTCGACGCGTCGATCGGCACCAGCCGGGTGGCTGGCGCAAGCAGTCAGGAGCAGTCGCCAGCCGCCGCGAGCCGGCGAGGTTTCCTCAAGGGCGCTGGAACGGTGGCGCTCGGCGTCAGCCTCGGTGGTCTGGCCGCCCCGGTCGCCGCGTCGGCAGCTGCCCCACGGCCGAGCCGTGCCGGCCGACCCGACTATCCGGTCAAGCATGTCGTGATCGACTGTCAGGAGAACCGGTCGTTCGACCACTACTACGGTTACGCGCCGTGGATCGGGAAGTTCGGCGTTCCGTCGGGCTACTCGCAGCCGGACGGCCAGGGCGGTCGGATAAAGCCGTTCCACCTCCGCAGTCTCTCTACCCCGGACGTCGGCCACGGGTGGGACACGATTCACCGCGAGTGGGACTTCGGCTTGATGGACGGCTTCTACACCGAAGACGGGCGGCAGGCCCTGGGCTACTACACCGAGCGAGATCTGCCGTACTACTACAGCCTGTTCGACAGCTCCACCCTGTGCGTGAACTACTTCTCCTCGATGCTCGGACCGACGTACCCGAACCGGTTCTATCTGGTGGGAGGCACGTCCGGCGGGATCACCACCAACGGCGTGTACGGCTACGCAGTGTTGGACTACCCGATCATCCTGGACCTGCTCGAGGCGGCCAGCGTCACCTGGAAGGTCTACAACATCGGCTTCGACAACGTCCCGCAGGGTTACAGCGACAACGTCTTCGTCTTCTTCAAGCGGTGGGCTCACGACGCCCGTACCCAAGCCGGAAAGCACGACTACATGGACGACCTGCGCCGGGGGACGCTGCCGCAGGTTTCGTTCGTGATCCCGAGCTACTCCAGGGGCTATGACGAGCATCCACCGGCGAACATCCAGGTCGGCATGCGGATCCAGAAGGAGCTCATCCAGGCGCTGCAGGACTCGAAGCTCTGGTCCAGGTCGGCGTACATCCTCACGTACGACGAGAACGGCGGCTACTTCGACCATGTAGCTCCGCCAGTCTTCGATGCGTACGGCGCTGGGATGCGCGTGCCCACCTGGGTGATCTCACCGCACGCGAAGAAGCGCCATCTCGAGCCGACCGTCTACGAGCACGCCTCGATCTTGAAGTTCGTCGAAAGGCTCTTCGGGCTGCCGACGTTGGCGTCGATCAACCATCGCTTCGACGAGTCGACGCCCGGCGGGCCCAACAACGAGGCTTCCTACGGTTATCGAGTCGGGCCGCCCGCACCACCTCGCGACCGGCTCAACCAGATCGGGAACCTCATGGAGTGCTTCGACTTCTGACCGACGTCCTGCGCGCGCAACCAACGGATGAAGGCCGACGCTTCCAGGCCGCCGGAGCATCCGCACCCTAGATCGACGACCGACCATGACAACCGGCAAGATTGGCCCGTGAGCTCCGAGCCGACTCGCCAGCACGTCACGCCGCTCGCCTCACAAACAGAGGCGACGTCACCGATCGAGCTCCTGCAGCGTTGGATGGAGTTCGGTGGCGAATGGCGGGTCGACTCCCGGACTTCCGCGGAGGTGACGGTCGCCCTCTGCCGATGCGACGGTGGCGAGGAGATCGACCGACTCGTGTCGACAGACCCGGACTTCCGAGCTTGGCTCGGCGCCAGAACGACCAGCCAGGACTGACAGCGCTCCACCACGGACACGGTGCCGCAGCGCGAATGCCGTCACCGGGCCGGCTTGGCAGAAGCCCTGCGAGAGCGGTGCGCAGCTGACTTGACCCGGCTCTGGCATCGCGTGGAGCAGAACCGGCGACGTCCGTTCTTGGACGTGTCGACGTACACGCGGTCACAGGCGGGAGCGGCACAGACGCCGAGCCGGCCTGCAAGGTCACTGCCGATCGCCAACGCCAGACCTGAGGCACATCCGGCTGCCCAGCCAATGGCTGTGGTGTCGTCCGCGCCGTGGAAGTGCAGGCTCCAGCTGTCGTCTCCGAAGGAGTCCAGCTGCGGGCGAGCATGGGTCTCGCGCAGCATCTCGTTGACCTGGCCAGCCGCGGTCCTGATGTCGCCGGCCTCGGCCGAGTCGAAGACGAGCCGAGCCTGCTGAGCGGCGCGCAGCAGATGATCGGCGTCAGAGTCGCTCACCTGCGGCCGGCTGCCGCCCCGAGCAAGGGCAGCGGCCACGGCCTCGGTGAGCGCGTGGCCTTGGGGCGCGTCGACGGCGACACCTCCGTCGAAGCCCGGGGTCAGGGTGTTGACGAGCCGGACGGTGACATCAAGCAGAGAGACCACGTGACTGCCGAACTGCACTTGACCAGTCACCCCTATCGCCGTAACGCCCGGTCGCAGCGTCACTGATCATAACCCGAATGGCAGTCACCGCGGGCCGACCCGAGAGGAGAACGCGTGCGAGACCGCATCACCGAGACGCTCACCGGATGGCGGCGGCTTCCGCGGGCGGTCGTGGTCCTGGTGGCGGCTCGGTCCGTCAACCGGCTTGGCGCTTTCAGCCTGCCGTTCCTGGCGCCAACCCTCGTCGAGAGCTTCTCCGCCAGCGTGCAAACGGTCGGCATCATATTGACCGCCTTCGGCGCGGCAACGATCCCGTCCCGTCTGGCGGGCGGCCATCTTGCCGATCGGCTGGGACGCAAGGCCACCGTCATCGGAGGACTCACAGGTTGCGCCGCCGCTCAGCTCTGGCTCGCGACCGCGGGCAGTCTGGTCACGGTCGTCTGCGCTGTGATCGCCCTCGGGCTGGTCTTCGAGCTCTACGAGCCGCCCAGCCAGGCGATTCTCATCGACGTGACGTCGCCGGCGGACCGGCCGGCGGCCTTCGGCCTGCTCGCGGCTGGGATGGCGTCGGCCGCGATGCTCGCCGGGCTGCTGGCAACGGCGCTGGGCAGCCTGAACCTTCGGTGGCTCTTCGTGGCCGATGCCCTGACCTGCCTTGTCTGCGCCGCGCTCGTCGGTGCTCTGCTGCCTGTCGGCCCGTCGGTGGCGGATGAGTCCGCGAGCTCAGGGAGACAGAGCGGCTGGCGGGACGTCCGGCTGCTGGCCATGCTCGCGGCCGGCACCGTCTTCGCGACGATCTACCTGCAGATCATGGTCGGGCTGCCGCTCACGCTCACGCAACGGCAGATGCCAGTCTCGGACCTCGGCCTCCTTCTGACCATCTCGGCCGCGACCGTCGTGGCTGGACAGCCGATGCTCCGAGTCGTGCCAGGGCGCCGGCTCACCGGCTTCCGCGCGATGGCCGCGGGTTACGTCGTGCTGGCGGTGGGTCTCGCAGGCATGGGGTTCGCGGACACGCTCGGCGAGTTCGCTGCAGCGACAGTCGTCTGGAGCGTCGGCGACGTGTTGCTGCTCGGCCATGCCTACGGCATCATCGCCTCCGTCTCCCCGGAGTCCGCTCGCGGCCGTTACCTCGCCGTGTACGGCGTGAGCTGGGGTCTGGCCGCGGTCGCGGCGCCACTTCTCGGAACGCAGCTCCTCGGAGCCGGCGGCCCGGCGCTGCTCTGGACCACGTGCGCAGGGGCAGCGGTGGCGCTCGCCGTCCTCCAACCAGCTCTGCAGAAGCTGTGCGCGCCGCCCGAGCGGCGGGCGCCGGTGACTGCGGTGGTGTCCGGCTGAGCGACGTACCGGATGGTAGACAGGGATATGCCGCGCGGGACAGCTGCACGCGGGAGCCTTCGCGACAGCCCCGGGTTCCCCCACCTGTGGGGGGGCCACCATCTCCGTCTTCGGTGACTATGTCACCGTCCTGGCCATCCAGGTGCTGGTCGTCGTCACCCTGAACGGCGGCGGGAGCATCCGCCGACAGGCCGCAGCCGCGAGACCCTGCGAGGAGCCGTGAAAACACCGAGCGACACGCGGATCGGAGAAGCGAGGTGGGCAAGTCGGCAGTACGTCGTGCTGGAAGCCCCGTCCAACCTCGGGCTGCGCCCGCCCGGTCCTGGGCAGGAGCCGGGAGTACGACTGTTGCCGGACGCGCTACGGCGCCGGCGGCTGCTGCAACGGATCGACGCTGCCGACGGCGGACGAGTCGAGCCACCGTCGTACACCGACGCCCCGGACCGTCGTACGGGATTCCGGAACGGTCCAGCTATCGGCGCCTACACCTGCGCCCTGGCCGACCGTGCGGGTGCGCATCTCGACACCGGCGCTTTCCCGGTGCTCCTGGGAGGCGACTGCAGCATCGTGCTCGGTCCGCTGCTGGCGCTGCGTCGCCGCGCGCGCTTCGGGCTAGCTTTCGTCGACGGTCACGACGACTTCTCCGTCATCCGCGACGTCGAGCGCCACTGGGGGACGCTGACGGCAGCAGGCCTGGACCTCGGGCTCGCCACCGGGCACGGTTCCGCCGCGCTGACCGACATCGACGGACTGAAGCCGTACGTCCGCGAGGCGGACACGGTGCACCTAGGGTTGTCCCGTGAGCCGACGGACGACCGCGACTACACCACCGAGTCGTTCGCCGAGAGCGGGATTCACGCCATCGAGGCTCCGCTCATCCGCCGCGAGGGCGTCGGGACCGCCGCGAGGCTGGCGGCAGCGCGCCTCGAACGTGACGACCTGCGAGGCTTCTGGGTGCATCTGGACGCCGACGTCCTGGATCGCTCGGTGATGCCGGCGGTGGACTCGCCCAACCCCGCAGGCCTGTCGCCTGATGAGCTGCGCGACCTGCTGGCGCACCTGCTCGCCAGCCCAGGCTGTGTCGGCATGGATGTCTGCATCTACGACCCGAGCCTCGACCCGGACGGTACGGCGGGGGACCTGCTCACCGACGTCCTGGTCGCGGCGCTCACCGGATAGCTCCGCCACGGCGCCACC
>JBBSIF010000141.1:0-6075 GCA_038232255.1 Propionibacteriales bacterium
CGGGCACTGCCTGCAGAATCCGAAGCAACAGGAAGGACTCAGATGAAGATTGGCCTGCACCTGGCGGACTTCACGTGGCCCGGCGGCCCAGCGGCGCTCGCCACAACCTCACCAGGGTCGCCACGGCGGCCGAGGACGCCGGGTTTGCCAGGCTGAGCGTCATGGACCACGTCTGGCAGACCGGTGTGGTCGGTCCGCCGGAGCACGAGATGCTCGAGGCGTACACCACCCTCGGCTATCTCGCCGCCCGCACCTCACGCGTCGAGCTCCTGGCGTGGGTGACCGCCGTCGTCTACCGCGAGCCGGGCATGCTGGCGAGAGGGCAAGCGTTACCACCTGGAGCGCACCCTCAACTCCCCCCAGCCCTTGGCCAAGCCGCATCCGCCCATCCTGATCGGTGGCGGCGGCGAGAAGAAGACGCTGCGCCTGGTCGCGCAGTACGCCCAGGCCTGCAACCTCTTCGCCGGTCCGGAGCTGGAGCACAAGCTCGACGTGCTGCGCCGGCACTGTGACGACGTCGGCCGGGACTACGACGAGATCGAGAAGACCGTGATGATGTCGCTCGACCCCGGCGCTTCCGGCGACAAGGTCGACGCGCTGCTCGCAGAGCTGGAGCGCCTTGCTGGCTTGGGAATCCAGGAGGTGCACGGGCGAGTGCCCGACGTCTCGGCGATCACCCCGCTCGAGCTGATGGGCAAGCGGGTCATCCCCGTCGTCGCCGATCTGTGACGTGCCTGGACGGCCGCCAGCAGCCCACCGGCGGGGAGCGTCCGTGCGGTGGGGTGCGATCGCGCCCAGGTGGGCGGACGCAACGCGTGGACGCGGCGCAGCGTCCGTGCGGTCGGGTGCGATCGCGCCCAGGTGGGCGGACGCAGGACTGGTAACTCGGGATTCAGGCAAGATGGTCGCCATGACGCAGACCGCGGCCCCGTCGCCGCCGGTGGAAGTTCCCGGCGCGAGGCACGTTTACTCGGGCAAGGTGCGCGACCTCTACGAGCTCGATGACGGGCGACTGCTGATGGTCGCCTCCGACCGCATCTCCGCGTACGACCACGTGCTCGCGTCGACGATTCCCGACAAGGGCCAGATCCTCACCCGGATGTCGCTGTGGTGGTTCGACCAGCTCGTGGACCTGCTGCCCAACCATGTCCTCTCGACCGACGTCCCCGCCGTCGTGGCGGGCCGGGCCGTGGTCTGCGAGCGGCTCGAGATGTTCCCTGTCGAGTGCGTGGCGCGTGGGTACCTCACCGGGTCCGGGTTGCTCGACTACCGCGCCACGGGCGGCGTCTGCGGCGTCGAGCTGCCCCCGGGACTCGTGGACGGCTCGCGGTTGCCCGAGCCGATCTTCACTCCCGCGACGAAGGCGGCGCTCGGCGAGCACGACGAGAACGTCTCGTACGACGCCGTGGTCGCCACGGTCGGCGAGGGAGCCTCCCACCGGCTCAGGGCGCTGACCCTGGCGGTCTACGCCAGGGCGGAGGCACTCGCCCGCGACCGCGGCATCATCCTCGCCGACACCAAGCTGGAGTTCGGCCGGCGCGGGGACGGCACGGTGGTCCTCGCGGACGAGCTGTTGACCCCGGACTCGTCCCGCTTCTGGCCCGCCGACGGCTGGCAGCCTGGGCGGTCGCAGCCGTCCTACGACAAGCAGCTCGTGCGCGACTGGCTGACCAGTCCGGACTCGGAGTGGGACCGGGACTCGGGGAGCGAGCCGCCGCCGCTGCCGGACGACGTCGTGGCGCGCGCGCGGGCACGGTACGTCGAAGCTTACGAGCGGCTGACCGGCGAGCGGTTCTGACGGTGGAGGAGGCGGCATGCTCAATCTCGCGGTGATGCTGGAGGACAGTGCTCGCGTCGTTCCCGACCGGGAGGCCGTCGTCTGTGGCCCGACGCGGCTCACCTACGCGGAGGTCGACGCGGCCGCGAACCAGGTGGCGAACCTCCTCGTGTCCCGCGGTGTGCAGCCCGGTGACAAGGTCGCCCTCACCTGCCCCAACGTGCCGTCCTTCCCGATCGCCTACTACGGCATCCTGAAGGCCGGCGCGGTCGTCGTACCGCTCAACGTGCTGTTCAAGGCCCGCGAGGTCGCGTACCACCTCAACGACTGCGACGCGGTCGTCTATCTGTGCTTCGAGGGCACGCCAGACCTGCCGATGGGCCAGGCCGGGCGCGAGGGCTTCAGGCAGGCCGACTCGTGCCGAGAGTTCTTCCTGATCGAAGCGTCGGCGAGCGGAGCCCCGGCAGTCGACGGCGCGGACACGTTCGCGGCGGCGGTCGCGGAGCTGGGTACGACGTTCGACACCCGGGTCACGGAGCCCGACGACACCGCGGTGATCCTCTACACCAGCGGCACCACGGGGCAGCCGAAGGGCGCCGAGCTGTCGCACAGCAATATCGGCTTCAACGTGCTGACGAACCACCGGCTCTTCCAGACCGACCCGCTGAAGCCCGACGTCCACCTGGTGGCACTGCCGCTGTTCCACTCGTTCGGGCAGACGGTGCAGATGAACGCGGGCTTCGCGTCCGGGGCGACGCTCGTGCTGCTGCCGCGCTTCGACGGCACCATCGCGCTGAGCCTGATGAGCACCGAGGGCGTCACATTCTTCGCCGGGGTCCCGACGATGTACTGGGGGCTGCTCGGCGCGCTGACGGACGACATCGACGTGGACGCGATCGCCGGCCGGCTGCGACGGGCGATCTCCGGAGGGTCGTCGCTGCCGGTGGAGATCCTTCAGCAGGTCAAGGAGCGGTTCCACGTCCAGATCCTGGAGGGCTACGGCCTGTCGGAGACGTCGCCGGTGGCGACGTTCAGCAAGCTCGGGGCCGAGCCACGGCCCGGCTCGATCGGAACGCCGATCTGGGGCGTCGAGGTCAAGCTCATCGACGACGAGTGGCACAGCGTCGAGGAGCCGGACGCTATCGGGGAGATCGCGATCCGCGGGCACAACGTCATGACGGGCTACTACCAGCGGCCGGACGACACCGCCTGGGCGGTGCACGAGGGCTGGTTCCGCTCCGGTGACCTGGCTCGACGCGACGCGGACGGCTATTACTACATCGTCGACCGGGCGAAGGACATGATCGTGCGGGGCGGCTTCAACGTCTACCCGCGAGAGGTCGAGGAGGTGCTGCTCACCCACCCCGGCGTGTCACTGGCCGCCGTGGTGGGCGTGCCGCATGCGAGTCACGGTGAGGAGGTCAAGGCCTTCGTCATCCGCCAGGACGGAGTCGACGTCACCGAGGACCAGCTGGTGGCCTGGAGCCAGGAGCAGATGGCGGCCTACAAGTATCCGCGGATCGTGGAGTTCCGCGACACGCTGCCGATGACCGCCACCGGCAAGATCCTCAAGCGCGAGCTCGGCTGAGCCCTTCTCCTCCTCAGGGGCTGGCGACCACCGTGGCGGCCTCGGCCGGCGGCGAGTAGGTGAGCGCCCCGGAGAACTGCGCCGGGGTCAGCAGCACCTCCCCGACCGGTGCGCCGGGAGCCACTCGTGTCGTCAACGTCACCGCGTGCGAACCATCCACGTCCACGGTCCCGAGCCGCCAGAGCAGCGAGCGATCCGTGGCGTTCCACGTCACGTCGTTGCCCGAGGCCGAGACGAACCGCAGGTCGGCCGGCAGCTTGGCGATGTCGATCTTGGCCTGCTCGGACGGCTTCGGGCCGATGTTGTCGTAGGTCAGGTCGTAGGTCACCGCATCGCCCGGTGCAGCCGTCGCCGCACCTGTCATGGACATCACCACGACCGGGTCGCCTGGCGGGCGAGTGACCGTGTCGTAGGCGAAGACCTCGAGCTCGGCGGCTCGCACCGACTCGTCACGGTCTGACGCAGTCTTGCAGTCGGTGTCGTTGAGCGGGTCGGCGTCCTGCTCCCCCGCGTACCCCGCCTGCCCCGTGCACTGGTTCTCCAGCGCCACGATTCGCACGTGGGTGGCCGAGGTGTCGGGGACATCGAAGGTCTTGACCAACAGCGCCGGGGCCAGCGGCCGGGGCCGGACGCCGTTGAAGGCGTTCGCGGGGCTGGTGTAGATCCGGGTGTACGGCGAACCCGTCGCGTTACCAGGCGACATCGACGAGCAGTCGCTGGTTGGCAGAGACTCGGTGCACACCTCGATCGCGAACTGGCGCAAAGCGGTGAACCTACTGCCCGACTCGTCGTCGGGCTGGTTCGGGTCCTCGTCCTGCGCCGGATCCGCAGGACGCAACAGCGCACTGACGCGAACGGAGCGTACGACGTGGTCGCCGCCGGTGAGGTTCACGTTGACGAACGGGTTGGCGAGAGCCGTGTCGACGCTGACCCCTGCCGGGTTCTTCCCGACCCAGTTGGTGGCCTCGGTGTCGTCGATCAGCTTCGTGGTGTTGACGCCAGGACTCGACCCGTCGATCGTCGCGCCCTTGTGAATGGACGCCAGGTTGCTCGACAGGTGGATGTTCCGAACGGACGTAGTGCCCGCGGTCACCGGATAGGTGAAGTGGAACAACCCATAGCCGTCGGCCTGGAACACGAAGTCGTAGGTCCCTGGCACCATCGACACCGTGTTGCCCAGGGTCGTGGTCGGGTCGGTGTCGGCACTGGGGGTCACGCGGGCCTCGTAGTCGCCGACGTACAGCGTCCCGGGGACCGGCACCTGGCCGCTGTTGCCCATCCGCAGTGCGACCACCTTCAGCTTGCCTTCGGTTGCGAACGGTGACGTGTAGTCCGGCGTCGGCTGGTCGTCCTCGGTCGACGCGGTGCTGGCCCTCTTGCCCATGCCGTCGCTGGCGAACCCGCCAGATCGCTGCCTGGCTGGCCCCGCCGAAGCGCATCTTGTCCGCGCCCAGGTAGGCGTCGCGGCGTCCAGCATGCTCGTGCCCGACTGCTGGAGCAGGAACGAGTCGAAGATCAGCTGGATCCACCGGCGGCCGCCGGGGCACTGCGAGGCCGGCAGTGGCGGTTGCGGCGGCTGTCGCGTGGTGTCTCCTTGGGAGCACCGCAGCTGACGCGCCTTGTCGGACTCCGGGAACTTCGCGTTGTACTTGGCGACCAGCTGGCGGCGTACGTCGAACATCGCCGCGCTCCACACCTCGCCGTCGGCGTGCACCTCAGGTCCCGTGACGTCGTAGCCCAGGTCGCCGTACTGCAGGGGGTTCTTGTCCAGCGCGTAGTTGCGGATGCCGGTCACCTTGTTGTCGGTGACGTAGGGACCCTCCACCCACGGGCTGACGGCGCCGATGTCGTAGCTGTGCTCGAACAGGTACTCGAGCGCCACCTGGTCGCTCCACGACTCACCCATGGAGCCGGCCTGGAAGCCTGAAAGCCCGGCGTCCGGTCCGGCGACCATCCGGTTGGAGATCGCGTGCGTGTACTCGTGTCCGTAGACCGGAGCGTCGAAGTCGCCGTCGACGCAAGGCGCGTAGAACGCCCCGGCGATGGGCTGGAACAGGTACTGGTTGGTGATGCCGGGGATGCCGTCCTGCAGCGTGATCTGGTTGGCGTTGTCGCGGCCCAGGTAGCTGCGCGCTCCGCCGCTGATCGCGCCGGCCTGCACGTTGCCGACCTCGGGATCACCCTCGCGACCCGGGAACGGTCCGGGCTGGGTGAGCCCGAAGTTGTTGTCCTGCAGGTTGTAGTGGGCCTCGGTGAAGCCGAGGAAGTAGGAGTAGTCGTGAAACCGGTTGTGCCCGGAGAACAGGTTGGTCACCGAGGCGAGGATGTCGTTGCCGCCGGGCACCAGCTCCGTCTGACTGCACTTGCTGTTGTTCCACGCGTCGGTGAAGTCCTGGCCGGCGTTGTCGAACCCGTAATGCCGATCGGGGCTGATGGGCTGCTGGTGCAGACCGCCTGGAGTCAGCGGGCTCACCCACGCCTCGGCGGTGTTGGCCGCGTTGCCGATCGTGGTGAACGTGGGGGTGTTGCTGCGCAGGTTCTGGTCCCACGGGGCACGTGCTGCCAGGTTGTTCAACGGTGAGGGCGGGACGTCGCAGTCGGCTCCCTCGATGACCCAGCAGCCTATGTTGCGGGTGTCAAAGGTCTCCATCGGGTCGAAGCTCACCTTTGGGTTGGCGAGGAAGTACTTCCACTTCGGCGGGTAGGGAAC
>JBBSIF010000142.1:0-6051 GCA_038232255.1 Propionibacteriales bacterium
CGCTGGGCAACCACTTCGGCGGGTAGACGAACACCTCGTCGATGTTCTTCAGCGATGTCGACAGGGTCCACAGGAACGGACCGAGTGCCAGCGCGGCCAGCAGGGTCATCGCCGCGTATGCCGCCGCCTTGCGGGCGGTCGCCGGCCCGCGCCGGCGACGGCCGACCGCCGCGTCAGCTGCAGTCATAGTTGATCCGTTTCGACAGGCACCGGAACTGTAGGAACGTGGCCACCCCGATCACGATGAACAGCACCCACGCGTACGCTGCGGCGTAGCCGTAGTGGAAGTAGCGGAACGCCTGGCTGTAGAGATAGAACGAGTTCGTGTAGGTCGAGTAGCCGGGTCCTCCCTGCGTCATCAGGTAGACGTTGTCGAAGCCACCCTGCAGGTTGGCAATCGTCGAGGTGACGAGGATGAAGAACGTCATCGGCGTCAGTAGCGGCCAGGTGATGCGCTTGAAACGCATCCACGGCCCGGCCCCGTCGAGCTTTGCCGCCTCGTACAGCTGTTCCGGGATCGACTGCAGCCCGACGAGGAAGAACGTCATGTTCCAGCCGAGGCTCTGCCACACGGACATGGCAGCGAGAGACGGCAGCGCGGTCGACGAGCTGCCCAACCAGTCGTGCTTGGCGACCCCGAACAGGCCGAAGAACCAGTTGATCAGTCCGAAGTCGGGGTTGTAGAGCCAACGGAAGATGATGGCGGTGGCCACCACCGGCACGACCACCGGCAGGAAGTAGGCGGCCCGGAAGATGGAGACGCCGCGCAGCTTGACGTTGACGACCAGTGCCAGGGCCAGGCCGAGGATCATCCCCGGCGCGATCGTGAGCAGGGCCAGGACGATGGTATTGCGGAAGGCCGTCCAGAAGATCGGGTCGTGGAACAGCAGGGTCGAGTAGTTGTAGAAGCCGCGCTGACGGTGCGGGGTGAGCAGGTCCCAGGTCCACGTCGAGATCACCAGCGAAGACAACATCAAGTAGACGGTGAAGATCAGGAAGTGCACCAGGCTCGGCGCCAGGAACAGATAGCCGGCGAGAGATTCGCGGCTCAGCCGGCGCCGGTGGCGCGAGGCCGGCGCCAGTGACGCGGTGAGCGCGGGGTCGGCGGTGACGGTCGCCATCAGCCACCACCCGGGGCGCCACCGGCCTTGAGCAGTGCGGTGACCTTCTGGCACACCTTGGGAAGCGCCTGGGCCGGCGTCTGCTTGAGCGCCCACACCGCGTCGAGCTGCGCATCGACTGCGTCGTTGACCTGGTTGAAGTTCGGGAGGTACGGCGCGCGGTGCACGGTTGGCAGTGACTCGATGAACGGTTGCACCGCATTGTGCTTCACCACGAACGGATCGTTGATGAATGCCGCGCTCTTGGCGATCGACTGCCGCGACGGGATGCCCTGGGCGGCCGCGAGGCCCAGCTTGATGCCCTCCGGGCTCACCATGAACTTCAGGAACTCCCAGGCCGCCTCGGGATTCTTCGAGGTCCGGGCGATGGCGAACATCGACAGGTGGAAGAAGTTGGCCCGCGTGCCGGAGCTGCCCTTGGGGATCGGGGCGACCTTCCAGTCGAAGGCCTTGACGTCCCGCAGGTCGTAGGCCGCCCAGCGGCCGCTGCCCACCATCATGCCGACGCGGCCGGTGAGGAACAGCTGCTCGGCGCCTTGGCCGGAGAACTGCGACGGTGTGGGGGAGACGCCGGACTTGTACAGGTCGACGATGGAGTTGAATGCCGAGACCGACGCCTTGCTGTCGTAGCCGCACTTGGTGCCCTTGTCCGGGAAGGGGTCGCCGCCGTTGGCCCACATCTGGTCGTAGTAGGGAGCGAACCAGTTGTCGTACACCGCGCCGTAGACCTTGTTCTTGCCGGTGCTCGAGGTGAGCTTCTTGGCCGCGGTGACGAAGTCGTTCCACGTCCAGTCGGCGTTGGGGACCGCCAGGCCGGCCTTCTTGAACAGAGTCTCGTTGTAGTACATGACCTGGGTGTCCCAGTTGTCGGTGAGCCCGACGAGCTTGCCGTTGTAGGTGAGCCCGTCGATCACCTGGGGATAGAAGTCGGCCATGCTGTAGTGGTCGCGCTTGGTGTACGGGGTCAGGTCGAGCGCGAAGTTCTTCGACACGATGTTCGGGATCTGCACGTCACCGGAGCCGAAGATATCCGGCGGCCGGCCGCCGGCGATCATCGTCTGCACCTTCTGGTCGTAGTTGGTGGCTGGCACCACCAAGATGGTCACCGTGACGTTGGGGTGCGTCTTCTTGAACGCCGCAGCCAGCTGGCGGCGCAAGGCGATGTCGCCGGGATTGTCTCCCGGTTCGGTCATCACCACCGTGCCCGACACGGCCTTCGGTTTCGGCGGCGCCTTGGCGGTCGGCGTGCTGCTGCCGCTGCATCCGGCCAGGATGCCCGTCATCGCTACGGTCGTGATCACGGTGAGCAGCCGAGGGCCGGCTCGCAATCCGAGACGTGCTGTCATGTCGCCTCTCCCTTCTCCGTCACTCTCGGCGTACTCCTGACCTGTCAGACCACGATCAGCGGCTGAAGCGTCCGGTGCGCAATCTGCAGGCCCTGCTTGATGCGGTCGTCCGAACCGCCCCACACCGGATCCTCGTGCTCGATCGACACCGCGCCGTCGTACCCGGCCTCGTAGAGCGTGTCGACGACGCGCCGCCAGTCGACGGTGCCGAGCCCCGGCACGCGGTAGCGCCACCAGCCGACGTCCCAGCCGTCCTTGCGCTCGACCGTCCGTCCGTAGCAGCCGTACCTGTTGCGGGCGGCCAGATCGAGCTCGACGTCCTTCGCCTGCACGTGCAGGACGCGATCCACGTGCGGTTTCAATGCGGTGACCGGGTCGATGCCCAACGGCAGCAGGTGCGACGGGTCGAAGTTCAGGTACAGGCCGAGGGAGAACATCCACTCCCACAGCTCTGGGCTATAGGCGAGGTTGCCGGGGTAGCCGTCGGGATGCCAACCCTCCATCGGGCAGTTCTCTATGACGAGCTTGACGCCGTGGCCAGCGGCGTAGTCGACGAGCGGCGGGAGCACCTGCTCGGCGTCCCGGCAGTTGTCCAGCACCGACGCAGCAGGGTCCCGACCCACAAAAGTGCCCACGGACGGGACCCCAAGCAGCGCGGCCGCGTCGATGCACCGCTTCAGGTGCTCATGCGTCTGCGCTCGGATGGCGGGGCCGGGATGGAGGTTGTTGTCGTAGTAGCCCAGTGCGCTCAGCGTGAGGCCGTGGCCGCTGAACAGCTCGAGAACCGCTTCCGCATCCCGCTCGCGGAAGTTGGCCACGTCGAGATGGCTCGCCTCGAATGCGCGGGACCCGGTCCGCGGCCAGGCCGCGACTTCCAGGGCTGTGAAGCCGTTGGCGCCGGCCCACGAGGCGATGCTGGCCAACTCGGAGCGGGGGAGGCAGGCCGTGAAGAAACCCAGCTTCACGGTCAGACCTCGATCCAGGTGCCCTTGCGAGCGGAGTCCAGCACGGCGTCGGTGATCCGTGCGGCTCGCATCCCGTCGTGGAAGGTGGGAAGCGCGTCCACAAGTTCTCCTTGGCGCACGCTGGTGTAGACGTCGCGGAGGAAGGCGCAGAAGCAGTCCTGGTAGCCCTGGGCGTGACCGCCCGGCATCGTGGCGTACGCACTGGCCGGCGGCGACAGCACCCCCGGATCGCGCATCAGGACGGTGTTGGCCTGTCGGGCGCCCATCCAGAGGTACTCGGAGTTCTCCTGGTCGAAGGCGACGCTGCGCTCTGCTCCGTCCACCTCGATCCACAGCCGGTTCTTCCGTCCGGCCGACACCTGGCTGACGGTGAGGGCGCCCGAGGCGCCCTGATCCGTCCGGAACGTGACGCACGCGACGTCCTCGGTGTCGACCGGAGACCGGTCACTCGCGGCGCGATCTGTCGGTTCGGGACGTTCGCGGACTGTGGTCTGCAGAAGGGAGACGAGCTCGGTGACTCGGTGACCGGTGATCCACTCCGCCAGGTCGCACCAGTGCGACCCGATGTCGGCGAAGGCACGCGACGCCCCGCCCCGCTGACCGCTCACCCGCCAGTTCGTGGCAGCGGGTTCGAGGAGCCAGTCCTGCAGATACGAGCCGTGGATCAGCGTGACAGCCCCGATCTGTCCGGCCCGCACTCGTTGACGTGCCTCGCGGACGGTCGGATGGAACCGGTAGACGAACGGCACGGCCGCAACAAGGTGCGAACGCCCCGCCGCTTCCACCATCGACTCCGCCAGCGCCGCCGACGTGCTCAGCGGCTTCTCGCAGACGACGTGCTTGCCCGCCGAGAGAGCCCGCTCGCTCAGGCCGGCGTGCAGCTCGTTGGGCGTGCACACGTGGATGACGTCGACCCGTGGGTCACCGATGAGGTCGTCGGCGCGGTCGAAGCTCTGCTGAGCGCCCAGCTCCCGGGCCGCCGCCACCCCCTTCTCGGGGTTGGAGGCAACGACCCCCACGAGCTGCGCACCCAGCTGGCGTGCCGCGGTGGCATGGACGCGACCGACGAAGCCGGTCCCGACGATGCCGACGCCTATCTCTTGGAACATCAGACTCCCGGTCGGATGGTGCGGCGACTCTAACTCCGCCCACTTGACACCACAAGAGGCCAGACTATGTTCGCCGAATGGACAAAGCCGGCCGGTTGGCTCATCCGGCCGCCATCGGCGACGGCCCGCTGACCGAGTCACTCGGGACCGTTCTGCGGTTGGTGGCGTCGGGGGAGGTCACGACCCGCAGCGACGTCGCCCGGATCACCGGTCTGGCCCGGTCGACCGTCTCGCAACGCGTGGAGACGCTGCGCGCCAGCCGCCTGCTGGTCGAGGGAGAGCCGGCCAAGTCGACCGGCGGACGTCCGGCGATCGGGCTCGCGGTCAACCCGCGGGCCGGGGTCGTGCTTGCCGCCGATCTCGGGGCCACGCATGTTCGGCTCGCGGCGGCCGACCTCGCCGGCACGGTTCTCGGCGAGCACGGCCGGGCGCTCGACATCTCCGCCGGGCCACAGATCGTGCTGTCCTGGCTACACGGCCAGTTCGACCGGCTGCTCCAGGCGGCCGGCCGTCGACCCGCCGACGTTCGAGCCGTGGGCGTCGGCGTGCCCGGCCCGGTCGATTTCGCCACCGGGACGGTGGTGCGGCCACCGATCATGCCGGGATGGGACTCAGCTCGCGTTCCCGAGCACTTCGCCACGCACTACCGCGCCCCGGTCCTCGTCGACAACGACGTGAACGTGATGGCCCTCGGCGAGGCATTAGCGCGCGGGGTGACCACCGAACTGCTCCTGTTCATCAAGGTCGGCACGGGCATCGGCTGTGGGATCGTCAGCCGCGGAGTGGTGCACCGGGGCGCCGACGGTGCGGCAGGCGACATCGGCCACATTGGTATCCAGGGATCCGACGACGTCACCTGCGTCTGCGGCAACGTCGGCTGCATCGAAGCAGTCGCCTCCGGCTCGGCGTTGGTACGGGAGCTGGCCGCCGCCGGCCTGGACGCCGGCAGCACGCAGGACGTCGTGAGCCTCACCCTGCGCGGAGATCCCCTCGCCACCCGCAGCGTCCGGCTGGCCGCCACCCGGATCGGTGAAGTGGTCGCCGCACTCGTCAACTTCTACAACCCCTCCACCATCGTGGTCGGCGGAGCGCTGGCCCCGTTGCGCGACGACCTCCTCGCCGGGATCCGGGCCATCGTCTATCGCCGTGCGACGCCGCTCGCGACCCGGGCGCTCACCATGGAGGCGAGTCGCCTCGGCGAACGCGCCGGCGTCGTCGGCGCGATGCAGCTGGCCCGACAGCACGTCTTCTCCCCGTCCGGGATACGGCACCTGCTGTCCACCGCGGGCGAGCATGCGCCGCCCGCGGCCACGTGAAGGCGACTACTGTGCGCCGAACTGACGGCTGTTGCGCCAGACGACCAGGAGCAGATCCTCACCACGATGCGGTACTATCACTTCACTGGTGGCCCGTGCGCCGAGCTCGTGGCTCTCGCAGCTGCGCGCGCCGGCGGTGCGCGCGACATCAAGACGATCGTGGCCGTCGGCAACTACGGCCGCGGCCCGGTGAG
>JBBSIF010000143.1:0-6036 GCA_038232255.1 Propionibacteriales bacterium
AGCGCGACGAGCAGGGGGACGACCACGATCTCCTCGGAACCCTGCGCGGCGAGCCGCGACACCACACCGGGCAGGTCGCCTCCGCTCCTTGCGGTGACAGCGGCGGCCACCGGCAGGTCCGGCCGCAGCCGTCTCGTGGTGGCGACGATCTCCCTGACGGTGGCCGCCGAACGGTCGTCGGGTGCGCAGGCGAGTGCGACGAGCGCCGGCGCGGTCATGAGTGGATCCCGCATTCCGACTTGTCGAAGCCTGGCCATCGGCCGCTCCGGTCGTCCTCGCCCGGCACCGCCCGGCGGGTGCATGGCCAGCATCCGATCGACGGGTAGCCGTCGAGGCGCAACGGGTTGACCAGCACCTGGTGCGCGTCGACGTACTCGTCGACGTCTCGGCGGGTCCAGGTCGCCAGCGGCGCGACCGCCACCTGCCCGCTCGACTCGTCCCACCGCACGACGGGGAAGCGAGCGCGGTGCGGGCTCTGGTCACGGCGCAGTCCGCTCGCCCATGCGACGTACGACGACAAGCCGGCCCGCAGGGGTTGCACCTTGCGCAGCGCACAGCAGCGGTCCGGGTCGACCGCCCACAGGTTCCGGCCGAGCTCCTCGTCCTGCTGTCGGACGGAGGTCTGCGGCGCGAGGGTGACGACGTGAACGGGCAGCGTCGCGGCGATGGCGTCGCGGGTGCCCAAGGTCTCGACGAAGTGGTAGCCCGTGTCCACGAACAGGACGTCGACGCCCGGCACCGCGTCGGCTGCGAGAGAGGCAAGGACGCCGTCGCTCATGGACGACGTGACGCAGAACCCGCTGCCGAACGTCTCGGCGGCCCAGCGCAGGATCGCCCGCGGCGAGGCGCCCTCCAGATCGCGCGCGGCGTCGGTGGCGAGGGAGCGCAGCTCGCGAGCGGATCGCGCGGCTGGACGCGAGAGCGAGGCAGTGGCGAGGGGGTGTGCGGTGTCGGTGGCCATGCGTTTCCTCTGCAACGAGGCACGCGGGCGTCGAGCCCTCGGGAGAGGAGCCGGGCGCCGACCGCGCGCCCGACGAGACTGGCGGGCGAGGTCAGGCCGGCATACACATCATGCTGCGCGTGCGACCGAGGTCCACGTGGAGCCGTCCCACGAGGACGACTGCAGTGTCGCTGGCAGCGCTCATGCAGCGATCCTTCCCGCCGGAGCCCCGGCAGGCAAGCGCTTCGTCCAGAATGTGAGACGCCCGTCTCACTTCGGGGCGCTGAGCGGGGACGGCCTCAGTCGAGGTCGAGTCCGGGGTAGAGCGGGAAGGCGTCGAGCAGGTCGGCGGCAGCTGCCTGCACCTTGTCGGCCGTTCCGTCCTCCAGCGTGTAGGTGGCCTTGGAGGGGGCGCCTGCCTTGGTGGTGCTCGAAGAGGTGTTCCTGAGGACGTCCACGACCAAACCGGCCACCGCGTCGAAGTCGTCGGGACCGAAGCCGCGGGTCGTCAGAGCCGGTGTGCCGAGGCGGATCCCGCTCGTGTACCACGCCCCGTTGGGGTCGGCCGGGATCGAGTTGCGGTTGGTCACGACTCCCGAGTCGAGCAGCGCGCCTTCGGCCTGTCGGCCCGTGATGCCGAAGGCCGAGACGTCCAGCAGCACGAGGTGGTTGTCGGTGCCGCCCGTGACGAGCCGGGCGTCGCGGCGCAGGAACCCGTCCGCGAGCGCCTTGGCGTTGTCGGCGACCCGTTGGGCGTAGTCGGCGAACGCCGGCTGGCGCGCCTCAGCGAGGGCGACGGCCTTGGCAGCCATGACGTGCGACAGCGGCCCACCAAGGACCATGGGGCAGCCCTTGTCGACCGCGTCTGCGAACTCCGACGTCGCGAGCACCATCCCACCGCGTGGACCGCGCAGGGACTTGTGGGTGGTGGTGGTGACCACCTGTGCATGGGGCACCGGGTCCTCGTCGCCGGCGAAGACCTTCCCGGCAACCAGCCCGGCGAAGTGCGCCATGTCGACCAGCAGCGTCGCCCCGACCTCGTCGGCGATCTCGCGCATCTTCGCGAAGTTCACCCGCCGTGGGTAGGCCGAGTAGCCGGCGACGAGGATGAGCGGCTTGAACTCGCGGGCGGCCGCGGCGACCTTGTCGTAGTCGAGCAGGCCGGTGGCCGGGTCGGTGCCGTAGCTGCGCTGGTGGAACATCTTGCCGGAGATGTTGGGCCGGAAGCCGTGGGTGAGGTGGCCGCCGGCGTCGAGAGACATCCCGAGCATCCGCTGCTGCCCGTACGACGCCCGCAGCGTCTCCCAGTCGTTCTCGGACAGGTCGTTGACGCCCTTCGCGCCGTACGCCGCCAGTGCCGGCGCCTCGACGCGCGCGCTGAGGATCGCCCAGAACGCCACGAGGTTCGCGTCGATCCCCGAGTGCGGCTGGACGTAGGCGTACTCGGCCCCGAAGAGCTCGCGGGCGTGCTCGGCCGCCAGGGCCTCGACGGTGTCGACGTTCTGGCAGCCGGCATAGAAGCGGTGCCCGACCGTGCCCTCGGCGTACTTGTCGCTGAGCCAGGTGCCCATGGTCAGCAACACCGCCGGCGAGGCGTAGTTCTCACTGGCGATGAGCTTGAGCGAGCGGCGTTGGTCGCTCAGCTCGGAGCGGGTGGCGGCAGCGATGCGCGGCTCGACCGCCGCGATCACGTCGAGCGCCTCGCGGTATGCCCGGCTGGCCTTGCCGGCGAGCTCGGCTGCGGACAGCGACGACGGGGCGGCGGAGGAGTCGACCGGCGGGTCGACGGGCTCGGTCATAGCCTCAGCCTAGTCTCCGCGGCTGCTCCGCGGCCCTGCGTGCGGCTGACGTCGCGGCACCGCTCGCTACCGTAAGGTCATGGCGACGGAGTCGGTCGAGCGCACCACGGCTCACCGCTCGCGGCTCGCCGGGCTGCGCGGTGCAGTATGGCGGCTGCTGACGTCCACCGTCAGCTCCTGCATGCGGCACCGCGTCACCGGGCTCGCCGGCGAGGCTGCCTTCTTCGCGATCCTCTCGCTGCCGCCCCTCATCTTCGGGCTGGCAGGCAGCATCGGCTATCTGGTCAAGCTGGTCGACGCCAGCCAGGTCCAGGACTTGCGCAACAAGGTGCTGGAGCTGTCGTCGCGGGTGTTGACGCAGGACTCCGTCAACGCGGTCGTCGAGCCGACCGTCAACCAGGTGCTGAAGGGCCAGCGCTTCGACGTGATCTCGATCGGGTTCGTGCTCGCGCTGTGGTCGGGCTCGCGTGCGCTGAACGTCTTCGTCGACACGATCACGATCATGTACGGGCTCAGCGGACGCCGGGGGATCGTGCGGACCAGGATGCTGTCGTTCTCCCTGTACGTGATCGGGCTGGTGGTCGGCGTCATCGTGCTGCCACTCGTGGTAGCCGGGCCCCAGCTCGTGGACAACGTGCTGCCGCGCCAGCTCGACGTCCTGAACCTGCTGTACTGGCCGGTGGTCGTCGTCCTGAGCATCGCGTTCCTCACGACGCTCTACCACCTGTCGGTCCCGGTCCGGACCTCGTGGCGTTACGACGTGCCTGGTGCGATCTTCGCCTTCGCGATGTGGGTCCTCGGCAGCTACCTGCTGAGGGAGATCCTGCAGGGCGCCCGTACCTCGATCTACGGCCCCCTGGCCGCGCCGATCGCCGTCCTGCTGTGGCTCTACCTGACCGCGCTCGTCGTGCTGATCGGTGCGGCGCTGAACGCTTCCTTCGACCGGGTGTGGCCGGAGCCCGCGACCGCGGTTGCCCGCTCCGAGCGGGTACGGCGAAGGCGCCGCCGACCGGGGTCGGAGCCCCTGAGCGCGCGGGACGCCGACGACCTCTAGCCCGGGGGCTAGGCGGGGGCTGGGCGTGGGCTAGCCGAAGGGCTGGCCGAAGATCTCGCGGCCGGCCCGCCCGAATCTCGTGGCGTCGGCACCTGAGCGACGCCTACCCTCGTTCCCGTGAGTCGACCGCAGGTGCAGCTAGGCGACCTCGGCTGGGACGAGTCCTGGCGCGAGGCGCTGCTGGTCGCCGCCGGTCGCGCCTCGGCGGGGGAGCCGTCGGCGCACGAGCCGGGGCGCGTCATACGCACCGACCGCGGCGCGTGCACCGTCGCGACCGCCCGGGGGCCGGTGCGGGCCACCGTGGGTGGCGACGTCCTGGAGGCGGCAGCGGGGAATCCGACGCTGTTGCCCTGCACCGGTGACTGGTGCCTGGTGCGGCACTGGGCCGACGGTCCGGTGACAGTCGAGGCGGTTGCCGAACGGCGTACCACGGTCGTGCGGGCAAGTGCCCGCAAGAGCTCCCACGGGCAGGTGCTGGCCACCAACGCCGACCTCGTCGGACTGGTCGTCGCCCTGCACCCGGAGCCGAACATGATCCGCCTCGAGAGGCTGCTCGCCGTCGCCTGGCAGAGCGGCGCGACGCCGGTGGTCCTGCTCACGAAGGCAGACCTCGTCAGCGACGGCGATCAGGTGGCCGACGACGTTCGCGACGTCGCACCGGGGGTCGAGGTGCGCTGCGTCAGCGCCAGCACGCTTCTGGGCATCGGGGAGATCCGCGCGCTGCTCGCGCCGGGGAGGACCATTGCCCTCATCGGGGCATCCGGGCACGGCAAGTCGACACTGACGAACGCGGTGGTGGGAGCCGACGTGCTCACCACGCGCCCGATCCGCGACGACGGCAGGGGTCGGCACACATCGGTGCGTCGGGAGCTGCTGCTCGTGCCGAGCGGCGGGGCGATCGTCGACACACCGGGACTCCGCGGCGTCGGGCTGCAGTACGACGACGGTGCGCTCGGTGTTGCCTTCCCGGAGATCGACGCGCTTACCGTGCACTGCCGGTTCCGGGACTGTCGTCACCTCGACGAGCCGGGATGCGCCGTTGTGGACGCCGTCGCCTCGGGCGCACTCGCGGTACGACGCTGGGAGAGCTGGCAGACCCTCCGGCGGGAGACCGCCAGAGCGCAGCGGCGCCTGGACGCCCGCCAGCGCGTTGAGCAGACCAAGAAGTGGCGCCAACGCGCGCAGCAACGCGCATACCGCCGCGACGGTCCGCGGTGACGAAGCCCTCCGTGCGGCAGCTGCCTGCTAGGCGATCAGCTAGGCGGGCGGCAGGGCGCGGCACCAGTCGACGACCACGGTCGGGTCGGACGTCATCAGAGCGTCGGCACCCTTACGCACGAAGCCGTTCCAGGCCGCCTGGGTCTCCACGTCGACTCGGCCGCGGGTCACGGTGTATCCCGCTGAGTGGTAGGTGGCCACGATGCCCTTGGTGATGGAGCCGGCGTTCAGCATCACCCCGTCGAGCGTGGCGAGGTCCGCCACGGCGGGTGGCGTTCCAGCCTTGTACCAGAGCGTGAGCTCCGGGTCGATCGATGCCAGGTACTTCAGCTGGTCCAGGACCGCCGAGTAGATGATGACATGACTGCTCATGCCGACGGCCTTGATCTGGTCGTCCACGGCTTTCAGCGCCCAGTGGCCGTTCATGCTCCACTTTGTCTCGAACATCAGCGCGCGGTAGGGCTGGTTGAACTGTGTCAGCGCAAGCGAGTCCTTTACCTGCGGGATCTGCTCCTGGTGCTGCGTGGTGGTGTAGCTCTGTACCTGGGCCAGGGTCAGGCTGGTGATCAGAGTGCCGTAGGGAGCGTTGGTCGACGTCGAGAGGTCGTTGTCGTGCCGCAAGACGTAGTAGTTGTCCTTCGTCTTCCAGATGTCGGAGTCGGCCACGTTGGCGCCCATGTTCCACGCCGCGATCTGCGACTCCACAGTGTCGCCGTCGGTCGTGGCCGTGTACCCCTCGTGGGCGGAGATGACTCTCGCCGTACAGGGCGTCGAGTCAAGGGTCTCCATCGCCTGCGCCGGTGAGGCGAACAGCACCGCGCCACCCATCGCAAGGCCGGTGACTCCCGGCACGATCCGCCGTGTGTACGTCTTGCGTGCTGGGTACGTCATGCGTGCTCGTCGCGGCCTTTTCGCATGACGGAATTCGCTCTTCACGTCCAAACACCCCCCGGATCGCACGGAGCCCCACCGTGCTAGTTAATGTCTGATTGTACCCGAGCCTTCCGGCGTAAGCCAGCCAGCGC
>JBBSIF010000144.1:0-5972 GCA_038232255.1 Propionibacteriales bacterium
ACGTGACCCCGCACGACAGCCACCACGGGCTTCGCAGACGTCACCACTGCCCGCAGCAGCGCGAGCAGGGCCCGGGTGCCCCGCTCCATTCCCTCGCTCACCGCCTCGCTGAGGTCGGCACCCGCACAGAACGTGCCCCCGCTGTGCGTCAGCACGACCACGCGCACGTCGTCGCTGGCGTCGGCAGTGGCGAGGTGGCTCATCAGCTCGTCGACCAGCTGGCGGGACAGGGCGTTGCGGTTGTGCGGCGAGTCGAGCGTGATGGTGGCGACGGATGCGGCGACGCTCAGCTGGACCAGCTCGGCCGGCTCGCTCATCGGGGCACACTCCTTGTCAGTGGGGCAGGCGGCGTCGGTGGGGCAGGCGGCGCGGCGCCCATGGTAGGCGCCGTCGCGGGCGGTTCGGGAGTGGCTAGACTGGCCGGCAACGACAGGGGAGCGCTTCGGCGCTGAGAGTGCGGACTCCGCAGACCCTCGAACCTGATCCGGTTAGGACCGGCGAAGGAAGTCGAGACTCGAGCAGGGATGCCTGCTTCCCCTCCCGACCGACTTGGGAGGCAACGATGGCCACATCGGCCAGTGCACACGTCCGGAACGTCAGAGGCCCCTGGCGGACGATCGACATCACCACAGCCGCGATGATCGGCGTGGTGCTCGGCGTCGCCTACTGGGGCTGGAGCAGCGCCTACAACACGCTCGTCACACCGCTGTCGAGCTTCCTGGGGCCGAGCCAGGGACTGCTCGGTGGGCCGTGGCTCCTCGCGGGAGTGCTGGCGGGGCTCGTCGTACGACGCCCCGGTGCCGCATTGCTCGCCGAGGTTCTCGCGGCAGCCGTCGAGGCGACGCTGGTCACCGAGTGGGGATGGGCGACGGTGATATCGGGAGTCCTCCAGGGTCTCGGGGTGGAGCTCGTGCTCGCCGTCTTCCTCTACCGCAGGTTCGGTCTTGCCGTGGCGGCTCTCGCCGGAGCGGCGGCCGCGTTCGCCGAGTGGTGCTACGAGTGGAACGCCTACTGGGTCGGCTACTCGGTCGGCTGGAAGCTCGCCTATCTCGCTTTCTTCGCCCTGTCCGGAGCCGTCGTCGCTGGTGGCGGCGGCTGGTTCCTGACCCGCGCCGTGGCGGCGACCGGCGCCATCGACGCCCTGCCGGCCGGGCGGGAGGCGGCGCGCGATCAGGCGTTCTGAGCTGCAAGGCCCTGCTTCCCGCCGACCCCACTCGCTGCGGGCACCGCACGCCGACGTCACCGTTCGCGGGCTGACCTGGCGTCCCGCTCGACGCCGTACTCCGGTGCTGCGGGGTCTGGACCTGCACATCCCTGCCGGGCAACGGGTCCTGCTCGCGGGACCCAGCGGCTCAGGGAAGTCGACGCTGCTGCGAGCGCTCGCGGGTCTGCTGCTGACGGCCGCCGACGGCGACCTGTCGGGCTTGGTGCTGATCGGCGGCGTACCTGTCGGCGAGTCCGACGACCGGCCGGCGCTGCTCATGCAGGACCCGACGGCAGGCATCGTCGCCGAGACGGTCGGGCGCGATGTCGCCTTCGGTCTGGAGAACCTGGGGGTCGCTCAGCCGGACATCTGGCCGCGCGTGGCCGCGGCCCTGCACTCGTCCGCCTTTCCCTACCCTCCGGGCCACTCGACATCGGCGCTCTCCGGCGGCGAGAGCCAACGACTGGCGCTGGCGGGCAGCCTGGTGCTCGCCAGCCCGGTGCTGCTGCTCGACGAGCCCACCTCGATGCTGGAGCCCGACGCCGCGTCCGACGTCCAGGACGCCGTACGACGTCACGCGGACGCATTGCAGGCAACGACTGTCGTCGTCGAGCACCATCTCGAGCCGTGGCTGGACTTCGCGGAGCGGCTGGTCGTCCTGGACGCGGACGGCACCCTTGTCGCCGACGGGCACCCTCGGACGGTGCTGCGCGAGCGCCGCGACTACCTGGCCGATGCGGGCGTCTGGGTGCCGGGCATGCCGCCGCCGCAGCTGACACCGGTGCCCGCCGACCTCGTGGCACCTTGGCGGGAAGGCCCGCCAGAGCTGGTCCGTGCGGACGACGTCACCCTGGCCCTTCGCGACCGGCCGCGCCGGGCGGGGTCGACCCCCACCGTCGCCCTGTCCGACGTCGACGCCACCGTGAGCTCCGGACAGGTCCTGGCGGTCACGGGGGCGAGCGGCGCCGGGAAGTCCAGCCTGGTCTCGGTCCTCGCGGGACTGCGCCGACCCACTGGCGGCACGGTGCTTGCAGCGGCGGAGCTGGCGACCCGACGAGGACGCGAGCCGTCTCGTTGGGGATCGCGTGACCTCGCCGCGCGGCTGGCGTGGGTGCCGCAGATCGCCGAGCAGGGCATGGTGGGCCGAACCGTGGGCGAGGAGGTGCTGGTCGCTGCCCGCGCCTGCGGCCGAGATCTCCACGAGGCCGGTCGACGCGCCGCCGGCCTGCTCGAGATGTTCGGGCTGGCGCCGCTGGCGCAGGCGAGCCCGTTCCACCTGTCGGGTGGGGAGCAGCGACGGCTCATGGTCGCTGCCGCTCTCGTCGCGGGGCCCTACGGCTTGCTGCTCGACGAGCCCACCGTGGGGCAGGACCGTCGTACCTGGGCGGCCGTGCTCGGGGCGGTCAGCGCCGCTCGGTCGGCCGGCGCGGGCGTCGCCCTTGCCACCCACGACCGACCCGCTGTCGAGGCCGTCGCCGACACCACGCTCCAGCTCGTCGACGGCAGGGTGGCCTCGTGACGCGGGGTGGGCGCATCGGTCCGTTGTCGATGCTCGCGTGCTGCCTGCTGCCGGTGGCCGGGGCGTTCGCCGTGACGACGACGCGCGTCGGCGCGATCACGCTGGCGGCAGATCTGCTCTCCCTGGGATGGCTGGTCCGCGATCCGCGGGCCACCGCCGCCCGGATGGCTGTCGGTCTGGTCGGAGCGCTCACCTTGGCCCTGTCGACCTGGCTGTACGCCGGCCAGGACGCCGACCGCACGGCGGCTGCGGCGCTGCGCGTGCTGTGCATCGTCGTACCCGCTGCCATCGTCTCGCCCTTGATCGGGCCCAGCGCGCTCGGGGACCATCTGGCCCAGCGCCTCCGGCTGCCCGCACGACCAGTGGCCGCAGCGGTGGCCGCGATGCAACGCGTCGGCCAGCTGAGCCAGCAGTGGCAGCAGATCCAGCATGCTCGGCGCGCCCGGGGCCTGGGATCGGACGGCGGTCCGATCCGCAAGGTCCAGGCGCTCAGCGGCAGCGCCTTCGCACTCCTCGTGGGGTCGATGCGTCATACCGGCCAGCTGGCGATGGCGATGGACGCCCGCGGGTTCGCGACCGCGCAGCGCCGTACCTGGGCTCTTGCGGCGCCCTGGCGAGCCGGTGACTGGCTCCTGCTGTCCGTCTCCGTCGCTCTCGCCGCGCTGCCCTGGCTGCTGTGACCCCGCCAGCACCGCAAGGATCCGACGGTGAGATCGCCGGGGCAGTCTGGACGTCGGATCCTGGCGCGACGGAGGCGGGCGGCGGAGGATCTACTGGGTCGTGGGGAAGCCGAGGTCTACCTCGCTGGTCGCGGGATCGGGCCAGCGGCTCGTGACCACCTTGGTGCGGGTGTAGAAGCCGACGCCTTCCGGGCCGTACATGTGCCGGTCCCCGAACAGGCTGTCCTTCCAGCCGCCGAACGAGTAGTAGGCCACCGGCACGGGTATCGGCACGTTGACCCCCACCATTCCCACCTGGACGTCCTGCTCGAACCGCCGCGCCGCTCCGCCGTCGCGGGTGAAGATGGCCGTGCCGTTTCCGTACGGGTTCGCGTTGACCAGGTCGATCGCTTCCGCCGCCGTGGCGACCCGCACCACGCTCAGCACCGGACCGAAGATCTCGTCGCGGTAGACCTGCATGCTGGTCCGGACCCGGTCCACGAGGCTGACGCCGAGGAAGAAGCCGTCCCCGTCGAACTCGTGGTCGCGTCCGTCCACGACGACGTCGGCGCCCTCCGTCTCGGCAGTCCCGAGGTATGACGCCACCTTGTCGCGGTGAGCCGCGGTGATGAGCGGGCCCATCTGAGACGACGACACGTTGCCGGGGCCGATGCGCAGACCCGCGATGCGCTTCTCGATAGCCGTCACGAGCTCGTCCGACACGGCACCGACGGCCACCACGACCGACACGGCCATGCACCGCTCGCCCGCTGATCCGTAGGCGGCCGAGACCGCTGCGTCGGCTGCCATGTCGACGTCGGCGTCAGGCAGCACCACCATGTGGTTCTTGGCGCCGCCGAGGGCCTGCACCCGCTTGCCGGCCGCCGTACCCTGCTCGTAGACGTGCCGCGCGACCGGCGTCGACCCCACGAAGCTGACGGCCGCGATGCCGGGGTGGTCGAGAATCGCGTTCACCGCAACGGCGTCGCCCTGGACGACGTTGAGCACACCGCCAGGCAGGCCGGCGCGGTGGAACAGCTCCGCGATGAGAAGCGAGGCCGATGGGTCCTTCTCGCTCGGCTTGAGGATGAAGGCGTTGCCGCACGCCACCGCGTTCGGCACCATCCACAACGGCACCATGGCCGGGAAGTTGAACGGCGTGATGCCCGCCACCACACCGAGCGGCTGCCTGAGTTCGTGCACGTCCACGCCGGTCGAGGCCTGCGCCGAGTAGCCGCCCTTCAGGAGCTGCGGGATCCCGCAGGCGAACTCGGCGCACTCGATGCCCCGGTCCACCTCACCGGCGGCGTCGGACAGCACCTTGCCGTGCTCGGCGGTGATCGCCGCCGCCACCTCGTCGCGATGCTCGTCGAGCAGAGCGCGGAAGCGGAAGAGCACTGCCGCCCGCCGGGCGAGACTGGAGCTCCGCCAGTCCTGGAAGGCCTCGCGGGCGACGTCGACAGCTTCGCCCACCTCGTCCGGTGTCGCGAGGCATACCTCCGCTGTCTGCTCCCCCGTCGCCGGGTCGAAGACCGCAGCCGTCCGCTCGAAGTCGCCGCGCTGGCTCCCGCCGACGAGATGTCCGATCTGGCGCACTGGCTGCTCCTCTGCCTTGGGCGTGTGATCTGTGAGCTCATCGGGCTTCATCCAGCCCTGACAACGGCATCTGCGACGATGTTCCCACCCACGCCCGAGCTCGGAGGAGGGCACGTGAGCCGACTCGTGGTCCACGTAGGGCCCCCGACGACGGCCACGTCGGACTTTCAGCAGGCGCTCTTCGCCAATGCCGACGTGCTGGCCGCCCATGGCGTCTATCTCCCGACCAGCGCACGCCTGGAGCTTGCCCCGAACTCGGTCTGCCACCATCACCTCGCGTGGGACCTGGCCGGGAGCCCCCGCTTTCGACCTGATATCGGCGGCTGGGACGCCCTCGAAGCCGAGATCGCCGACGTCGAGGCCGACACTGTCCTGCTGAGCTCGGAGCTCCTCAGCCCGGGCATCTTCTCCGAGGGCATTGACCACCGTCTCGATGAGCGTCTGGCTGCACTCGGGCGAGACGTGACGATTCTGTACGTCGTGAACGAGCAGCTCTCGCTCATCAACAGCTCCTACACCCAGAAGGTCAAGACGCTCACCGACGTTCCGGGCTTCGCTGCCTATGCGGCCGGAGTGCTGCGTCGGGGTGAGGGGGACCTCGAGCGCCTGACCGGCAGGTGGCAGCGATCCACTGACTTCGCCTTCGTCGCTGTGCCGGTGACCAGGCTGAAGAGCCCGAACCCCCTGGTAGCCCTGCTCCGGGCTGCGGCCCTCTCGGTGCCCGAGGAAGATCTCCTCGTCGGCCCCGAGTCCCCCACGATCAGCCTGGGTCCGGTCGCGGTCGAGGCCATGAGGCTGCTTCGCGGCTATCTTCACGGGTTGAACCGGACGCTTTCCCACGACGACATCGCGGTACGCCGGCTGCACCGCATCGCTGCCCGCCAGGCGAAAGATGCCGGCTGGTGCGAGACCCCTTACTGGGGGTGGCCACCGGCGCTGGCGGCGAGGGCGGCAGAGCAGTTCGAGCCGTCGAACGAGCGCTTCGCCCAGGACG
>JBBSIF010000145.1:0-5922 GCA_038232255.1 Propionibacteriales bacterium
ATGCGGCGGTGCCCATGCGCCAGAACCACTACCTGCTCCGCCGGGACGACGCCAGCCGGCTCAGCGGCGAGGCGTCGGCGTTCATCCGTTGGCTGCGAGCCCAGGACCTGCTCGACCCTCCGTTGCCGCATCCGCCGACACCCGCGGTTACCTCGATATCCCGGACAAAGTGAGGCGGTGGTGACAGACTCGGCAGAGGCGACGGAGGTGGTGACGTTCTGATATCTGCGGCGCTGAACTGTTGACAGCGAGACCAAAACACGTGAGCGTTCGTCTCACGATGTGAATGAGGCAGAGCACTCGGGTGACACCGCTCCCCCGGTCGGCGCAGCGAGTGATCGAGGCTGAGGGGCCACTGCATGACGGAATCGGGTACACCAGCAGATCGCAGCGGTGACAAGGACCGCTCCACCGTCGGTCGGAGCGCCTTCGAGCGCCCCGGCATCGGCGCCAACCTGACGCGGCGTCAGTTCCTCGTCGGAGCGGCGGGCGTGGCCGCCATGAGCAGCGGCCTGGCCGCCTGCGGCGGCGGCACGACGACGTCGACGAGCCCGACGTCCCCGGCGGGTAAGCCGAAGCGAGGCGGCAACTTCCGTCTCGGTGTCACTGGTGGCGGGTCGAAGGACCTCTTCGACGGGCAGAACATCACCACCAAGCCGGACCAGGCACGCCTCGTGAGTGCGTTCGAGACGCTCTTGACGTTCGACGACGACTTCCAGCTCACCAACGACGGGCTCGCGGAGAACGTCACAGCGGACACTCCGATGCAGTACACCATCCACTTGCGCAAGGGCATCGAGTTCCAGAACGGCAAGACGATGAAGGCCGACGATGTCATCTACTCGCTGCAGCGGATCGGCACCGAGAAGAACGGCCTGACCGGGTTCGCGGCCACCGCATCCATGGACGTGGCCGGCCTCAAGAAGATGGACGACTACACCGTCAGGCTGCCGCTCAAGACGGCCGACTCGACCATCCCCCAGACGCTCGCGAGCTACACGTTCGGCATCGTCCCGGTGGGTTACGAGGCCTATCCCGCACCTCAGATCGGCACGGGACCCTACAAGCTCAAGAGCTTCACCCCGGGCCAGCAAAGCGTGAGCATGCGCAACCCGAACTACTGGCGCACCGGCCAGCCGTATTTCGACACCGTGACGATCATCGACTTCGCCGACTCGACTGCCCAGGTCAACGCCCTGCTCGGGGGTCAGATCGACGCGATGACCGACCTGCCGGCGTCGCAGGTCCAGGTGCTCCAGTCACACCAGCTGAATGCCCTGATCTCCAAGACCGGCGGCTGGGAGCCACTGTGCATGGCCATCGACATGCCGCCGTTCAACGACAACCGCGTCCGGCAGGCGATGCGGCTGATCGTTGACAGGCAGGCCATGATCGACCAGATCGCCTCCGGCTACGGCTTCGTCGCCAACGATCTCTACGCGCCGTTCGACGAGGGCTACAACTCCGAGCTGCCGCAGCGCACCCAGGACATCGAGCAGGCCAAGTCGCTGCTCAAGTCCGCCGGCATGGAAGGCCTCACCGTCGACCTGCACACCACCAACGGCGCATCCGGGATGGTGCCGCTCGCGACCGTGTTCGCCACGCAGGCGAAGGCTGCCGGTGTCACGGTCAACGTCAAGAACGACCCCAACTACTACGGCGACTCCTACCTGAAGCTCGCGTTCTCTGTCGACTTCTGGGGCACGAGAGGCTATCTCAACCAGGTGCAGCAGGGCTCGTTGCCCACGTCGCCGTACAACGAGACGCACTGGCCGCCGAAGTCCGGCACGGGCTCGAACTTCGGGTCGCTCTACCAACAGGCGCTGGCGGCGACCGACACCTCCAAGCGGATCGAGCTGGAGCACGAGATGCAGAAGCTGGAGTACGAGAACGGCGGCTACATCATTCCGTTCTTCGGCAGCCTGATCGACGGCTACTCGCCGAAGGTCCAGGGGCTGCGTCCGAGCAAGGGCACGCTCAACCTGGCCACCTTCGGGCACGGGTACCGCACCATCTGGTTCGGCTGACACGCGGACCTGCAGATGACCTGGTTGCGACACGGAGGCATCGCAGCTTTCATCATCCGCCGGCTGCTGCTGGGCGTGATCGTGCTCTTCCTGGTCTCAGTCCTGGTGTTCGTCGCGACCCAGGCCTTGGGTGACCCGGCGCGCGCCATTTTGGGCCGTGATGCCACGCCGGCACGTCTGGCGGCGTTGCGCAGCGAGCTGAACCTCGACCAGTCCGTTTTCGGGCAGTACCTCGCCTGGGCCAGCGGCCTGCTCCACGGCGACCTCGGCAACTCGCTGGCGGCGCAGCAGCCGGTCAGCCAGCTTCTCGGTTCACGGCTGGTGAACTCGTCGGTGCTCGTCCTGTGCGCAGCGGTGATCTCCATCCCGTTGTCGATCGCGATCGGCTCGTGGGCGGCGCTGCGACGCGAGAAGACGTTCGACAACGTGAGCTCGAACCTCATGCTGGTGCTGGCGGCGCTGCCGGAGTTCGTGGTCGCGGTGCTGCTGGTGATCCTGTTCGCCACGACGGTCCTGCACGTGCTGCCCGCAATCAGCCCGATCGCGCCGGGACAACGCCCGTGGCAGGTGCCCAGCGAGCTCATCCTTCCCACGGCCACCTTGGTCATCGCGGTCGCGCCGTACGTCGCGCGCATCATGCGCGCATCGATGGTGGAGGTCCTGGAGAGCGACTACGTCGAGATGGCGCGCCTCAAGGGGCTGCCCGAGCGCACGGTCCTGGTCCGGCACGCGCTCCCCAACGCGATCGGTCCCGTATTCCAGGTGATCGCCATCAACCTCGCCTACCTTGCCGGGGGTGTCGTCGTGATCGAGTACGTCTTCAACTACTCGGGGATCGGCAGCGCGCTGCAGGACGCCGTGGTCAACCACGACCTTCCGGTGGTCCAGGCCCTCGCGATGCTCATCGCCGGTGTCTACGTCTTGCTGAACCTGCTGGCCGACGTCGCCACGATTCTCGTGACCCCGCGTCTGAGGACCCGGCTGTGAGCCAGACCGAAGAGGCACCGGCGCTCGCCGAGGGCGTGCGGACGCCCACGCCGCCGGGTCGTTCCACGACCCTCGTGGCCCGCGCAATGCGCCTGTGGCGGACGAGGATCGGTGCTCTCTTCGTGCTGATCCTCGTGGTCATCGCGATTGTCGGGCCTTACCTCGCTCCGCACGCGGCTGACGAGTTCGTGGCTATCCCGAACTCCCCACCGGGAGGTGATGCGGGGATCCTCGGCACCGACTACCTCGGCCAGGACGTGCTGAGCCGCTTCCTGTACGGCGGTCGCGGCATCCTCGTCATGGCGATCGTCTCGACAGCGATCGGCCTCCTCTTCGGTGTCGCGATCGGGCTCGTGGCGGCGTACGCCCGCAACGCTCTCGACGACATCCTCATGCGGGGCATGGACGTGATCATGGCCTTCCCGCAGATCATGCTCGCGCTGGTGGCGGTCAGCCTCGTGGGCGCGAATGCGTGGGTGATCATCGGGGCGATCGCGCTCACCACGGCTCCACGGGTCGCCCGGGTGGCTCGTGGAGCGGCGCAGCCGGTGGTCGAGCGCGACTTCGTGGCGGCGACGGAGTCGATGGGGCTGTCGCGGGTGCGGATTCTCAGCGGCGAGCTGCTCCCGAACATCCTGGGCCCGATGATGGTCGAGGCGAGCCTGCGGCTGACCTACTCCATCGGAGTCATCGCCGCATTGGCGTTCCTCGGCCTGTCGCCGGATCCGAACGGCGCAAACTGGGGGACGATGATCCAGCAGAACCAGATCGCGCTGTCGACTCAGCCGTGGGGCGCTTTGACACCCATCATCGCCATCGCACTGCTCACCATGGGCACCGGCCTCTTCGGCGACGGCATCGCCCGCACCGCGGCCGGCATCGACCGCGAACGGGATGACGAATGAGCGTCCAGGAGCCGACAGTCCCTCCCGGTGGTCCGGCTGCGGTCAGGGTCCAGGACCTGCAGATCGGTACGACGTCTGGGCGCGTTCCGGTGGTCATGGACGTGTCGTTCGAGATCGCCCCCGGCGAGGTGCTCGGCGTCGTCGGGGAGTCCGGCTCCGGCAAGACCACGGTGGGACTTGCGCTCCTCGGGCATGCCCGACGGGGGCTGCGGATCATGGGCGGCACGGTCATGCTCGGCGACGAGGACATCCTCAGCCTCGGGGAGGATGAGCTACGCCGGCTCCGCGGCTCCCTGGTGTCGTACGTTCCGCAGGACCCGGCGTCGTCGCTCAACCCGGCGCTGCGGATCGACGTCCAGCTTCGCGAGGTCCTGGAGGCGCACAGCTCGGGTCGCGGCAACCACGACGAACGCATCGCCGAGATGATGCGCGAGGTCGCCCTGTCGGACGATCCGAAGTACCTGCGCCGCTACCCGCACGAGCTCTCCGGCGGTCAGCAGCAGCGGGTCGGCCTCGCGATGGCGTTCGCGAACCGCCCCCGTCTCATCGTGCTCGACGAGCCGACCACCGGCCTCGACGTCACGACGCAGGCAACCGTGCTCGCCACAGTGCGCGAGCTCGCGGCCGCGCACCAGGTTGCTGCGCTGTACGTCAGCCACGACCTAGCCGTGGTCGCGGCCCTGGCCCGTCGGGTGGCAGTGATGTACGCCGGGCGGGTGGTCGAGCTGGGCCTCGCAGAGGAGCTGTTCGAGTCCTCGGCCCACCCGTACACGCGCCGGCTGGTCGGCGCGATCCCGCGACTCACCGGCGGTCGCAGCCTGCTCGGCATCCCCGGGCATGCACCGTCGCCGGTTCGGCCTCCCCCCGGATGCGCCTTCGCGCCGCGGTGCACGATGCGCATCCCGGAGTGCGACGTGGAGGTCCCGCCGCTGATCCCGGTCGGGCCGGTGCACAGCGCCCGTTGCATCCGGGCACTGGAGGTGGTGACGCAGAAGCAGGTGAAGCCGGGCAACCCGCTCGACGTCGCGCAAGGCGACGCCGACTCCGCCGTCCTGACGCTCGAGAACGTCGTGGCCCGCTACGGCAAGATCGAGGTGCTGCACTCCATCAGCCTGCAGCTCGAGCACCGCGAGTGCCTGGCGATCGTGGGGGAGTCCGGGTCCGGCAAGACCACCACGGCCCGCTCGATAGCCGGGCTGCACCGAGACTGGACCGGCAGCATCCGGCTCGGTGAAACGGAGCTGCAGACGGCGGCGAGGTCGCGCGGCACTGAGTCGCGTCGCCAGATCCAGTACATCTTCCAGAACCCGTACGGCTCGCTGAATCCGCGCAAGACGATCGGCGAGACAGTCGCACAGCCCCTGGCCGTCTTCGGTCTCGCCAAAGGTCGAGACGCCGACGACCGGGTGGCGCAGATGCTGGAACAGGTGTCGCTGTCAGCGAGCTACGCCCGGCGCTATCCCGACCAGCTCTCCGGGGGAGAGCGTCAGCGCGTCGCGATCGCTCGTGCGTTGATCTCCTCACCGTCGATCCTGGTGTGCGACGAGGTGACCTCCGCGCTCGACGTCAGCGTCCAAGCGGCCATCGTCGAGCTGCTGGGCCAGCTGCAACGTGACCTCGGCCTGTCCATGGTCTTCGTCACCCACAACCTGCCGCTGGTGCGCTCGATCGCGCAGAAGGTCGTGGTGCTGTCCGAGGGAAGCATCGTGGAGTACGGCGAGACCGCGCAGATGCTCGCCAACCCGCAGCAGCCGTACACACGGCAGCTGATCGCGGACACGCCCTCGCTCGAGACCGCGACGGCTGAGGCTACCCACACCGAGCTGAGACTTCCTCGCTGAGTCGAGACTCCTTTCGCTGAGCTACGACTCCCTATCTGAGAGGCCCCGGCATGAGTCGGCCCCGGAAGCCCGATGTGCTGATCCTGATGGCCGACCAGCTGGTGCCCGGCGCGCTGCCCTTCCACGGCAATGCGCTCACCCAGGCGCCTGCCATGTCCCGGC
>JBBSIF010000146.1:0-5906 GCA_038232255.1 Propionibacteriales bacterium
GGGCAGCCGTGTGCGTCGGTGTCGACTCGCTCGACCGAGTCCAGGATCGCCTTGCGCTCGCTGACGTCGGCATCGGCGACAGTGACCCGGAACGGCGTCAGTCCGGTGACGGAGACGGTTGTCGACGTGCCGCTCGTACCCACCGGAAGCGGCGAGTCGAACCAGACGTGCGCCACGCTCTGGCGCGGCGGGGTCGGGCAGTCCTTCCCGACAGTCATCGGCCGGCCGACGTACGGCGGTGCGGCGTCGGCCTTCGAGTAGCGCAGGTCACCCGTGGAACCCGAGCCAGCGTAGGCGCCGAACCCGCACTGCCGCAGACCGGTTGACATGACGCTCGGCGTCAGCCCCCAGCCCCACGAGGGCGGCACCCACAGCTGGATCCCGTTGTAGGACTCCGCACGCCACGAGCTGGGATGCGCAGCCGTCGGTGCTGGAGCTGCGTCATGCGTCGCTGCGACCACGGCGATCGGTGTCACGACGGTCACGGCGGCCACGACTGCGATGGTGCCGGCGATGCGGCGGCGGCGCCGTACGGCGACGCGTGCCAGTGCCGAGCGGTCCGCGACACTGCCAGTGTCAGCCACATCGTCGGCGCGGTCATGAAGCGTCGAGCGGAACATCGCTTCTAGGTCCCGGTCATCCATCGTCGTGCTCCTCCTCGATCGTGCGGCGCAGCGCGCCGAGTGCCCGGTGGATGTGGCCGCGTGCCGTGGACTCGCTGCACTGCAGCACAGTCGCGATCTGCGAGTAGCTCATGTCCTCGTAGAACCGGAGCACGACGGCGGCACGCTGCCGTGCGGGCAGCGTGGCGCACAGCCGCCACACCCGGTCGCCCTCTGTGGTCGTCACGGCTGGGTCTGCGCCGCTGCGGTCGTCTCGGACGTCGTCCACCGGCGTCTCCCGTCGGCGGAACGACCGCCACCAGGACACGTGAGCGTTGACCACCATCCGGCGCACGTACGCCTCCGGATCGTCAGCCCGGCTCACCCGCGACCACTTGGCGCACGCGCTCGTCAGCGCGGACTGCAGCGCCTCCTCCGCCTCGTGCCGGTTGCCGGTCACCAGGTAGGCGAACCGAGTGAGCGCCGTTGAGCGGCTGGCGAGCCACGCGTCAAAGCCGGGCGTGTCGGCCTGCAGCGTCTCGTCGGCCACGGCTACATCCACGCAGGACTGACGTCGCAGCCTGGCGTTTCGTTCGTGTCGCCGTCGATCTTCGGTCACGTCGCCCGATAGCCGACCTCCTCGAGGGTCAACCCATGCGCTGGTACGACGAGAACGCCCGAGTCGCGGACGCGTGCTGCGAGGATCTGGGCCGGCCAATCCACCGCACGGCGCCCCTCCCCGACCACGAGGAGGCAGCCCACCAGGGACCGCACCATGGTGTGGCAGAAGGCGTTGGCCACGACCCGGCAGGTCAGCTCTCCCTCGCGACGCGACCAGCTCAGCTCCATGAGGTCGCGAAAAGTGGTCGCCCCCTCGCGTCGCTTGCAGAAGGCGGCGAAGTCGTGCTCACCCAGCAACGACAACGCCGCGTCGTTCATCGCGCCCGCGTCCAGTGGCCGCGGCCAGGTCAGCACCTCGTATCGCCGCAGCGGGTCGAGCGCCGTGGCGTCGTCGCAGATCCGGTAGGCGTAGCGCCGCCATTGCGCCGAGAAGCGTGCGTCGAAGTCCGGCGGCGGGACGCTCACCCGTCGTACGACAACGTCGTCGCTCAGCAGCCGCCCGAGTCGTCGGCGCAGCTGGGTCACGTCCATGTCGCCGAGGTCGACGTCGGGGCTGCACACTTGCCCGCGGGCGTGCACCCCGGCGTCGGTGCGCCCGGCCACGGTCAGCCTGAGCGACGGGTCATTCGGAGAAAGACGCAGGATGGTGCGCAGCGCGGCCTCGAGGGTGCCCTGCACCGTTCGCTGCCCCGGCTGGGACGCCCAGCCCGAGAAGTGCGATCCGTCGTAGCTGACGTCGAAGCGCAGATGAGCGACGCCGGAGCCTTCTCGAGGAGCAGCCTCAGTCACGCGCGCCACAATCGCGCATGTGCGCGCTCTCGCGGCGCTGTCGTCCTGGTGCGTCACCAGAACCGCGCACAGGTGCAGTCGCACCGTTGACTGGCGGTCAGGCGTCGTTGCGGCCGTCGGGGTCCGGGTCCACGTCGGTCGGGACGTCTGCGACGGCTTCGGCCGGCGCCTCGCCACTGGGCGCCGTAAACTCGGGCACCTCATCGGTCGGCTCGGAGTCGCCTGCTTCGCCCTCGACCTGGTCCGTCGGCTCGTCCTCGACGCCGATCGCCTCGTCCACGGCGGTGGCGCCGCTGCTCGGCTCCGCGTCGACCACCTCGACCTGCTCCGTCGGCGCGGGCTCGACCACCTCGACCTGCTCCGTCGGCGCGGGCTCGACCACCTCGTCGGTCGGCTCGGCGTCGCCCGCCTCGCCCTCGATCTGCTCCGTCGGCTCGTCCTCGACGCCGATCGCCTCGTCCACGGCGGTGGCGCCGGTGCTCGTCTCCGCGTCGAACGCCTCGACCTCTGCGGGCGCCTCCGCGCCTGCCGTCGGAGCGGCGGGCCGAGTGCTGCGGGTCTGGGAGGTGAGCTCCTCCTCGACGAGGGCGATCACGGCCATCGGCGCGTTGTCGCCCTTACGCGGCCCGATCTTCGTGATCCGCGTGTAGCCACCGGGGCGGTCGGCGTACCGAGGGCCGATCTCGGTGAACAGTGCGTGGACGACGCCCTTGTCCCGAACGACGGACAGCACCTGACGCCGGTTGTGCAGGTCTCCACGCTTGGCCTTGGAGATCAGCTTCTCGGCGAACGGCCGCAGCTTGCGCGCCTTGGCCTCGGTCGTGGTGATCGCGCCGTGCTCGAACAGGCTCGTCGCGAGGTTGCTCAAGATGGCCTTCTGGTGCGCCGGGCTGCCACCGAGGCGCGGGCCCTTCGTTGGGGTTGGCATGTCGTCTCCTTCTCCGAGCCCTGTCGAGACTTGGTGTCACGTGGCTCACTTGCCGTCCTCACCCCACTGCGGGGCAGCTGGTTTGCTCGCAGCGTCGGGACTACGTCCCGCCACGGCTCGCATCCTGACGTGATGTGTGGCCGAGCACGCTCGGCCACACCTGCTCGTCAGTACTGCTCGTCCTCCGCGAAGCTGGCGTCGTCGTCGAAGACATCGACGACCGTGCTCGGGTCGAAGCCGGGAGCGCTGTCCTTGAGGGACAGTCCCATCTCGGCGAGCTTGGCCTTTACCTCGTCGATCGACTTGGAGCCGAAGTTGCGGATGTCGAGCAGGTCCTGCTCGCTGCGCGACAGCAGCTCACCGACGGTGTGGATGCCCTCGCGCTTGAGGCAGTTGTAGGAGCGGACGGTGAGCTGGAGGTCCTCCACGGGCAGCGCCAGGTCGGCGGCGAGCTGCTCGTCCACCGGGGAGGGGCCGATGTCGACACCCTCGGCCTCGACGTTGAGCTCGCGGGCCAGCCCGAAGAGCTCGACGAGCGTCTTGCCCGCTGAGGCCAGGGCGTCACGCGGCAGCATCGACGGCTTGGTCTCGACGTCCATGATCAGGCGGTCGAAGTCGGTGCGCTGCTCGACACGCGTCGCCTCCACCTTGTAGGTGACCTTGAGCACCGGCGAGTAGATCGAGTCCACCGGCATCCGGCCGATCTCCGACTCGTTGCTCTTGTTCTGCACGGCAGAGACGTAGCCGCGGCCGCGCTCGACCACGAGCTCCATGTCGAGCTTGCCCTTGTCGTTGAGGTGCGCGAGCACGAGGTCGCGGTTGTGCACCTCGACGCCCGCGGGCGGCTGGATGTCGGCGGCGGTGACCTCACCTGAACCCTGCTTGCGCAGGTACATGGTGACCGGCTCGTCCTGCTCGGACGAGACCACCAGCTGCTTGAGGTTCAGGATGATCTCGGTGACGTCCTCGGTCACGCCAGCGATCGTCGAGAACTCGTGCAGCACTGTGTCGACGCGGATCGACGTCACGGCCGCTCCGGGGATCGACGACAGCAGCGTACGGCGCAGGGAGTTGCCGAGGGTGTAGCCGAAGCCGGGCTCGAGGGGCTCGAGGGCGAAGCGCGAGCGATACTCGTCGACGACCTCTTCGGACAGGATGGGACGCTGGGCGATAAGCACAGTTGCTTCCTCTCTGGGCCGCCCACTATTTGACGGCACAGCTTGATGAGACGGGTTACTTCTTGGAGTAGTACTCCACGATCAGCTGCTCCTGGACCGGAACGTCGATCTGGGCGCGGACCGGGACCTGGTGGACGAGCACCCGCATCTTGCCGGTAATGACCTCGAGCCACGCCGGCACCAGGCGCTCGCCATGGGTCTCGCGGGAGATGATGAAGGGCGTCATCTCCAGCGACTTCTGCCGGACGTCGACCACGTCGTGGTCGGACACCTGGAACGACGGGATGTCGACCTTGTGTCCGTTGACGAGGAAGTGCCCGTGGACGACGAGCTGCCGTGCGTGGCGCCGCGTGCGGGCGAAACCGGCCCGGTAGACGACGTTGTCGAGACGGCACTCCAGCATCTGGAGGAGGTTGTCACCGGTCTTGCCGGGACGGCGGCTCGCCTCGTGGTAGTAGCGGACGAACTGCTTCTCGAGGACGCCGTACGTGTAGCGCGCCTTCTGCTTCTCCATCAGCTGGTTGCGGTACTCCGACTCCTTCACCCGGCCCCGGCCGTGCTGGCCGGGCGGGTACGGCCGCTTCTCGTACGCCTGGTCACCACCGATGAGGTCGACCCCCAGCCGCCGGGACTTCTTGGTCATGGGTCCGGTGTAACGGGCCATGGTCTCTCAGTCTCCTTCTCGTGCTCGGGTGCTCAGACGCGGGGCCGCTTGGGCGGGCGGCACCCGTTGTGGGGACTCGGCGTGACGTCCTGGATGGTGCCGACCTCGAGGCCGACGGCGCCCAGGGAGCGGATCGCCGTCTCGCGTCCCGAGCCGGGGCCCTTGACGAAGACGTCGATCTTCTTCATGCCGTGCTCCATCGCCCGGCGCCCGGCGGCCTCGGCGGCCATCTGCGCGGCGAAGGGGGTGGACTTGCGCGAGCCCTTGAAGCCGACGGTGCCGGCCGAGGCCCACGAGATGACCGCGCCGGTCGGGTCGGTGATGGTGACGATGGTGTTGTTGAACGTGCTCTTGATGTGGGCTTCGCCCTGAGCGATGTTCTTCTTCTCTTTGCGGCGCACCTTCTTGGCGCCGGCCGCGGTGCGGCTCTTGGGAGGCATTGTTCTCCTTGTCGAAAGCTGGTCGGGTGATCGCGAGAGGGTCAGGCGCCCGAAGGCGTCACTTGGCCTTCTTCTTGCCGGCGACGGTCCGCTTGGGACCCTTGCGGGTGCGGGCGTTGGTCTTGGTGCGCTGACCGCGGACCGGCAGGCCCTGACGGTGGCGGCGACCCTGGTAGCTGCCGATCTCGATCTTGCGGCGGATGTCTGCCTGGACCTCGCGACGGAGGTCGCCCTCGATCTTGAACTGGGCTTCGATCTCGTCGCGGAGCTTGACCAGCTCTTCGTCACCCAGCGTGTGGACGCGCGCGTCCGGGTCGACCCCGGTGGCGGCCAGCAGCTGCTGGGAGCGGGTACGGCCGATGCCGTAGATGTAGGTGAGTGCGATCTCGATGCGCTTGTCACGCGGGAGGTCGACACCAACGAGGCGTGCCATGTGGTTGGCCAATCCTTTCAAAGGGCGCTGGGCCCTTCGGTTGTTCCAACAGGTGTCTGGTCGTGTCGCGTCCCGTGGTTCCGACGGTGCTGCCTGTCGAGACCCGGGCTCCGGCCTGTTGTCCGGAGGTGGTTCGTGCGCGGATGACGCACTAAGCGGTCACGTTGTGTGTGGTGCCTGTTCAGTTGTGGTGTGGTGCTTGCGGTTCGGGCCCGCTCGCAGCGAGCTGCTTCGCGGCTCGCATCCCTGCA
>JBBSIF010000147.1:0-5867 GCA_038232255.1 Propionibacteriales bacterium
CTCGCATCTGTGGCCGGACAGCGACGACCGCACCCGCGAGGCCGTGGACTCAGTGCTTCTTGCGGACTACCTGCGGACCGACGCGGCGGGCTTAGCCTGAATCCCCAGGTCAACGGGGGTAAGGCGGGCGAGCCGACTCATAGGCCGGATTCTGTTGAGGACGCGCGTCACCGCAACGCCCTGAGCGGCCATCCATCTGGGCGTGCCGTCACCGGCACGCTCCTGCGACCTACCCGCAGGCTCGGGCGGGCAGCCCTTCCGACGACCGTGGCCGTCTGCGCCTGCGCGGCCCCCCGACTCATTCTCGAGGAGACCTTCTTGGTCTTGCTCCCAGTGGGGTTTACCCAGCCGCCCCGGTCACCCGGGGCGCTGGTGGTCTCTTACACCACCGTTTCACCCTTACCCGCACCCGGGCGGCATGCGCCCGGGCCGCTGGCGGTCTGTCTCTGTGGCACTGTCCCGCGAGTTGCCTCGGGTGGGAGTTGCCCACCACTGCGCCCTGCGGAGTCCGGACCTTCCTCGACACGGACGACGCTCGCGCCGCTCGTGCCGCGGCCGCCCGGTCGGCTCGCCCGCCCCGCGAGCCTACTGCGTTCCCAGCTCGAAGCGCACCACCCGCGTCGCGGGATCCGCCTTCACCAGCCGCACCACGACGTCGCGCCCCAACGGAAGCGTCGCGCCCTCCGGTGCACTCACGCGCGCCTCCACGGCCGGGTCGCGCAGCACCACCGAGCCCGCTGACGGGTCGCGGGCGTCGACCTCGGTGACCACCCCGCGGAACGTCTCCCCGACACGGGTCGCCAGCGTCCCGGCCTCGACCAGGGACAGCACAGCCCCCTCGAACTGGTGCGCGCGCCGGTCGGCCTCCTCCATCTCACTCGGAAGGCCGCGCAGCCGGGCACGCACCCATTCCGGTACGGGCTTGTCGGCGCACAGTGCCACCGCGATCTCCCCGCTGTACCTGTCGACGAGACGGCGCAACGGCGCCGTGGTGTGGGCATACTCCGACGCGAGGCCGGCATGCTCGATGTGCTCCGGCACTCCCCCGTCGAACGCCGCGTAGCCGGCGCCCCTGAGCAGGGACGTGCAGGCGTTGATCATGGCGGCGCCGGCGTTGGAGCCCGGGTCGATCGAGCGGACGAAGTCGGGGTACAGCACCTCCGCGCGCCACTCGAGGCCCAGCGCCTCGGCTGTACGGCGCAGCCGCGCGACGGAGGCGTTCGGTGCCGGAGGCAGCGTCCGCACGATGCCGACCTCGCCGTACAGCATGATCTCAGCGCATCCCATGCCGGTCAGCAGCGAGATCTGCGCGTTCCACTGCTCGGCGGGGAGCTGCCGGCGGTACGTCAGCGTCCACCCCTCGTCCGCCACCACCACCTCCTGCTCGGGCGCCGGCAGGCTGACGCCGCCGCGCTCCGCCTCCCGCCGCAGCCGCAGCTCGCCCACCTCCTTCAACAACGTGAACGCCTCGACGCCAGCACCGCCGTCGATCTGCTTCTGGACGCCTTCGTAGTCGTACTGCGCGCGGCTGCGAACCCGCGCGCGTACGACGTCGACCTTGCGCGCCTCGCCGCTCGCGTCCAGGTCGATCGTCCACAGCAGCGCGGGACGGACCTGGTCGGGCAGCAGGCTCGCGGCCCCCTCCGAAAGCACCGGGGGGTGGAGCGGGATCCGGTGGTCGGGGGCGTAGAGCGTCTCACCGCGCCGGTGTGCCTCCGCGTCGATCGGGCCGCCTGGCGCCACGAACGCGGCGACGTCGGCGATCGCGTAGCTGACCCGGTATCCCGGACCCCGCCGTTCGATGTGCAGCGCCTGGTCGAGGTCGCGCGCGCCGGCGGGGTCGATCGTCACCAGCGGCAGGTCGGTGCGGTCGAGCTCAGGCAGGCGTGGACTCGCCGCGGCTGCCTCGGCGGCGGCAAGCACGTCGGATGGGAACGCTGGGGAGAGGCCGAGCTCCGACGCGATGGCCGCCATCCCGTCCGTGAACGCAGCCGCGTCGACACCCTCGAGCGCGACGCGTCGACGCGGCACCTCGACCCCTTCCCTCGTCGCCCCCAGCGGTGGCACCACCCTAGCGGCAGCGCCCATCCGGCCCAGGGGTCATCGTTAGGCTCGCTCGGTGCTGATCCTGCTCCCGCCGTCGGAGGGGAAGTGGACGCCTCCTCGCGGCAAGCGCCTCGACATCGAGGCGCTCAGCTACCCGGCGCTGCACGCCACCGGCGAGGCTCTGCTCGCCTCGCTCGTGCAGCTGTGCCGCGACGACCCGGTGCGGGCGCAGGCGGCGCTCGGGCTCTCACCCGGTCAGACGACCGACGTCGAGCGCAACGCCGGCCTGCTGAGCGCGCCGACGTCGGCGGCAGGTCGGATCTACACCGGCGTCCTGTACGACGCACTGGGCCTCGCCACTCTCACCCCGGCCGCGAGGCGACGGGCGGCGACACGAGTGGCGGTGTCGAGCGCGCTGTTCGGGCTGGTCAGGCTCGGCGACCGGATCCCGTCGTACCGGCTGCCTGGCAGCGCCACACTTCCCGGCATCGGAACACTGGCTCGCGCGTGGCGCCGGCCGCTGGGCGAGGTGCTCGCGGCCGAGGCGGCCCGCACGCTGGTCGTCGACCTGCGATCCACGACGTATGCCGCGTTCTGGCGACCGCCGCCGGGCAGCAGGTTGAACGTCGTCTCGGTGCGGGTGCTCCAGGACACCGCCGGTGAGCGGACCGTCGTCAGCCACCTCAACAAGGCCACAAAGGGCCGGCTGGTGGCGAGCCTGCTGGAGGACGGCGCCAACCCGGGTTCGGTCCGCGGCCTGGCCCTCGACCTGTCCCGGCTCGGCTGGCAGGTGGGGTGGGATGGCGATCAGCCGCGCCGGCTCGACGTGATCGTCAGCCACCCCTTCTGAGAGCGAGGCGGACGTCTTGGCCCGCGTCGCGATTGCGTCCGCCTCACCGGGCGCAGTAACACCCACCCGGGCGGACCTCTTTGCCCGCGTCGCGATTGCGTCCGCCTCACCGGGCGCAATGACACCCACCCCAGCGGACGCTGCGACCTGTACGGCAATCGAATCGGCCCCAACGCGCGCACGTCCGCCTGACCATGCGCAGTAACACCCACCCGGGCGGACGTTCGCGAACCGGTGTCATCGCCCTGTCGAACCGTTCGTTCGAGCTGTTGGAACGGCGTGGCGGCTGCGTACGAGGTGCGGAACTGTTCGTTCGAGCTGTTGAAGCGGCGTGGCGTGGCGTACGAGGTGCGGAACTGTTCGTTCGAGCTGTTGGAGCGGCGCGGGGCGGCGTACGACGTGCGGACCCGTTCGTTCGAGCTGTTGCGGCGGCGCAGTCAGCCGGGCGGGTTCAGGCAGTGTGTCAGGCGCGGGGGAACGCGAATGCCGTCGAGCACCAGCTGCAGCATCCGGCGCTGCTGCGCCGCATCCGACCCGGGCATCATCGTGCAACCCCCGACGAGGCGGGTCACGTCGGAGACCTCGATGTCGGTGCGGACGACGCCGGCTCGCTGGGCGTTGTTGAGCACCAGCTCACCCGCCTCCCCGATCGCTGCGCGCGAGTGGATGAAGACCTCGGCGTCCTTGCCGGCAACCGCCACGATCTCCTGGAACAGGACGCGTTTCGTGGCGGCGTAGGCGCTGAACTCCTCCAGCCACCCCTCCAAGGCGGCCCAGGGCTCCCGCTCGCTCGTCAGCGTGCGGGCGAGGGCGGAGAGCCGGTCGACGTCCTCGCGGTAGATGGCCTCCAGGAGGTCGAGACGCGTCGGGAAGTGCCGGTACAGCGTGCCGATGCCGACGCCGGCCCGTCGTGCGACCTCCTCGAGTGGGGTGTCACCGCCGAGCTCCGTGAACGTCTCGCGGGCACTCTCGATCAGCCGGTCGTAGTTGCGCTGGGCGTCGGCGCGCATCGGGCGGCGCACCGGAGTCTCCACCGGTGCGGTGGGTGCTTCAGTCGCCACTGGCGCTCTCCCTTCGCCGTACTCGCCGTACTCGCCGAGCCGAACGCGGATCTCACTTGCAAACCGGAGGCCGCCTCCATATAGTAACCGGAGGGCGCATCCGCTTCATTGAAAACTCTACCGTAAGGAGCAAGTCCTCGTGGCTCCCCACACCGATCTTGATTCTCGCCCTGACAACGGCTCCGCTGCCACGTCACGCGGCTCAACCGACCAGGCGGCTCCCGCCGGTCGTCGACCCCAGGCGTCCGCTGGGACCCTGGCCACTCGTCTCCTCCTCCCCGTCATCTTGGTGGCCCAGCTGATGGTCGTGCTCGACATGAGCATCGTCAACGTGGCGCTGCCCGACATGCAGCAGGCGCTGTCCTTCTCGCCGACCGGGCTGTCATGGGTGCTGAACGCCTACACGCTCGCCTTCGGTGGGCTCCTTCTGCTGGGCGCCCGGACCGGCGACCTGCTCGGCCGACGCCGTACCTTCATCGCCGGGATGGCCGTGTTCACCGCTGCGTCGCTGCTCGGTGGGCTGGCCACCGCGGGGTGGTGGCTGCTCGCCGCCCGCACCCTGCAGGGAGTCGGCGCGGCGATGACAGCACCCGCCGTTCTCGCCTTCCTCACCTCCACGTTCGCCGAGGGCCGCGAGCGGACCCGCGCGCTCGGCATGTACACCGGCGTCTCCATCGGGGGCGCCGCCATCGGACTCATCGCCGGCGGCATCCTCACGCAGCTGCTGTCGTGGCGCTGGGTGATGTTCGTCAACGTGCCGATCGGCGTCGCGGTCCTCCTCGGAGCTAGCTACGCACTGACGGAGACTCCACGTCAGTCCGGCAGGTTCGATCTGCAGGGTGCTGTCCTGGCCACTCTCGGTACGACGTCCGTCGTCTACGGCTTCGTGCGCGCCGCCTCCGACGGCTGGCTCGACACGGGCACGCTGGGCGCCATCGCCGCCGGTGCGGCGCTGCTGACCGCGTTCGTCGTCAACGAACGCCGTGCCTCCCACCCGATCACGCCGTTGTCCCTCTTCACGAACCGCACGAGAGCAGGCGCCTACCTCGGTCGGCTGCTCCTTGTCGCGTCGATGACGGGCATGTTTTTCTTCCTCACGCAGTTCATGCAGGACGTGCTGCACTACGGCCCGCTGACGACCGGCCTCGGGTTCCTTCCCGTGACGATCGCCCTCTTCAGCGCGTCGCAGGCGAGCGCGCGCGTCCTCGTCGAGCGGTTCGGTGAACGCACCGTCATGATCGTCGGCGTCAGTCTGTCGCTGCTCAGCATGCTGTGGCTGAGTCGGCTGACGGAGACCAGCGGCTACCTGAGCGTGCTCGGGCCGCTCGTGCTGCTCGGCCTCGGCAACGGGTCCGCCTTCGTGCCACTCACCTCGGCGGGACTGCACGCCGTCGAGCCGCGCCTGGCGGGAGCCGCCTCCGGGCTGGTCAACGTGTCGCAGCAGGTGGGCGCGTCGGTCGGCCTGGCCGTGCTCGTCACGGTCTTCGGCTCGGCTCATCCCGGCGGGTCCATCGCGACGAGCTCAGGCGTGGCCGCGGCCGAGGAGGCCCGCCGGGCATTCGTCAAGGGAGCCGACGCGGCGTTCCTCGGTGGCGCGGTCCTGCTGGCGGCCGCCGTCGTGATCGTCGCGACGCTGATACGTCGCAAGCCCGCCGTCGCCGTACCCGTGGAGCTGGAGTCGGTCGAGATCGCCTGACGACCGGCCGGCTTAGCCGGCAGGCACCTCCGAGAAGCCCCGCAGCACGCAGGCGCCCGACTCGTAGAACCACATCGTGGTGAGCGAGGCGGGCGCCAGCAGCAGGTGGTGCGTGATCTCCCACGGCGCCTGCAGGCAGTACCGCACGCAGAGCTTGATCGGGGTCACGTGGGACACCACGACGATCGTCTCCTCCCGATGTCGCGCCAGGGTC
>JBBSIF010000148.1:0-5650 GCA_038232255.1 Propionibacteriales bacterium
CGTCAGCTCATCGCCCTGCTCCGGGCTCTCCGGCACCGCGGCGAAGGGCAGCTCCGCTCGCCACCTGCGGTGCCACCAGCTCACGTACGTCGTGTAGATGGCACGTCTCACGTAGGGCTCCGGGTCGTCGTCGCCTCCGGCCGTGACGGACCCCACCGCGGCCACACCTTCAGCAACACCGTCTGCACCAGGTCCTCCGCCTTACCCGCGTCACCGGTCAACGCCCACGCGGTACGCCACAGCGACTCCCGCCGTGCGGCGACGAACTCGACGAAGTCGGCCACGCCTCCCTCTCCGGCACTGCGCTCGCAACGCCTGGGTCTATTGCCGCTGTCTGTCACACTGCCTGGCGCCGCGATCGGTTGTCAGGCGCTGCTGCTCGCTGTCTGCAGCGGTCCGAGCATTGACGAGGTCGTACACCAGCTGTCTCCCGCTGATCGCGGGATTGCCCCGGCGGCGGTCCGTCCAGTGTCACCAGCGGCATTGACATGGTGTCGTTGCGACACCATGATGGTGCCCATGCTCCTCTCCCCCTCGTCCGACCCCCTCGGGCAGCCGACTCCGACCGACGTGATCGTGGCTCGCGACCTACGCCGCAGCTACCGCAAGCGGGAGGGGTGGCTGCGCTCTCCGGCGGTCATCGAGGCGGTCAGGGGCATCAGCTTCGGCGTCGAGCGCGGGACCGTGTTCGGAATGCTGGGGCCGAACGGTGCCGGCAAGACCACCACGATCAAGATGCTCTCCACCTTGCTCATCCCGACCTCCGGCACGGCGAGCGTGGACGGCTTCGACGTCGCCCGGGACGAGGTCGACGTACGTCGCCGCCTCGGCGTGCTGTTCGGCGGCGACAAGGGCCTCTACAACCAGCTGTCCGCACGGGAGAACCTGCGCTACTTCGGCCGGCTTTACGCAATGGCGGACCGCCTGATCGCCAGCAGGTCGGCCGAGCTCCTCGAGCAGGTCGGCCTTGCCGACCGGGCTAATGAGCGCGTCGAGAGCTACTCGCGCGGCATGAAGCAACGGCTGCACATCGCCAAGACGCTCGTGCACCGGCCGCCCGTCGTGATCCTCGACGAGCCGACCATCGGCCTGGACCCCGCGGCCGCCATCGAGGTGCGGGCGCTCATCGCCGCCCTGACCCCGCAGCACACCGTGCTGCTGACGACCCACGACATGCACGAGGCTGACATCCTGTGCAGCCAGCTGGCGATCGTCGACAAGGGTGTGATCGTTGCCGAGGGCACTCCCGAGCAGCTCAAGAGTGCTGCGCCTGTCGCGAGACAGGTCGGAATCCGGCTCGCGGCGCCCCTCGGTGAGGGACCTGCTCAGCTCGTTCTGCAGCTCGCCGACCTGCCCTCGGTCACCCAGGTCGTCGACGACCCGGCCGACCCCGACGCGCTGGTGCTGCGGTGCACCGACACTGCCGCCACTCTGGACCAGAGCCTCGCGATGCTCCGTTCCGTCGGCGCATCGGTGCGCGCCATCGACGTACGAGAGCCGTCGCTGGAGGACGCCTTCCTCGGCGCCACCGGACGAGAGTTCGCCGACAATGCGCCCGCTCCGGTGCAGGAGCCGTCGTGACCGTCGACCAGCTGCCCACCGTGGAGACCGAGCTACGTCCCGGTTCCGGCGACCTCCACCTTGTCGTCGCCACCGCCCGGGTGTTCCTGCTCCGGTACGCGTCCAACCCGATCATGCTGCTCCGCGCACCACTGAGCCCCGTGCTGATCCTCATCGGCTTCCATCTGGCGTACGACGTGTCCGGCCAGCACACCGTGGGAAGCGCCAGCGCCATGGGCTTCCTGGTCACCGGCATGCTCGGCACCGGCGCCTGGTCGTCCACCGTCTGGGGGTCGGGAAACGCGATCCAGAGCGAGGTCTACGAAGGCACGATCAGCTCGGTGATCGCCGCTCCCGGCCGCATCTCGGCCGTGATCACCGGCCATGGCATCGGCAGTATCGTCTTCGGGCTGCCGGCGCTGCTGATGAGCGTCGTCGTCGGCCTGGGCTTCGGAGCGCGGTTCGAGGTCGACTCCCCCGTCGCCGCAGCGCTCAGCCTGCTCGCGGTCTATGTCTGCTGCCTGTGCATCGGGCTGGCGTTCGGGGGGCTGTTCGTGCTGACCCGCCAGTCGAACGCGATGTCCAACTTCCTGCAGGCACCCGTCTACCTTCTCGCGGGCTTCTTCGTGCCGCGCGACGCGCTCCCCAGCTGGCTGCAGACGGTCTCGGACGCACTGCCGATCGCGCACGCGATCGACGCGCTCCGCGCGACCACGCTGGACGGCGCGTCGCTCTCCGACGTGGGAGAGACTCTCGGAGCCGCCGCTCTCAGCAGCGTTGCCTTCCTGGCCGCCGGCCTGTGGGGGCTGCACCGGCTCGACGACGCGGTGCGCCGTCGCGGAACCTTGGACCTGATGTGACAAGTCGTACGGTCACCGACAACGAGGTCGTCGCGGCCGCGCAGGCGACCCCGGTGACGTTCGGGCCCCTGGGGATCCTCCGCGTGGTCACCGGAGCCGCCCGCGCCATCGCGAAGACGCGGCTGCAGACGTCCGGTTTGCCCTTCTACCTCATGGTCTGGCTGAGCTACCCGGTCTTCAGCCTGCTGCTCGTCGCGCTGATCTACCGAGCCGACCCGGCGCTGCGCGACTACGCCATCATCGGAGGAGCCGGGATGGCCCTGCTGTTCGGCATGCAGTACAACGCCGGGGAGATCCTCGACGGGGAGCGCCAGCGGGGCACGCTCGGCAACCTGTTCCTCTCGCCGGCGCCTCGGTACAGCTGGCTCGCGGGTTTCCAGCTGTTCGCCGTGACCGAGTCGCTCGTCACGGCCACTCTCGGCGTCGGCATCGGCAAGGCGGTCTTCGGACTGCCCCTCGACATCGCGCCCCTCACCCTCGTGGTGACGCTGGTGCTGTTCGTCGCCGCCATGTGGGGCTTCGCCATGATCGTCGGCTCTCTCGGCGTGGCGATCCGCGACGCCAACCAGCTCTCGAACCTGCTCTTCCCCCTCATGCAGCTCGTCGCGGGCACGTTGTACCCGATCTCTCTGATGCCCGGCTGGATTCAGGTGCCGGCGCGCTGCCTGCCGTTCGGGTACGGCATCCAGGCGCTCGCGGACGCGGTCACGTCCGGGGCCACGTTGTCCGACGTGTCGAGCGACCTGCTGCCGCTCGCAGGGTTCGCCGTGCTGCTCCCGGCCCTTGGCGTCCTCGCCTTCCGGGCGGTTGAGCGTCGTACCCGCAGAGCCGGAGCGCTCGAGCTCGTCTGACCTCGCCGTCGTAGCAGCCTCGAGGACGTCAGGCGTCGGAGACCGGGACCAGCTCTGCCTCGGCTGCTCCCTGCCGCTGCGGTGAGCCTGGCCCGCGCTCCGGTACGTCGATGTGCGCGAGCACGCTCGCCCCGGTCGCCAACGTCGCCGCGGAGAGCAGCACGGCCGCCGAGCCGACCCAGAACGGCACGTGCGCGTTGAAGCTCTCACCGAGCCTGCCCGCCAGGTACGGCGCGGCAGCACCGCCACCGAAGCGCACGAAGCTGTACGCCGCCGAGGCGACGCCTCGCTCGACGGGCGCCGCCTTCATGACGGTCTCCGTCACGAGGGTGTTGTTGACGCCCAGGAACAGGCCCGCCACCACCACACAGGTGGCGAGGACGGCCTTGCTGTCGGTCCCGACGGCCATGACCGCGAGGATCACCGACAGGCCGAGTAGGGCGCCGAGCAGCGTCGGCATCGTGCCGAAGCGGCGCTGCAGCCGAGGGGCCACCACCACAGAGGTGAACGCGAGCGCGAGTCCCCAGCCGAAGAAGATCAGACCGACCTGCCGGGCCGTCATGTCGAGCGGGAAGGGGGTGAAGGCAAGCAGCGTGAAGAAGCCGAAGTTGTAGAAGAGCGCGGTGAGGGCCACCGTCAACAGGCCGCGATGCCGCAGCGCCCGGAACGGGTCGAGTATCGATGTCGCGCGGACCGCCCGCGGGGTGGCGGGCAGCAGCACCGCTGTCGCGACGAGCGCGACGGTCATCAGGACGGACACGCCGTAGAACGGTCCCCGCCAGGAGATCGAGCCGAGCTCACCGCCGATGAGCGGCCCCGCCGCGATCCCGAGGCCGAGCGCCGCCTCGTAGAGGATGATCGCCTGCGCCACCGAACCGCGTGCCGAGCTGACGATGGTCGCCAGGGCTGTCGCGATGAACAGCGCGTTGCCGAGTCCCCACACGGCCCGGAAGCCGACGACTCCGCCGATCGAGTTCTGGCTGCCCGCGAGGGCGGCTCCGACGATGATGATCGCGAGGCCGATGAGCAGGGTGCGCTTCGCGCCGATGCGGCTCGAGACGGCACCGGTGATCAGCATCGCCACTCCCATCACCGCCATGTAGCTCGTGAAGAGCAGCGACACCTGGGAAGGAGAGGCGTCCAGCTGGTCGGCGATCGGCTTCAGGATGGGGTCGACCAGCCCGATCCCCATGAAGGCGATGACGCAGGCGAAAGCCACCGCCCAGACGGCCTTTGGTTGTTTCTCCATCTGAGGGGCTACTCCGCTCGTGCTGACATCGGGGGTTTCGGAGGTGGTGGCGGATGCGGCTGAAGGCGACGGGTTCGACCGTCGACCCGCATTGGACCGGCGACTTCGTCGTCGATCAGACGGCTGAGCACTGCCAGGGCGGCGCGCAGCTGGCCGCGGTCGTCGGCATCGAGGGCGTCGACGAGCGGCGCCACGACAGCCGCCCGGGCCGTCCGCAGGTCTGCGAGCTGCGCCCGGCCCGCGCCGGTGAGCGTGATCAGCACCGCGCGACCGTCATCCGGGTCGCTGGTGCGACTGACGAGGCCGAGCGCCTTGAGTCGCTGGACCTGCGTGGTCATGGTGGGCTGGCTGCAGTGGTCGGCCTTGGCGAGGTCGCCGATCCGGGAGGGCTCCAGCTCCTCGATCTGCGCGAGCAGGCGCGCGAGCCCGGGGGGAAGGGAGAGGTCGGCGTGCCGGGTGGCCCAGCGGTGCAGCCGGGCGACGACCCGCAGCAGGTCCGCGCCCAGCTCGGCGGCGGCAGAAGAGTCATGGCCCGCCTGAGCTGCGTTCCGCTCGGCGGCCGGCGACTGCTGGTCTGACTGGGCGCCCCCTCGCTTGGCGCCCTCCAGCGGTTCGCGCCTGTCAGTGGCGGCAGCCGGGAGAGCGGACATGCCGAGACATTAACATAGCGAGCCTAACTATGTAGATTCTGGTCCCGCACGCTGACGGATGACGAGGAGTTGTCCGGGAGCAGGCAGCACCGCGCCAGGACGTGAAGCGGCCCCGGACTCCGAGGAGTCCGGGGCCGCTCGGCCTTCGATAGCGTGCTCAGGTCACTTGTTGATGGCGGTGACCCGTCCGGCGCCGACGGTGCGGCCGCCCTCGCGGATCGCGAAGCGCAGGCCCTCCTCCATGGCGATCGGCTGGATCAGCTCGACCGCCATCTCGGTGTTGTCGCCCGGCATGACCATCTCGGTGCCCTCAGGCAGCGTCACCACGCCGGTCACGTCCGTCGTACGGAAGTAGAACTGGGGCCGGTAGTTGCCGTAGAACGGCGTGTGCCGGCCACCCTCGTCCTTGGACAGGATGTAGACGTTCGCGTCGAACTGCGTGTGCGGGGTGATCGAGCCCGCCTTGCAGACGACCTGGCC
>JBBSIF010000149.1:0-5514 GCA_038232255.1 Propionibacteriales bacterium
CTTTCCGCGGTCGTCGATCTCGCCGATCTCCACCTGCAGCTTCTGCCCCACTGAGACGACGTCCTCGACATTCTCGACGCGCCTGCCGCCGGCGAGGGAGCGCAGCTTGGAGATGTGCAGCAGGCCGTCCTTGCCCGGCAGCAGCGAGACGAACGCCCCGAACGACGTTGCCTTGACGACCGTCCCGAGGTACCTCTCGCCGATCTCCGGCATCTGCGGGTTGGCGATCGCGTTGATCGTCGCCCGTGCCGCCTCGGCGGCCGCGCCGTTGTCGGCTCCGACGTAGATCGTGCCGTCGTCCTCGATGCTGATCTGCGCGCCCGTGTCGTCCTGGATCTGGTTGATGATCTTGCCCTTGGGACCGATCACCTCGCCGATCTTGTCGACGGGGACATGCATCGTGAGGATCCGCGGCGCGGTCGGCGCCATCTCGTCGGGAGAGTCGATGGCCTCCGCCATCACGTCGAGGATCGTCATCCGGGCATCGCGTGCCTGCGCCAGCGCCGAGCCGAGCACCGAGGCGGGGATCCCGTCGAGCTTCGTGTCGAGCTGCAGCGCCGTGACGAACTCCCGCGTGCCCGCGACCTTGAAGTCCATGTCGCCGAAGGCGTCCTCGGCTCCGAGGATGTCGGTCAGCGTGACGAACTTCTGCTCACCGTCCACCTCGCCCGAGATGAGGCCCATCGCGATGCCCGCGACGGACGCGCGCAGCGGCACGCCGGCGTTGAGCAGACCCATCGTTGACGCGCACACCGAGCCCATCGACGTGGAGCCGTTGGACCCGAGCGCCTCGGACACCTGGCGGATCGCGTAGGGGAACTCCTCACGCGTCGGCAGGACGGGGATCAGCGCGCGGCCGGCCAGGGCGCCGTGACCGATCTCGCGACGCTTCGGGGAACCCACGCGGCCGGTCTCGCCGGTGGAGTAGGGCGGGAAGTTGTAGTTGTGCATATAGCGCCGGCTCTTCTCGGGCGAGAGGGTGTCGAGCTTCTGCTCGAGCGACAGCATGTTGAGGGTGGTGATCCCGAGGATCTGGGTCTCACCGCGCTCGAAGAGGGCGGAGCCGTGCACGCGTGGCACGACCCCGACCTCGGCGCTCAGCGTCCGGATGTCGACCAGCCCGCGGCCGTCGATGCGGACGTTGTCGCGGAGCACCCGCTGGCGGACCAGCTTCTTGGTCAGCGCGCGGAACGCGGCGCCGAGCTCCTTCTCGCGACCCTCGAACGTCTGCCCGAGCGTGGTGAGGACGGTGCCCTTGACAGCGTCGAGGCGCTCCTCGCGCTCCTGCTTGCCGGAGATCGTCAGCGCCTCGGCGAGGTCACCGCTTGCCGCCGCCTCAACGGCGTCGAACGCGTCGTCCTGGTAGTCAAGGAACCGCGGGAACTGCGTGACCGGCTTGGCGGCAACGTCTGCAAGCTTCTGCTGTGCCTCGCAGAGCGACTTGATGAAGACCTTGGACGCCTCGAGGCCCTCGGAGACGACCTCCTCGGTGGGAGCCTGCGACCCCGACCGCACCTTTTCCCAGGTGGCTTCGGTCGACTCCGCCTCGACCATCATGATCGCGACGTCGCCGCTCTCGGTGACTCGGCCGGCGACGACCATGTCGAAGACCGACTCGTGGGTCTGGCTGTACGTCGGGAAGCCGACCCACTGGCCGTCGATGAGGGCGACGCGGGTGGCGCCGACGGGGCCGCTGAACGGCAGCCCGCTCAGCTGCGTCGACATCGAGGCCGCGTTGATGGCCAACACGTCGTACGGCGAGTCGGGGTGCAGCGCCATCACGGTGATGACGACCTGGACCTCGTTGCGCAGGCCGGACACGAACGACGGTCGCAGCGGCCGGTCGATCAGGCGGCAGGTCAGGATGGCGTCCTCGGAGGGACGGCCCTCACGACGGAAGAACGAGCCAGGGATGCGCCCGGCGGCGTACATGCGCTCTTCGACGTCCACGGTGAGCGGGAAGAAGTCGAACTGTTCCTTGGGGTGCTTGCCGGCAGTGGTTGCCGACAGCAGCATCGTCTCGTCGTCGAGATAGGCGACTGCGGAGCCGGCTGCCTGCATGGCGAGCTGGCCGGTCTCGAAGCGGATGGTGCGGATGCCGTGCTTTCCGTTGTCGATAACGGCTTCCACGGACTGGGGTTCGGTACCCATCTGGGTCATGCCTTTCCTTCGCGTGACGCCGCGCGACGAGCGCCAGGGGCGCGAGGCCGGTCTTCGATCGAAGCACGCGGAGCGTTTCCACTCCGAGGGCCACTACCGAGGACCGGTGCCCCGCTGCGGCGGTGCTGTCCGGCTCTGGGCGCGTGACGTCACTGGTGATCGGTGCCGCCGTGTGCGGCACCGCTTCAGGGGATATGTCGTCTCTGTTCAGTTGTGGTCCAGCGGTGACCGGTGCCGTCCGCCAGGCGGATCGGCTGCCCGTCGTACCGGCCGGTCATGCAGAGAGCGGCCGCTCCACGAACGGAGTGACCGCTCGGGTCTAGCGACGGAGGCCGAGGCGCTCGATGATGCTGCGGTAGCGCGAGATCTCGGTGCTCTGCAGGTAGTTGAGCAACCGCCGGCGCTGACCGACGAGCAGCAGCAGGCCGCGGCGACTGTGATGGTCGTGCTTGTGCATCTTGAGATGCTCGGTCAGGTCGGCGATCCGCTTGGTGAGCAGAGCTACCTGGACCTCTGGTGACCCGGTATCGCCGTCGCTGGTGGCATAGGTGTCGATGATCTCTTTCTTGGCCGCAGCGTCCAGTGACACGCGGGCTCCCTCCGGGTTCCGTTGCGCGGCGCGCCGGAGCCTGTTCATCCGGGCACTATCGATCCGCGGCCGACATAGACGGCACCTTCAGGTTACCAGCGGCACGCGCCGCGCTCCCAATCGCTAGGTCCAGCCGGCACGCGCATACCCGTTCGGCGCTCTCACAGCCGGGCACGCTCGTACTGCGGCGGCCAGCTTATGTCGTCGCCGAGCTCGCGTGCCGCCCGCTGGGGCCACGAGGGCTCCCGCAGCAGGGCGCGGGCCAGCATGACGGCGTCGGCAGCTCCGTCGGCCAGCACCTGCTCGGCCTGCGCGGGCTCCGTGATGAGGCCGACGGCGGCCACCCGGAGCCCGGTGCCCTCCCGGATCGCGCGAGCGAACGGCACTTGGTAGCCGGGTCCCACGGCGACCTGCTGGTCTGGGCTGATGCCGCCGCTCGAGACGTCGTACAGGTCCACGCCGTGGCCTGCGAGCTCCTTGGCGACCGTGGTGACGTCGTTGACGTCCAGGCCGCCCTCGACCCAGTCGCTGGCGCTCAGCCGCACAAAGAGCGGCCGCTCGTCCGGCCAGGCAGCCCGGACGGCGTCGACGGCCTCGACGAGCAGCCTGCTCCGGCCGGCCAGGTCGCCTCCGTAGCCGTCCGTACGGCGGTTGGACAGCGGAGACAGGAACTGGTGCAGCAGATACCCATGTGCGGCGTGGATCTCGATCACCTCGAAGCCCGCGGCGGCGGCGCGGATGGTTGCCGCGGTCCATGCCGACAGAAGATCCCGGATGGCGATCTCGGTGAGCGCGTGAGGAGCCGGCCAGTCGGCGTACGACAGGGACGATGCGCTCACCGTCGTCCAGGAGTCGACAGGGTCGACCGGCCCGCCGCCGAGCCACGGCGGCCTGGTGGAGCCCTTGCGTCCCGCGTGCGCGAGCTGGATTCCCGCGACCGCCCCCTGAGCACGGATGAAGTCGGTGATCCGGCGGTAGTCGGCGGCCTGCTCGTCGGTCCAGATGCCGGCATCCTGCGGCGAGATGCGGCCCTCCGGCGTCACCGCGGTCGCCTCCGTCATGACCAGCCCGGCCCCGCCACGTGCCATCGATCCGAGGTGCACCAGGTGCCAGTCGCCCGGGCGGCCGTCGACCGACGTGTACTGGCACATCGGGGAGACCCATGCGCGGTTGCGGAACGACGTACCGCGCAGCCTCAGCGGCGTGAAGAGCTTGCTCACGTCAGCTGTGAACGTCGCGAGGGCCCCAGCTTCTTCCTCGGTGAGCGTTTGGGTCTTGCGGACGAGGGTGGCGTCTCGGATGGGCACAGCCCCTGGTCAGTGGGAGAGCAGCGTCGCCATCACCTCGTCGGCGTACCGCGAAACGGAGCCGACCGACCGTCGGAGCAGCTCGGGCGACGCATGTGCCAGCTGGAGGTTGCCGAGGAACGCGCTGTATGCCAGGACGGCTCGGCGGCGAGCGACGGTGGACGGAACACCGGCGCTGTGCAACAGCTTCGCGATGTAGCGGATCCGCCGTCGCGTGACGCGGTCGACAGCCTCCCGCACGATGGTCAGATCCGTGTGCGACAGCAGCGCCATGTCGGCGCCGCCCAGGGCTGCGGTCTGGAAGGTGTGCTCGAACAGCGCCCGAAGCCGCTGCTCGCCTGTCCCTCCCGACGACTCGATCTTCTCGATCACGTCCACAGTGGCGCGCTGTTCCCACAGGTCTAGAGCAGCCTCCACAAGCTCGGCGCGGGACGCGAAGTGCCAGTAGAAGCTGCCCTTCGTGGCTCCGAGCCGGACGGCCAGCGGCTCGACGGCCACTGCCGAGATGCCGCCACCCGACGCAATCGCCTCGAGCGCTGCGGATGCCCAGTCCTCCCGGTTGAGACGTGACATGAGCCATACGCTAACGTATGGCCTGTCCATACGGAGGCGTATGTTCTAGGAGGAATCCATGTTCGACTCCACGCGAGGGTGCGTCTGGGGTGCGGAGGGCCCTGAGCTGACGGATGTCTATCGGTGCGAGGCCTACGTCCCGGAGCCCCGCGAGCGGCTCCTGAGGGCTGTCACGGTCGACGCGGACCCGGCGACGGTGTTCCGCTGGGTCTGCCAGCTCAAGGTGGCGCCGTACAGCTATGACCTCATCGACAACCTCGGCCGGCGTAGCCCACGCGACCTCACTCCCGGTGCCGACTCTCTCGAGATCGGCCAGCGGATGATGGTCGCGACGATCGTCGAGTACGACGACCGGCAGGTGACAGGTGTGGGCACGCCGCTCGCGAACCGCCTGTTCGGGCGGATGGCGCTGACGTACCGGGTCGAGGCGCAGGGCGCGCAACGGTGCCGGCTCGTCGCCTGCCTGGTCGTGGCCAACGCCGGCCTGATGGGCCGGGTGCGGACCAGGCTCCTGGCGTACGGAGATCTCGTCATGATGCGCAAGCAGCTGCTGACGCTCAAGAGCCGCGCCGAGGCCTCCTCGCGCGACCGGGAGGCGACCGCCGTTCTCCGAACACCAACCAAGACGGACGCCTGAGAGTCCTCGGATCGTCAGGCGGGGGGCGGCGGGACGTCCAGGATCGAGCGGCACCGGTCGACGTCGGCAGCCATCTGCCTGACGAGGTCGTCGACCGAGTCGAACCGCACCCTCCCCCGCAACCGTTCGACGAACGCCACCTCGACGAGGACGTCGTAGAGCTCGAGGTCGGTCCGGTCGAGGACGTAGGACTCCACCCGCCGGTCGGTTCCGTCGAACGTGGGGTTGGTGCCGACCGAGATGGCGGC
>JBBSIF010000150.1:0-5450 GCA_038232255.1 Propionibacteriales bacterium
GCACCCGCTCGCCTCCAGCACGAAGGACCGCGACGAGGCGATCCGGGCGGTGCGGACAGGCGCCGCCGAGGCGGGCTTCGGTCGCCGTACCCTCGTCCGCAACAGCATGCTCGGCGCGCTGGCCTTCCTGGGTCTCCCGGCCGTGGTGCTGCTTCGCGACCTCGGCCCGCTCCCCGGCAACGTGCTGGCGCACACCGTCTGGCGCAAGGGCGTGAGGATCGTCAACGACGTGGCCGGTACGCCGATCCGACCGGAGGACATCGAGCTCGGGCAGCTCGTCAACGCCGAGCCGGCGTCCTTCTTTCCCTCCGTCGGCCCCCACGGGAGGACGGTGCCGGCGGAGTACGAGGGCAGCGAGCTGCTCAACGAGAAGGCCAAGGCGGCAGTCATCCTGGTCCGGATGCAGCCCGAGGACCTCCACCCGATCAAGCGACAGGCCAACTGGGGCTTCCAGGGGATCGTGTGCTACTCCAAGATCTGCACCCACGTCGGCTGTCCCATCAGCCTGTGGGAGCACACCACCCACCATTTGCTGTGCCCCTGCCACCAGTCGACGTTCGACCTCGAGCACAGCGGGAGAGTCATCTTCGGACCGGCTGCGCGCTCCCTGCCCCAGCTGCCCATCGGCGTCGACACCGAGGGATACCTCATCGCCATGCATGACTTCTACGAACCTGTCGGACCGAGCTACTGGGAACGAGGCTGAGCCGCCATGAGCACCACTACGGGAAGTAAGCTAGACGGCCCCGTCCAGTGGCTCGACGAGCGGACCGGTTTGGTCGGTCTCTCGAAGAAGCAGCTCCGCAAGGTGTTCCCCGACCACTGGTCGTTCCTGCTGGGGGAGATCGCTCTCTGGAGCTTCGTCATCCTGCTGCTGACCGGCGTCTTCCTCTCGCTGTGGTTCAAGCCGAGCCAGACCGAGGTGCAGTACCTCGGAACGTACGCGAACCTGCGGGGCATCAAGATGTCGGAGGCGTACGCCTCCACCATCGACATCTCCTTTGACGTCCGTGGTGGCCTGCTGATGCGTCAGATGCACCACTGGGCCGCGAACCTCTTCCTCGCTGCGATGACCATCCACATGCTGCGGGTGTTCTTCACCGGCGCCTTCCGCAAGCCCCGGGAGATCAACTGGCTCATCGGGCTCACCCTGCTCCTGCTCGGAATCGTCGAGGGCTTCGCCGGATACTCGCTTCCGGACGACCTGCTCTCCGGCACCGGCCTTCGCATCGCGGACGGCATCATCCGCTCCATCCCCGTCGTGGGCACCTACCTCGAGTTCTTCATCTTCGGAGGCCAGTTCCCCGGCGACGACTTCATCCCCCGGCTCTACACCGTGCACGTCCTCCTGATCCCCGGCATCCTGCTGGGGCTGATCACCGCCCACATGCTGCTGCTGGTCTACCAGAAGCACACCCAGTGGCCGGGTCCCGGGCGCACCAACGAGAACGTCGTGGGCTATCCGCTGCTGCCCGTGTACGCGGCCAAGGCGGGCGGTTTCTTCTTCATCGTCTTCGGCGTCACCGCCCTGATGGGCGCGCTGATGCAGATCAACCCGGTCTGGATGTACGGGCCCTACGAGCCGGCGCAGGTCACTGCCGACTCCCAACCCGACTGGTACATGGGCTGGCTGGACGGCGGTCTGCGGATCATCCCCAACTGGGAGACGCAGATCGCCGGCTTCACGATCTCCTGGAACGTGTTCATCCCAGGCGTCCTGCTGATGGGCCTGCTGTTCACCACGCTCGGCGCCTACCCCTTCATCGAGCGGTGGATCACCGGGGACAGGCGCGAGCACCACCTGCTGGACCGACCGAGGAACCAGCCGACGCGCACCGGCCTCGGCGTCGCCGGCATGACGGCGTACGGACTACTGTGGGCGGAGGGGGGCAACGACGTCCTCGCCCTGAAGCTGCACCTGTCGGTCTACGCGATCACCTGGTTCATGCGGATCGCGATCTTCGTCGGCCCGGTTGTCGCCTTCATCATCGCCCGCCGATGGGCGATCTCGTTGCAGCGCCACGACCGCGACCTCGTCCTGCACGGCTACGAGACCGGTGTCATCGTCCGCTCTCGGGACGGCGGCTACAGCGAGCTCCACGCGCCGGTGAACCCGTACCGCGCCTACTCGTTGACCACCTACGAGAGCTCGGAGCCGCTGGAGATCTCGGCCGGTCAGGACAGCAACGGCGTGCCTGCGCCGCATGCCGGAAAGGAGCGGCTGCGCGCCCGGATGTCGCACTTCTGGTACGCCGACGACGTCCACAAGCCGACCCGCGAGGAGATCGAGGCGGCTTCTCACCACCGGGACGAGGACGGGGCTGCGATCGAGGACGGTCGCCATCTCGGTATCGAGACGGTGGGCCAGGTCGGCGGCGAGAGCTTCGACCTCGAGAAGACCACCACCCGCAAGTAGCCCGCCTCCATCCCCTCCCCCTCCTGCTCCCGCGCCAAGATCCGACGTACGGACTGCTCCAGCGGTCTGTAGGTCGGATCCTTGCGCGGGACGGGCTAACCGAGGGCGGAGGCTGCCTGGTACTGCGCCCAGCTCTGGTTCCAGTCGGTCCAGCCGTTCTGCGGCTCGAGTGGGCGCTTCGTGCCGCTGACCTCGACCGGGGTGCCGATCTGCGCCCGGTGGAAGACCCAGGCGGCGTTGGGCGTGCTCATGCCGACGCAGCCGTGGGAGATGTTGTAGTGACCCTGGGCGCGGATCGACCAGGGCGCCGCGTGCAGGAACTCACCGGAGTTCGTGACCCGCATGGCATAGCGCACGTTGGCGATGTTGTAGCCGTTGGGGCCGTTGGGGTCGATACCGACGGTGGCTGAGTTCATCCGCTTGCTGAGGTACTTCTCGCTGATCACCTTCGTCCCGCCGCGGGTCTCGAAGCCCGGCTTGCCCCCCGTGATCTTGATGGTGCGCACCACCTTCCCCGCGACCAGGACCTGCATGCGTTCGGTCGACACGTTCGCCTTGATGAGGACGGCCTCGCCGATCGAGAAGTGGATGTGCCGGTCGACCTGTCCGTAGATCCCGTTGCCGGCGTTGACGCCGTTGAGGGCGAGATCGACGCTGACCTTGGTGCCGGCCTCCCAGTAGGTCCGCGGGCGCCAGTGCACCTCATGGCCGCTGACCCAGTGCCAGGAGCCCACCTGGGCCGGGACGGATGTGACGCTCATGCGCTTCTCGAACGCTGCCCGGTCGGTCACGGGGATGTCGAACGTGACGACGACCGGCATCGCGATGCCCATCGTCTTTCCCGCCAGCGGGGTCACGCTGGGGTACGTCTGCTGGTCGAGCGTCAGATCCGAGGTGGTGAACGCTCTCGTCGAGCTCGTCGCCTTCCCGTCGGCGTTGACCGCCTGGGAGTGCAGCGTGTATTGCACGCCCGGGTCGAGGAGCTCGGCGGCCGTCCACGTCGTCCGCGCTGCGTCGAAAGCGCCCCTGATCGCCGTACCGTCGGCCGCGGTGAACGCGACGGTCTTCAGCGTCCCGTTCGCCGCCTTCACGACGACGGCCGTGTCGACCGGGACGTCGCTGGCGGCCGGTCGGACGTTGGCAGTCAGCGTCGCAGGTGGCGCCGGGGTGCCCGTCGACGTCGACGCCGCGGCTCCCGGCTGGTTTGCGGCTGCGCCCTGCACGCCGCCGGGTTGAGCCAGGTCGGTGGATCTGGAGCAGCCCACCAGTGCCAGGCCGACGCTCGCGACGCCCGCGACCAGCATGAGGTGCGGCCGGCGTCTCGCCTTACCTGGCATCAGTCGGCTCCTCAGCTCATCCAGCACCCGTTGGTCTGGCAAGGGTAACAACCTCATCCCGCCGCCCTGGCATGCCGTGCGGGCCCGGGCTGTGAGGGGCCGGCGGTGCCGCGGAGCCGATCGTGAGCCGTACGGCGCCGCTCGCCGCTGCGTCAGTGGGCGTGCTCGCCTCGATAGAACTCGAAGACCCAGCCGCACAGCGCCATCGACCCCGCGCAGACGCCGATGACGAACAGCCACCAGCCGAAGATCACGCCCAACACGCACGTCGCGAGTGCCAACGCGCACCACAGCGGCCACCAGGAGTACGGCGGGAAGAAGCCCAGCTCCCCCGCACCGTCGACGATCTCGCCGAGCTTGTTGTCCTCTGGGCGCAGCTCCATCTTCTTGGCGTGGAAGCCGAGGTAGAACGTGACGAGGGCAGTCAATCCGAAGGTCATCGTGAGCGCCGCCGTGCCGGTGGGGTCGTCGGTGATCAGCCAGTAGCTGGGTGCGACGATCGCGAGGAAGACGGTGTTGCCACCGAAGATCCAGGCCTCGATCTTCACTCGCCGCTCCCGCGCCCGCGGCGTCGGCGCCCGCGGCCGGTCCGCTCGCGGAGCAGCTCCTCACGGCCGTGCATCTGCGAGGCGTCGGCCGCCGCACTGGTGAGCTCGGGCTCATCCTCGAATTCACGAAGCCCGATCTCGGGGTGGTGCAGGTCGAACGCCGGGCCCTCGGAGCGGATCTGCGGCAGCTTCTCGAAGTTGTGCCTCGGCGGCGGGCAGGAGGTCGCCCACTCGAGGCTGCGTCCCCACCCCCACGGGTCGTCGACGAGCACCTTGGGACCGCTGCGCGACTTCCACACGTTGTAAAGGAACGGCAGTGTCGAGGCGCCGAGGATGAACGCGCCGACAGAGGAGATCTCGTTGAGCGTCGTGAAGCCGTCCGTGGACTTGTAGTCGGCGTACCGGCGTGGCATGCCCTCGACGCCCAGCCAGTGCTGGACCAGGAACGTCGTGTGGAACCCGATGAACACCAGCCAGAAGTGGATCTTGCCGAGCCGCTCGTCGAGCATCCGGCCGGTCATCTTCGGCCACCAGAAGTAGAACCCACCGAACATCGCGAACACCACGGTCCCGAAGACCACGTAGTGGAAGTGGGCGACGACGAAGTAGGAGTCGGACAGCTGGAAGTCCAGTGGCGGCGACGCCAGGATCACCCCGGTGAGCCCGCCGAAGAGGAAGGTGGTCAGGAACCCGACGGACCACAGCATGGGGGTGTCGAACGAGAGGGACCCGCCCCACATCGTCCCGATCCAGTTGAAGAACTTGACCCCGGTGGGTACGGCGATCAGGAACGACATGAACGAGAAGAACGGCAGGTTGACCGAACCCGTCACGAACATGTGGTGGGCCCAGACCGCGACGGAGAGCGCCGCGATCGTGAGGGTGGCACCGACCAGTCCGACGTAGCCGAAGACCGGCTTGCGGCTGAACACCGGCAGTATCTCGGTGATGATCCCGAAGAACGGCAGCGCGATGATGTAGACCTCGGGATGGCCGAAGAACCAGAAGACGTGCTGCCAGAGAATCGGCCCGCCGGTGGCGAACATGTGGTGCGCCCACACGGTCATGGCCAGCGCGCCGATGCCGATGGTGGCGAAGACCAGGCCCTTGTAGCCGAAGACCGGCTTGCGGCTGAACACCGGGATGACC
>JBBSIF010000151.1:0-5327 GCA_038232255.1 Propionibacteriales bacterium
ACCTCGTACGCCACGAGGTACCGGAGGACCTCGACCCCGCCGGTCCCTGGGTCGACTTCCACGACGGCCACGTGGGCGCCGTACGGATACGTCATGTGGTTGACGCTGAAGCGATAGCGAGACCTCAGCCCCGCCTCCTCATCCTCATGGACGTGGGGGCTTCCCGGCTGGGCCGCTGCGGCGATGTCCACGAAGCTGACGGCCGTTCCGGGAACGCCGACCACCTGGACTGCGCCCGACACCATCTGCAGCTCGCCCTGGTCCACCTCAAGGACGCGAGACGCCAGCTCGAGCATGCGGGCCGCCACGACACGACCGGCCCCGCGAACGGCACTACCGGCGACGACCGTCGAACGGCTCGCCCATGAGCCCGTGCCAAAGGGCTGCAGCACGGTGTCACCGTTGACAACGTCGACCGAGTCGACCCCCGTCTTGAGCTCGTCGGCGACGATCTGGGCCAGCACCGTCTCGATGCCCTGGCCAAGCGACGTGCCACCCGAGTGCACCCGCACCCTCCCGGTGCGGGTCACCTCCACGTCCGCCGTCTCGTGCGGGCCGAGTCCGCTCTTCTCGAGGAACATGGCGACACCGAGCCCGCGCAGCCTGCCTTCCTCTCTGCTCCGTGCCACCTCGGCCCGCCAGCCGAGCTCCTCGACCCGCGCCATGGTCTTGTCGAGGAGGCCGTGATAGTCCCCGGCGTCGAGAACCATGTCGGTGCCGAGCGTACTGATGGGTCGCCGGTGAGGCAGCTCATCGGCGTGCAGCAGGTTCCGCCGACGCATCTCGGTGCGCTCGATGCCGAGCTGGTCGGCAGCGATGTCGAGGAGCTGCTCGCGGGCCGTCGTGCCCTCGAAGCGGCCTGGCCCCCGGTAGGTGCCGCACGGTGTCTTGTTGGTGAGGACGACCCGAATGCGCCCAGAGTATGCCGGCACGCGGTAGGGACCCGGCAGCATCGCCAGGGTCAGCTCGGGCACGATGACCCCATGGGTCCGCGCGTAAGCGCCGTTGTCGTGCACCACATCGTCTCGTAGGGCCAGGATGTGACCGTCGGCGTCAAGTGCCACGGCGATGACGTGCTGCTGCTGACGCGAGTGGTTCACCGACACGAGGTGCTCCGCCCGGTCTTCGACCCACGCGACGGGACGACGGTTCCGCACCGCGAGCCACGGGATGAGGAAGTCCTCGGGATAGAACTCCCCTCTGACCCCGAACCCCCCGCCTGCGTCCACCGCGTGCATCCGGACGGCGCACTCGTCCAAGCCGAGCAGTCCGGCGAGCACGTTCCGGTTGAACACCGGCACCTTGGTCGCGCCGTACACCTCCAGGCTGAGGCCGGTCGCGTCGATGTCCACGACGAGCGCCCGCGGCTCCATCGGCACGCCCGAGTGCCGCCCGACATCGAACGTCAGGGTCACGACATGAGCCGCACCGGCGAAGGCCTCCTCCACGTCGCCATATCCGAGTGAGAGCTCGGCGGCAACAGGCCCCGACGCATCGAGGACCACCGGCTCCTCGACGAGCTCGACCACTACGAGCTCGGCGGCGTCCTCGGCGGTGTACGCGTCCTCGGCTAGGACGACGGCGATCGGCTCGCCAACATAACGAACGGCCGGACCGGCCAGCACCGGCTGCAGATGTTCGCTGAGGTCAATGTCCTGCACCTTCAGCCGCACCGGGATCCGCAGGTCACCCGGCAGGTCCGCGGCGGTGACGATGTCCACCACCCCAGGAAGGGCAAGCGCCTTTTCGACGTCGATCGTCAGGCTGCTTGCATGGGCGACGCTGGACCGCACGACCCGCGCATGCAGCATGTTGAAGCGCTGCACGTCGGCCGCGAACTTGCCGCGACCCGTGAGCAACCGGTGGTCCTCCTTGCGCGGCACGCGTGCGCCAACCACCGTGGTCATGGTGACCTCGCTTCCCGACGGCTGGCGGTCACCTCGGTCACGGCGTCGACAATGCCCTGGTAGCCCGTGCACCGGCAGAGATTGGCTGCCATGACCTCCCGTACCTCGTCCGCGTTCGGCTCCGGGCCGTCGGTGAGATAGGCCTCGGCGAGCATGAGGAAGCCGGGGGTGCAGAATCCGCACTGCAGTGCGTGGTTCCGGCTGAAGGCTTCCTGCAGGTCGCTGAGCTGGTCGCCGTCGGCGAGGTCTTCGACCGTGCGCACCGAACGGCCGTCAGCCTGCACACCGAAGACAAGGCATGACCGGACCGGTTCGCCGTCAAGGAGTACCGTGCACGCTCCGCAGATACCGTGCTCGCAGCCCAGATGGGTACCTGTCAGACCGATGTCCTGGCGCAGCACGTCCGCGAGGGTGCGCCGCGACTCGACGACAAGCTCGTGCTCGGTGCCGTTGACGTCGATGCTGATCAGGTGAATGTCTTTCATCTCTTCTCCTCGATGGCGGCGATGACGTCCTCGGGCAGCACGGGGATGTGGTTGATCTGCGCACCGAAGCTCCGCAGCGCATCGTTGACCGCGTTCAACACCGCCGCCGGGGCACCGATCGTGCCGCCCTCCCCCATGCCTTTGGCTCCTGTCTCCGACAGCTCGCAGCGTGTCTCGAGGTGGTGGATGCTCACGGGCGGGATCTCAGATGCCGTCGGCACGAGGTAGTCCATGAACGTCCCCGACTGCGGCTGGCCGTCATCGGTGAACCGCAGCCGCTCGTACAGCGCTGCGGCGATACCCTGCGCCACGCCGCCTCTGACCTGCCCGTCGACGATCATCGGGTTGATGATCACTCCGCAGTCCTCCACGACGAGATAGTCGACCACCCTCACGCCGCCCGTGCCCGGGTCAACCTCGACCAACGCCGCGTGTACCGCGTTGGAGAACATGCCGGGCGGGTCGGCTTCGCCGCGGGCCTCCAGGAGATACTCGTGGCCGCCGCTGAGGCTGTGCGCCCGGAAATGGACGGTCTGCGCAACCTGCTGCATGGAAACGCGGACGTGCGGAGCGCCACGAACATGGATGTGCCCGTCCATGAGTTCGACGTCCGACACGTCGGCCTCGAGCATCTCGGCCGCGACTGCACTCAGCTGCGTGGCCAGCCGGCGGGCGGCCACCGACGCCGCCCCGCCCCCGATGACAATCGACCGGCTCCCGAAGGTGCCCCAGCCGTAGCTGGAGATGTCCGTGTCACCCTGTCTGAGCTTGACGCGGTCGGGATGCACTCCCAGCTGGTCCGCGACGATCTGCGCGAAGGTTGTCTCATGCCCTTGTCCGTGGCCGCACGTCCCAGTCGTCACGACGACCTCTCCTGAGGGGTCCATCCGCACGTGCACGACGTCGTACCCGGGCGTCATGGCCATCCTCCGCAAGCCCATCGTGGCGGTGCCATAGGCGGTGCGCTCGGAGAAGCAGGCGATTCCGACGCCGCGCAAGAGGCCACCAGCCCCTGGAGTCCGCCAGCCCGCCTTCTCGATGTGCGCGCAGCACAGATCTAGCGCCTCTTGGTAGGAACCCGGCTCGTAGGTGATGCCGTTCGGCCCGGTGTAGGGAAAGTCCTCGGCCTGGATGAGGTTTCGTCGCCGCAGCTCGATCGCGTCCATCCCGAGCTGTTCGGCGGCAGTATCCATGAGTCTTTCCATCACGAGCACGATCTGCGGCCTCGAGACGCCTCGATATGGGGCCGTCGGCGGCTTGTTCGTAGCGATCGCCCGGCCTCGCGCGGCGTACCTCCCGACCTTGTAGAGCCCCGGAAGCTCCGTCACGGCCATCAACGGCTCGACGGCCGAGGTGAAGGGGTACACCGAGTAGGCGCCCACGTCACAGCGGACGTCGGCGTCAAGTGCGACGATCAGGCCGTCGGAGCCGAAGCCGATCCGGACGCGGTACTCCTGCTCGTGGCCGTGAAAGGACGAGGTGAGGTTCTCGCGGCGGTCCTCGGTCCACCTGACCGCGCGGCCGAGCTTGCGCGCCACGAGCGCGGCGACGGCCTCTTCGCGTCCGACGACGCACTTCAGGCCGAAGCCCCCGCCCACGTCGGGGGCGATGACGCGCACCGAGCGCTCAGGCAGTCCCATGACAGCGGCGACCCCGGAGCGGACCTGGTGGGGCACCTGGGTGGAGATGTGGAGGACCATCTGCTCGGCTCGGTCGTCCCACTCGGCTAGGCAGCCCCGGCCTTCCATGGGTGCTGCGGTGACTCGGGCGCTGGTGAACGTCCGCTCCAGCACCAGGTGAGCGTCCTCGAGGGCCTGCTGGATCAGGGGGTCCTCAAACATGGGCAGGTCGATGAGTACACCGTCGGGGGCCTCGTCGTGGACCGGGCCGCGACCGGCCAGCGCGGCGTCGATGCTCATCACCGGTTCGCGGTCATCCATCTCGACGAGCACGAGCTCGGCCGCATCCTCGGCGAGGTAAGGGTCATCAGCGACGACGACGGCGAGGGGCTCCCCCGCGAACCTGATCCTGTCTCCAGCCAGGAGGGGCATCGTCGTCCGCACGAACTGCTCACGCTCCAGCGCCGCCATGAAGCCAGGACTGCCCAGGTCCGCAGCGCTGAGGACGGCGCCCACCCCGGGGAGGGCAGCGGCCGCCGTGGCATCGATGCTGCGGAGCTGGCCGGAGGCCTGCGCGCTGCGCACGAACGCGAGGTGCAACGCGTGTGGATGCCCCAGGTCGTCGACGAAGCGAGCCCGGCCTAGCAGCATCCGGCGATCTTCTCGTCGTGGCAGGCGGGCTCCGGTCCAGGGGGTAGTCAAGCCGGCTTCCCTGGCTGCTGTCCGGTCGCCTCGGCGAACGCCCGCTCGGTGAGCGTGCCGACAAGATGCTTGCGATACGCCGAGCTGCCGTGTGCGTCATCGGGAGGCGAGACGATGTCTGCCGCGAGCCGGCCAGCCTCCCTCCAGGTCGCCGGGGTGGCCGGTTCTCCTTGGACGGCAACCTCGACCTGAGTCGCCCGGTAGGGCTCACCGCTCACGCCACCGATCACGACGGCGACGTCCGAGCAGACTCCGTCCGTGACGTCGAGACCGACGGCGGCTGCGGCTATCCCGAAGTCGCCCTGTCGTTGGGCGAACTCCGTGAGAGCCGCGTGTTCACGCGGCCGGGGGAACAGGATCTCCACAACGACCTCGTCCGGCTCGCACGCGGTGGTGAGAAAGCCGGTGAACCACTCCGCCGCCGGGACCTGCCGCTGCCCGCGGGGGCCCAGCACGATGATGAGCGCGGCGAGCATCCGGGCCAGCAGGCACCACTCCGCCGACGGGTCGGCGTGGGCCAGACTCCCGCCGATGGTTCCTCGTACCCGTATCGGGGAGTGGCCGACCCAGCGCGCAGCACGAGGCCTGAGGGCGAACCCCGGGGCGATCTTCGG
>JBBSIF010000152.1:0-5298 GCA_038232255.1 Propionibacteriales bacterium
CCAGCAGCGACCGGGTGACCCGCCCCTCGGCGCTGCAGCCGATCTGATCGTCGTCCGCGCGGACCGCCAGCGCCTGACCTATAACCGTCATGACCACTCCGTCCCTGCGGGCCGCTCGATGCCGCCCGTTCATCACCTCCTCGAACGAGGGCTCGGCGTCTCGACATGCACCGCAGAACTCATCACGCCGGATCCGCTCGAGCGCCGGACGCGAAATCCGCGCATGGCTGGACCAGCTTCCTCGGTCAAGTACAAGCAGGCGTCGAGAGGTCCCATACCGACCGATTAGCGAGACGCAGCAGACCGTCCGATAGCCGACGGCTGCCGGGACGATGTCCAGGCAGCCAGATCGCTCATCGATGCCGACGTCGGAGCCACGACTTGATGTCGTCCATCGCAGCTGTCGCCATGGGCGTGCCGTGCCCGGTGAACCCGTGAGGTGACGCGGGGTAGATGCGCAACTCGACGTCCACCCCGGCCGCTGAGAGGCGCCCGGCCATCGCCAGGTTGTCCTGGAGCAGGACGTCGTCGGCCCCGACGACGATCAACACCGGCGGTAGGCCCACGAGGTCGGCGTAGATCGGTGAGATGTCCGGGTGAGTGCGGTCCTCGGCGGCACCGGTATAGGCGTCGAGGAAGTACTCGTCGGCAATCAGACGCCCGGCCGGGGTCAGGCCGCTCAGGTCATAGGTGCCGAACTGCAACACAGCGGTCCCGTACGCCGCGACCGCCCGCTCGCGCAGCCGCAGCAGGGTGCTCATTGCCAATGTCGCACCGGCGGAGAAGCCTCCGATGGACAGCTTCGTGGTGCCGAAGCGGTCCCGAGCGTAATCCGCGAGCCAGAGCGCCGCCGTCTCGCAGTCGTCGGGCGCGGCGGGCCAGGGGTGTTCTGGAGCCAGCCGGTAGTCCACGCTGATGACCGCAAGATCAAGGGCGTCGGCGAGAGCCCGATCACGGACGTCGCTTCCTGCCGCAGAGCCCATGTAGAAGCCCCCGCCGTGGAGCTCCAGGAACACGCCGGCCACCTCACCGCTCGCCGGCTCGTGGATGCGCACCGGGACGCTGCGTCCGCCGGCGCGGACGACCTCGACGGCAGCGGGCGGGTCCGATGGGGCGGGAGCAGGCGCCGTTGCGCGGAGCCTCCGGAGCTCTTCGAGGCTGCTCGGACCACGGCCCGCCACACGCTGCGCGTAGAAGGCGCGCGACTCCGCCACGAGCCCGCTCAGACGAGGATCGATGAGGTCCACCAGCCCGAACTGCATGGCGACCGAGCCTAGGCGAGAGCAAGGGCCAGACCGCGGCCGCGCGCCGGTTCCCGGTCCGCCCCAGCCAGGGCCAGCCTAAACGGAGCGTCCCGCGAGCCGACCGGCCAGCGACACAGGGCCGTCCCACAAGCGGATCCGCTACCGGACGTCACAGAGTCCCACCTACGTGCCGGTCTGATCGTCGCTGCCGTCAACGTCGATCAGTCGCGCTGCCCGTCCGGACCGGAGCCCTGGCCGTTCGAGCGGTAGCGGGCCAGCACAAACACAGCCGCAACCCCGCAGGTCGCTCCGGCGAGCCCTTCCGCCACAAGAGGGGGCCAACCGAGTGCACCCGCCAGCAGGGCTGCCGCCACCCCCAGGACGACCGCCACGGCGAGCAGGAGCCACCACGGGGCTCGGTCCTGTCTGGTCACGAGCGCACCGTAATCGCGGTTACGCGTCGCGCACCAAGGGCCGAGAGCCGACGGCGCGCCGCTCCGATAGCCGACGGCTATCGGAAACACCTGGCATGCACCGCGTACGTGTGCCACGCTACTGCCATGGATGCCACACTCGTGCTTGGACAGCAGGGCCGCCTCGTGATCCCGGCGGAGGTGCGCACTGCCCTGGGATTGGCTCCTGGTGATCGCCTGCACCTACACATATCGGGCCAGCGGCTAGTGCTGGAGCGACAGCAGGACGCCGCGGCGGAGTTGCGCGGCCTAGCAACAAGCATCCCTCGCAGCCGCTCGCTCGTCGAGGAGCTCCTGGCCGAGCGGCGAGTGGCTGCGGCCTGCGAATGACGGTTCTGGACGCCTCGGCGGTCCTTGCGCTAGTGCACGATGAACCGGGCGCCGACGTCGTGTAAGACGAGCTCGCAGCGGCGGTCCTGGGAGCGGCGAACCTGGCGGAGGTGATCGGCAAGCTCGTCGATGCGGACGTCGACGTCGGCCGAGTCCGTGAGCTGCTCAGGGCAGCCGGAGTGCGGATCGCGCCGGTTCTCGAGGAGGACGCCGAGCTGGCTGGCGCGATGCGTGCTCTGCCCGGCGGCCGAGCATTGTCGCTTGGGGACCGATGCTGCCTGGCGCTCACGCTGCGCAGCACGCCCGCGGAGGTCCTGACCGCCGACCGCGCGTGGGCAGACCTTGACCTTCCGATTCACGTGCGCCTGCTCCGATAGCCGAACGCCTACCGGCACGCGCGAGGGCGGGTGCGTCCGGGCCACGGCCGTCCGCAGCGGATCAACAACCAGCCCAGCACCCGGAAGGGCTTGCGGCCCCGGCCGATCCGGTCGCGCGCACCGGACCGGACCGCCGCGACAATGACGGTGTGACTGCCGTCCTGACGCCGCCGTTGTCGGTCGTCGCGGCCGTCGTCGCGGCGCTGCAGGCGCACGACGCCGTGGTCGCTGTCGGCGGCTCCGGACTGCTCGCGGCGCTTGGGCTTGTGGACGCAGTACGGGACTGGGACGTAACCACCGACGCCGCGACGCAGGCCGTCGAGGCTGCCCTGGCGGACGTCCCGGGCCTGACCGTCACAGCCGCCCCCTCCGGCGAGGCCGGCTATGCCACCCGGGCCCGCTTCCTCGTGCACGGCATCGACCATGACGTCGATGTCCTGGTCGGGTTTGCGCTGCTCGACCACGAGCACGTGGTGTCGCTGCCCACCCGAGTCACGCGCATGTGGCGCGGGCTGCCGATCGCCGACCCGGCAGTGTGGCTGCGGGCCTACCGGCTGCTCGGGCGCCACCAACGCGCGGACCTGCTGCAGCGCTGGCTCGACGGTGACGCGCGCCAGCACCCGTCCTCCTGGCTGAAACCAGCAGGGTTGGCATCCCAGTTGAGGCGGCTACCGGGACGCCTGGTAGACGATCGGCCTGCGGTCGCTCCGCTTGACTGTCTTCAGCCATCGATGGCGGGGCTGCTCAGGACCTGCTGTGATGCCGGCGTGCCTCATGTGGTCGTCGGTGCTCTCGTTGATCTCGACCGGATCCTGCTCGGGCACCGCAGCCCGTCGCGCAGGTGGTACCCGGACGTCTGGGACCTGCCCGGCGGGCACGTCGAGCAGGGAGAGTCCGAGGTGGAGGCTCTCATACGGGAGCTGAGGGAGGAACTCGACCTGCGGGTCCTTGAGCGCGACGTCGTCGCAGTGGCTCGACTACACCTTGGCGACGGCAGCGAGTCGTCCCTGACTTTGAGCATTTGGCGGGTCCGGCACTGGCAGGGAGTCATCACCAACCGCGCACCGGACGAGCACGACCTGTTGCGCTGGTTCACCGCTGGTGATCTGGCCGGCCTGGCCCCGGCTCACGCGGACTACCCATCCCTTCTCCAAGGTGTGCTCGAAGGACGGTGACCGCCGTGGGCAGTCTGTGGTCTCGGTAGCCGAACGTCCTACGGGAACACCCCACGTTCCGTCGGCGAACGCTGTCACTCGCAGCGGCGAGTGGCGCGGTTCTCGCAGCGCTGTGCGGTCCGGAGAGTGAGCACTGTGCGCATGTTGGCTGTGGTGCTAGTTGTTCCGTTGAGCCCGGACGACGACGTCGTTGAGGACGGCGAGGGGTGCGCCGTTGGGCCTGTCAACCGTGTGGGTGCGGGCTTCGGCGGTGAGGATCTGCCAATCCTCGACGCGGAGAGTGCTCGTGATCTGCGCGATCTCGAGGCGGGCGCTGACCGGCGGTGAACCGGTCCCGGTACCGCCGTGCGTGCCGTGATCATCGTCATGGCTGCCGTGGCCATGGCGGTGCTCGTGTCCCACGACGAGCAGTGTTCCGGCTGGCGCGACCCAGGAGGCCAGCCGCGAGACCAGGGCCTGCGGGGGCCCGGGTACGTGGACGTAGTGCGAGGTGACGAGGTCGAAGCGGGCGGCGGGGTCCCAGGTGAGGAGGTCGGCGGCGGTCCAGGTGATGCGCGCGGCGGCGCCGGGGTCGGCGGTCTCGGCGGCTCGGCGGGCTTGGTTGACGGCGGCGGGCGCGACGTCGACGGCGGTGACGTGCCAGCCGCGGGAGGCCAGCCAGAGCGCGTCGGCACCCCACCCGCAGCCGGCTTCCAGGGCGCGGCCGGGCGGCAGATCAGCGACCTCGGCGAGCAGACTGGGGCTGGGGTCCCGGCGGCTGGCGCCTTGGCCGTTCGCGTAGCGGTCCTGCCAGTAGCCGGCGTCGAACTCGCTGCCGTCGTGGCCGCTCATCGCGCGGCCAGGGCGTGCTGGGCGCGGCGGGCGTCGACGGCCAGGCGGGTGTCCTCGGCGGCGAGATCGGCGTTGATCTGGGCGCCGGCGAACGCGCCGGCTGCCGCCGCTGCGCCGACCTGCGCGTGGGCCTCGGTGACGTTGCCCGCCGCCCAGACACCGGCTGCGCCGGTGCGCCCGATGTCGTCGGTCGTCAGGTGCTCGACGATCCCGGACGGGTGCTCGACCGGGGTCAGCCCGATCCCGGCGAGGAAGCCCGCCCGTGCCCGCATGACGGTCGCGACCACGACGGCCTGGCAGGCAACCAGGTCGCCGCTGGTGAGCAGGACTCCGACCAGCCTGTCGTGTTCCACCTGCAGCGCGTGGACGGGGTCGTCGACGACGCGGACGTGACGGGCCAGCAGCTGCTCGAGCTGCTCTGGTGTCGGCGGCAGCCCGTTCGTCAGGTACGTGACGTCGTCGGTGAGCTGGCGGAACAGCAGCGCCTGGTGGACCGACATCGGTCCGGACGCCAAGACCGCGATCGGCCGGTCCCGGACCTCCCAGCCGTGGCAGTACGGGCAGTGCAAGACGTCCTTGCCCCACCGCTCCTGCACTCCGGGCACGTCGGGGAGCTCGTCGACCAGGCCGGTGGCGACCAGCAGCCGACGGCCGGTGAGCCGCCGCCCGGCCGCCAGCGCCACCCCCTGCCGGCCGTCGTCGGCGTACGGCCCCTGGGCGACGCACCCCTCGACCAGGACACGTACGCCGTAGCCCTGCACCTCCGTACGCCCGACCCGCAACAGCTCGGCCGGGGGCATTCCGTCCCGCGTCAGGTAGCCGTGCACCCCGCTGGCCGGGGCGTTGCGCGGCTGCCCCGAGTCGATCA
>JBBSIF010000153.1:0-5286 GCA_038232255.1 Propionibacteriales bacterium
ACCCTCGTCCTCGAGCAGCGCTTCGCCATCGTGCCTGAGTGGATCATCGACGCGGCCATCAGCGACTGCGCGTTCCGGCTGTACGCGGTGCTGCTGCGCTACGGACAATCAGGCTCTTCAACTTTGAGCGGGCAACTCCGCTTGCCTCGCTGGCGTCCGTCGTCTTGATCGGATGCAGTGCAACCGTACCCGGTCGCGGAAGTGGCGTCTGTTTCTGAACCCGCAGGCGTGGCGTTTCACTGCCTTGATGAGCCGGTTGGTGCCCTCGGTGCCGGCGTTGGTGATGCCGGTCTGCAGGAACACGAGAATCGCCGGCCACCAGGTCGCCACGGTCTCGGCCAGGGTGGTGACCTCGGGCACGTCGGCCTCGGCGCACCAGGTGTAGAAGCGGTGCAGTCGGTGCGAGATGTCGTGCCGCTGCCCACCGCGCTGCGCGCAGCGGAGCAGTGCCCGCAGCTCCTCCTTGGCGATCCAGGCGGCCAGCAGCTCGCCGGAGGGGTCGTGCTCGATCGCACCGTTCCACATCCGGGCGAACCCGCGCTCGGAGAGCCGTTCCCGGCCGCGCAGCAGCAGCCGCCGGTTCGCCCAGATCGGGTCACTGCTGCGGCCACGGCGGTGCAGCCGCTCCCGGAGCACCCGTTGCCGCACCTGGGTGACGGTGTCGTTGGCGAGCGCGACGAGGTGGAAATGGTCGACCGCGATGGCCGCGTGCGGCAGCGCGTCGCGCACCGCTCGGGCGTAGGGCGCGGACGGGTCCAGCGCCACCACCTTGATACCGGCCCGGAACTCATCGCTGCGCTCGGCCAGCCAGCGCAGCACGCAGGCACTGGTCCGCCCGGGGACCTGACCGAGCAGGCCCTGGCCGGTGGCCAGGTCGACGAAGCCGGTCTCCCACGGATCGGTCAAGTGCCACTTCCCGGTGTCGTCGTCGCGCACCCAGCGCGGCCGGCCGAACCGGGTCTCATCGACGCCCAGCACCGGTGTCGGCGCCGGCTCGGCCAGCCGGTCGGCGGCCCGGGCGTCGACCGCCCGCTGCACCGTGGGCCAGGCGACGTCGTGCGCCCGGGCGACCTCGTCGACGCAGCGGTTGCACTCGACGGCATCGGCCAGCGCCCGTCGCAGCCGCCCCGTCGTCCGGGCGCCGGCCGGCACCTCAGGAATCGACTCGGTGAACGTCCTGCGCGGGCACAGCTTCTCCCGGCACCGCCACCGCCGCTTGCACCAGCGCAGCTCGAGACGAGCCTCCCCGTACGGCAGGTCCTTCGGCCGGGTCGTCACGTACTGCTTCGGTGCGGTCGAGAACACCCCGCATCCCGGGCAGGCCGCCGCGGTCGCATCCGCCGTGGAGACATGCACCCGCCGAGTCCCGCCGTCGATGCGCTCGACCCGCTCGACCGCCACCCCGGCCAACCCCAACAACAACGTCGTAGCGTGCTCCAAGGCTCGTGGCCTCCCGTCCCGCTGCCAGTTGACACAGCGAGACTCAGGCGGCCACGAGCCCCATACACGCAGGCTCGCCGCAGCCCCTCATAAGCGATCTTGCCCTACCAAAGTCGGAGAGCCACCAAAGGCAGGGCTGCCTGGTGCCTGTCTGCCGTGACGAGGGTGAGGTCGTGGGCAAGAGCGGTTGCGGCGATCCACAGGTCGTTGGTGGGCCGACGACCGGTCGCGGACCTGAGTTCGCCGTAGCGGGCGGCGACTGGGCGCTCTACGGGCACGACGGGCGCTGCGCCGAGAATGGCGGTCAGTCGCCGCAGCCGAGCGGCGCGAAGGGTCGGATCTTCCGCCAACAACACGCCGGCTTCCAGCTCGCCGATTGTGACCACGCTGATGGCCCATTCTTGGTCGAAGCCGTCCCCGAGATGGAAGTCGCCGCCGACGAGCACACTCGTGTCGACGATCGCTGGTCTTACGACCACGGCTCCTCGGCGGCGTCTCTGTCCTCACGTCGCTGCCCTTGCAGGTCCTCGCTCCATTGCTCGTCCACCGGCGTAGCGGCGAGGATGCCGGCAAGCTGGCTTGCCGAAGCCGGCCGGTGTGGACCGTCGATCGGCCCGAGCCGCGCGACCGGCCGTCCGTCGACGGTGATGGTGAAGCGCTCGCCGTTTTCCGCTCGACGTAAGACGGCGCTGACGTTGTTGCGAAGCTCTCGCTGGGGGATCGTCACCACGGTGGTACCGTAGCATATTGCCTACGGCGGAACGATGCCGCTGGAGCCCCGAAACCGGGCGCAACCGGAGATGATGACCCGATGACAACGGGGATGCCGCTGCGCGACGTCATCACGATCCCGGAACGGATCAGCGCCGGCGACTACGTCCTCAAGCTGACGGAGGGTGTGCAGGACGCGCACGCAAGGGCCACGCTGGCCGACTACGTCGTGACGCCCGAGCTCGCACAGAACTTCGACCAGGCGCTAGCACTCATCAAGGGCGCGCTGGACCGCCAGCGCAGCGACGGAGCGTTCCTGCACGGCTCCTTCGGGTCCGGCAAGAGCCACTTCATGGCCGTTCTCCACCAGCTCCTCGGCCACGACCCCGACGCTCGGTCGATCGAGGGCCTGGCGTCCACGGTGGCGAAGCACGACGGGTGGCTGCACCAGCGCAAGCTGTTGCGCCTGACCTATCACCTCATCGGTGCGACGAATCTCGAGTCGGCCGTGCTCGGTGGCTACGTCGACCAGATCCGCCGGCAGCATCCCGACGCCCCGCTGCCCGAGGTGCACGTCACCGACGCCCTCCTCGACGACGCCGACCGCATGCGCGCCACCCTCGGCGACGAGAGGTTCTTCGCCGGGCTCGGCGGACAAGACGCCGACGGGTGGGGCAGCTTCGGTGGGGGCTGGGACGCGGCGTCGTACGACCGCGCCCGCGCCGCGTCGGTCGGGCACGACGACCGCGGCCGGCTGGTCAGCGACCTCACCTCCACCTACTTCCACTCGTTTACGACGGGAGCCGGCTACCTCGATCTTGATCGTGGGCTGGCCGCGATGGCGCGGCACGCTCAGAGCCTGGGCTACGACGCGGTCGTGCTCTTCCTCGACGAGCTCGTGCTCTGGCTCGCGAGCCGGATCGGCGACACGGATTTTGTCTCCAGTGAGGGGGCGAAGGTCGCCAAGCTCGTCGAGGCCGCCGACGCGCGCCGCCCCATCCCGCTGGTGTCCTTCATCGCCCGGCAGCGGGACCTCAAGGACTTCCTCGGCGAGCACGTGCCGGGCGCCGAGCGGCTGGCCTTCGGCGAGACGTTCCGCTGGTGGGAGGACCGGTTCAACAAGATCACACTGGGGGACAGCAACCTCCCGGTCATCGTCGAGAAGCGGCTGCTCAAGCCAAAGCCCGGCGGGGCGGCTGCCATCGACGCCGCGTTCGCGAAGGTCAGCCGACGGGGCGACGTCTGGAACGTCTTGCTCCAGGGGTTGAACACCGACGGTCACGGCGGCGCCGACCAGACGGCGTTCCGGCGTACCTATCCCTTCTCCCCCGCACTGGTCGACGTCCTCGTCGCGCTGTCCGGGATGCTGCAGCGAGAGCGGACCGCACTCAAGGTCATGCAGCAGCTGCTCGTCGACGGCTGGAGTGAGCTGACGGTCGACGACCTCATCCCGGTCGGAGACGTCTTCGACGTACTCGTCGAGGGTGGCGAGATGCCGCTCACAGCCGAGATCGCGCAGCACTTCGTTTCCGCACGCACGCTCTACTCCGAGAAGATCCGGCCGCTCCTCCTCGCCACCCACGGCCTCGAGGAAGACGCCGTTGCGGCGCTCTCCCGCACCCACGCCTTCCGTGCCGACGACCGGCTCGTCAAGACGCTGCTACTGGGCGCCCTGGCGCCCAATGTGGCAGTCCTTCGCACGCTCACCGCGAGCCGGCTGGCAGCGCTCAACCACGGCACCATCGCGACCCCGCTGGCCGGAACGGAAGGCACCGTGGTCGTGCGCAGGCTGCGTGACCTCGCTGCCGACGTCGGCGAGATCCGGCTCAGCGACGACAGCCGTGATCCGATCGTCTCCGTCGAGCTGGCACGCGTTGACTACGAGAGCGTCGTCGAGCGGGTCCGCAACATCGACAACACCGGGGAACGCCGGCGGCTGCTGCGCGACCTGGCCTTTTCCTCGCTGGGCATCTCCACGGCCGAGACCCTGTCCAGCCAGCTCAGCCACTTAGCCGTGTGGCGCGGCAGCCGGCGGACCATCGACGTCGTCTTCGGCAACGTCCGCGACCGCCACGAGCTGCCGGACTCTTCGCTGCTCGCGGAGAACGACCGGTGGAAGCTCGTCGTCGACTTTCCCTTCGACAGCGAAGCGCGGACGCCGGCCGACGACCACGCCCGCATCGAGAGCATGCGGGCTGGAGGCACCACCAGCCGCACGGTGTGCTGGATCCCGGCCTTCCTGACCCCGGAGCGCGAGCGGGACCTCGGCGAGCTGGTCTGCCTCAACTACCTGCTGGCCGGCTCGGGTGAGCGCTTCGAGAGCAATGCCGTTCAGCTCTCGGTGCAGGACCGGGCCCAGGCGAAGGTCATTCTGGGTAACCGACAGTCGTCGTTGCGCCAACGGCTTCTCGAGGTGCTCCAGCAGGCGTACGGCGCCGCCAAGATCCAGCCGGGCAACATCGACACGTCGTACGGCGAGCCACGCTTCTTCGCGACGCTAGACGTGGGCTTCGACCCGGGTCCGCCGGTCGGCGCCCGGCTGCAGGACGCCTTCGACCACCTCGTCGACCAGATGCTGAGCCACCAGTTCCCCGACCACCCGCTCTTCGAGGCGGAGGTCCGCCGTGCGGACCTGGTTCGGGTGCTCGACTACGTCACCCGGGCGGTTGGCCAGCCCGGCGGCCGCGTGCCGGTGGAGCAGCCGCACCGGGCGACGCTGGCCCGGATCTGCAACCGGTTGAAGCTCGGCGAGATGCTGGAGGCGCACTTCCTGTTCTCCGCCGACACCTTCCTGTGGCGCAACCACTTCGTGCAGCAGGCCGCCCAGGAAGGGCTCGGCGACACCATCCCCGTCGCCCAGCTCTACGCCTGGACCGACCTGCCCCAGGCCCGCGGACTCGACCGGCTGGTGAAGAACCTCCTCGTCGCCGCCTACGCGCTGCTCAGCGACCGGGCCTGGTACCGCGCCGGTGCGCCGGTGTCGCCGCCCCCGCTGGAACAGATCACCGCGCAGCACGAGCTGCGCCAACCGCGGCTGCCGGCGGAGGCGGAGTGGGCCGCCGCCGTACGACGCTCGGCGGCGCTCTTCGGCGTCTACGGCGGGGACCTGCGGTCGGCGGCCAACCTCTCGACGCT
>JBBSIF010000154.1:0-5228 GCA_038232255.1 Propionibacteriales bacterium
CCAAGCTCGTCGATCGCGGCCAGCACCTCGAGCAGGTGGCGGGTGTCGTGGTAGTGCCGGTGCGGCTCGACGTAGCGGCGCAGCAGGTCGCTCCCGAGGCGATGCGACCCGGGCGTCTGGCCCGCTACGGCACGCCAACGCGCCACAAGCTCGTCGGGTTCATGCCCGGTATCCACCGAGGACAGCATGACGGGTCAGGATTGGACGCTCCCCGCCGGTAGGCGGGCGCCCGCCGGGCAGCCGGCACGTCGCAGGACGAGACTGAACGTGCAACCCAGCCCGGGCCGGGTGTCGACCTCCACGGTGCCGCCCATCCGCTCGGCCAGCTGTCGGGCGATGTAGAGGCCAAGGCCGGTGCCGGTCTGCGTGTGCGACTCCGTCAGCCGCTCGAAGCGCTCGAAGACCCGATCTCGATCCTGCCGCGGGATGCCGGGGCCCCGGTCACTCACCTGGACCGCGATGGTTTCGTCGTCGCTGACGACCCGGGCGTCGATCGGCTCTCCTCGAGGCGCGTACTTGATCGCGTTGGAGATCAGGTTGGCCACGATGCGCTCGACCCACGCGGCCTCGCCGTACGCGTCGCATCCGGCGAGGCCGCAGTCCAGGCGGATCGTAGCCTCGGGCGCGATGACGCCGTGCTCCTCGACCACCTTCAGCACCGTCGCGCCGACGTCGACCACACTGTCGATCGCGGGACGACGGTCGTTCTCCATCCGATACGCCTCGAGGACGTTGGCGATCAGCTGCTCTAGTCGGTGGCTCTGCGCGAGGATGTTCTGCGCGGCGTCTCGCTGCCGGTCCGCATCGAGCCGATGACCGTGCTTGAGCAGGATGTGCGCCCATCCCTTGATCGGCGTGACCGGCGTACGGAGCTCGTGAGACACGATCGCGACGAAGTCGTCCTTGAGCTGTTCGAGCTGATGGGCCTCCGTGATGTCACGGGCGATCACGATGAGCGAGTCCGGGGCGCCGTCCGCCGCCGGCACGGTGTTGAAGGAGCAGGACAGCCATCGACGCTCTCCGGCGGCGGTGGTGATCTGCACCCGGTCCGGTAGGGGGCGGTGCTCGACCCAGCGATCGATCGGAACCTCGCGGCCGAGGGCGTCGGCCGTCCGCAGCCGGGCCAGCACTCGTCCGCCCACCATCTCACTTGCCGGGTGACCGCTGATCGTCTCCATACCGGGGTTCCAGCTGCGGATAGTTCCGTCTGCGGAGATGGTAGCGATGCCGTCGGAGGTCTGGCCGACGATCTCCGCGAGCCGGCGACGCTCTTCCAGTACGGACTCGACGAGGTCGGCCTTTTCGAGAGCCGCGACGATCTCACTCGCCAGCGCCTCGGCGACCGCCAGCTCCCCCTGCTCGAAGCCTTCCATCCCGATCCGGTTGTAGGCACAGAGGACGCCCAGGGTGCGTTCTCCTGATCGCAGCGGTGCGGCGAGACAGTCTCGCCGATCCGCACGGGTCAGCGCGGCGCAGATCTCCTCGTCGACCTCCTCGGCGTCCACGCGCACTGCGCCTGGGCGCCGAGCCAGTAGATCGGGCAAACCGCGCTCCGTGCCTCGCTCGTCGGTCCGGCCGTACGTCGCCCCGTCGGTCGCGACCCCGGCTTCCGACCGGTACACCCGGCGCCGTTCGCCGTCGAAGAGCACCAGCTCGGCCGCCTCCACCTCGAAGCAGGCCCGGACCTCATCGAGGAGACGGGGGAAGCCGTCGCGCGGGTCGAGCGCCACGAGCGTATGGGTCGCTCGCTGGAGACCGGCCAGTCTCGCTCGATCCGCCCGCGCCGCGGCGTAGCCGTGGCTGGCCCAATGCAGCATCCCGAGGGGTACGAAGAAGAGCCCGACGGCCCACGTGCTGCGGCTGTACGCGGTCGTCAGCAGCAGTCCGAACGCACCGTTCAGCATCCCGCCGACGACCCAGCCTGGTACGACGACGGATGACAGCCGGGACAGGACCGCGCGCGGGGGTGTGTCGCCGGCGACGCTGAGAACGGCAATCACCGTGCAGTGGTTCACGACCCCACCTACCAGCGTCGCCGCAACGAGGGCGCCGACATTGCGGGTCGTCAGCTCCCGTCCGTCACGGAGGAGGTCGTAGCAGGTGCTCGCGGCCGCGGCGGTCGCCATCCACTGCGCGATGTTGAAGGCAGCCTTGGTGACGTGGACGCGGCGGATGCCCTGAGCCGTGCCTTTGGCGACGCCGGCCAACACCACGACGGCCCAGCCAGGCAGCGCGAACACCGCGGCCATCAGGATGGCGTCGAAGGCATCCAGCGTGAGGCGCTCGTCGCTGTAGTGGAAACGCAGGCGCAGGCAGCCTGCGACCGTCAGGGCGGCGAGCAACGCCAGGAGGGCACCCGTCGGCGGCGGCGGACGGTCGCCCTCCAGCCGTTGGGACACCGCTGCACCTACGGCGGCGGCCATGCCGACGCCGTAGGTGAGACGGCGTACCGGAGTCATCGACCGGGCCATGAGCTGCTCACCGGTCCCAGGCGCCGTACCAGGTGGAGCCCTCCCAGTTCGAGCCGTAGCTGCTGGTGCTCTCCCAGTTCGAGCCCTCCCAGTTCGAGCCCTCCCAGTTCGAGCCGGCCCAATCGGTGGCCTCCCAGTTCGAACCCGCCCACTGCGACGTGTACCAGGTGAGCTCGGTCCACGGAAGCACTCGGAACCCGATCGGATCCCAGATCCGAAGTTGAGCGGTGAGCTCTCCGCTGATCACCGGGGTAGCCACCGCAGCCGAGGCACGGACCTGCACTGTCCCTCGGCTGTCCTGCAGCGACCCCGTGCCGGTTGACTCGTCGAGACCCTGGTTGGCGAGGCCGGGCGGTGCCGCGACGGTCGCCGCATAGGCGTCGACGAGACCCGAGCCGACCGCCATGGGGTCGCTCGAGGCATCGGGCTTCGTCGTGGCCGTCAGCGCGTACTTGACGCGGTCCGGGCTGAGGGAGGGGTTGGCCTGCAGCATGAGGGCGGCCACGCCGGACACCACGCCGGTCGCCATCGACGTACCACTTCCCCGCCGGTACGGCGCCGGCATCGACGACGGCACCTGCTCCTCGACGGCCGAGCCGGGGGCGCTGAGCGACACGAGATGCGCGCCGGGCGCGACGACGTCGGGTTTGTCGAGGCCGTCGGATGCGGTCGGCCCGTGCGCGCTGAAGTTCGGCAGTCGGTCGTCGCTCCGTGGCCGGGTGCCGTTGTCGTCGACGGCACCGACGGTGATCACGAACGGGTCGTCGCCCGGCTTCGAGATCGTGCGAGCACCCGGTCCGCGGTTGGAAGCGGCGACCACCACGACGATGCCGGCATGCCACGCCTTCTCGACGGCGTAGTTCAGTGGGTCCAGGTGGTAGCTCTGTGTGGAGTCGGTGCCCAGCGACAGGTTGAGCACCCGGATGCCGTATCGGTTGCGAACGGACACGACCCACTGGATGGCCGCGATGACCGTGCTGACATCGGCGGAACCATCCCGGCCCGCAATCTTGACGGACACCAGTCTGGTTCCCGGCGCGACACCGGCGTACTGGCCGCCGGACGCCGCGCCGTTGCCGGCGATCAGGCCGCCGATAAACGTGCCATGCCCGTAGGAGTCCCCGCAGCCGGCCTCGCCGGAGAGGTTGAGGCAGCGCGCACTGTCCGTTCCGAGCAGGCTGGTCCGCACCGGCTGGACGCGACCGGACAGGTCCGGCACGTCCGCGATGCCGGTGTCGACCAGAGCCACCGTCGTACCCGCTCCGGAGAGGCCGGTGCGATGAAGGTCTGTGGCGCGCACGACGTCGTTGTAGACGGAGGGCAGGGCAGCGGTGGAAGCGCCGCCCTGGACCCGCATCCGCGCATCCGGCGAGATCGCCAGCACGCCCGGAACGGCCGCCAGGCGACGTAGGGCTCCCGTCGGCAGGCGAACGGCGAAACCGGAGATGAGCGGCAGCCGCCGCAGGTGCACGCCACCAAGCCGGCGGGCGGCAGCCTCTGGTGCGCGTCCGGCCGCCGCGTCCTCCCGGACAAGTACGGGAACGGTGCTCGACGGGGCTACCGCCGCAGGGCCCGCGCTGGCAAGCACCGGGGCGGCTGTTGGCAAGGAGCCGGCGGCGGTTGCCGTGAGGACGGCGGCGCCAGCCGCCACCATGGCAAGGCTGCGCGCGGCCAAGGCCTGCGGTGCGTTCACGAGTACCTCCAGGTGCTTCGGCTTCGGCTGGTGTTCGACCGAATGGCCCCGTCCCTGCATAGCCCGATCGGGTGACTCGGGCATGGCTTCGACGGACCAGGCAGGCGCCTTCGGTGCGTCGCACAGCACGAAGCGCCGACCACCCGAAGGTGGCCGGCGCTTCGTCTGGCAGGGGCGGTGCCGCTACTTCTTGTACGGCGCTACTTCTTATAGGGCATGTTGTGGAAGTACGGGTCGTTGGCGACCTTGACGAACGCGGCCACCGAGGAGCCAGACGTGTCCACCGACCAGTGGCACTTCGACGAGCCGCCGATGCCGTGGTTGAAGTACAGGAGGCCCTTGAGTGCGGGCCACTGCTTGGCGGTCGCGGGGATCCCCTCGAAGAACTTCGCCTTGAGCCCGGGCGCGGTCGGATACTCGACGGAGCCGTACTCGGCCACGATCATCATCTTGTTGTGCGCGACGGTGAAGTCGTAGGTCCGCTGGAAGACCTGCTGGAAGGTGTGGAACCGCTTCGGCTTCGCCGGACCGACGCGGCACCCGGAGGAGTTGTAACCATCAGGGGCGATGAAGTCGACGTAGTCGTCACCGGGGTAGAACTTCGTGGCCGGTCCGCCTGGGCGGAAGTTCCACGACATGACGACCCACGCGAAGCTGACGTTCGATGCGCCCTGCTGCCGGTAGACCGTCACGAACCGCCGGAACGCCGCGACGTAGTCGCTGGGTCGGCCGTACCTCTCGTCATTCTCCGGCTCGTGGTGGAAGGCGACGATGATGGGCTTGCCGAACGCCTTGAGCTGCTTCGCCTCGCGGACCAGCTCCTTGTCGCGTGCACCGGCGGCGATTTGCGGCCAACGAGCGTTGGAGTACAGGGACAGCACGGTCGTCCGACCCTTGGCCGCGTCGTCCCTCACCTTGTGGTTGATCACGTTACGGCCCATATGCTCGTACACCCGGTGCAAGGAAAACGTACGCTTGCTCGTAGCCTGGACGCCCATGTCCCCGGCTACGCCGAACAGTGCTCCCGACTCCGGCACGGCGCTCGATGACACTGCGCTCGCGCC
>JBBSIF010000155.1:0-4989 GCA_038232255.1 Propionibacteriales bacterium
ACGAGCCGCTGACTGAGGATGATCGCGTCCTCGTAGTTGTGGCCCTCCCACGGCATGTACGCCACCAGGAGGTTGCGCCCGAGCGCCATCTCGGCGTCGTCGGTGCTGGGGCCGTCGGCGATCGGGGAGCCGACCTCGACACGGTCGCCCTCCTTGACGGACGGGCGCTGGTTGACGCAGGTGCCCTGGTTGGACCGCTTGAACTTGGCCAGCCGGTACGCCTCCGCATGGCCCTCGTCGTCGGTGACCTCGACGACGTCGGCGCTGACCTCCGTCACGGCACCGGCTGCCTTGGAGAGGACGACGTCGCCGGCGTCGACGGCGGCGCGGTACTCCATGCCGGTGCCGACGAGCGGGGCCTCTGCCCGGATCAGCGGCACCGCTTGACGCTGCATGTTGGAGCCCATCAGCGCGCGGTTGGCGTCGTCGTGCTCGAGGAACGGGATGAGCGCCGTACCGACGGACACCATCTGCCGGGGTGAGACGTCCATGTAGTCCACGTCGGTGCCGGGGATGTTGTCGACCTCACCACGGCGCTCGCGAACGAGCACGCGCTCCTCGACGAACGTGTTGTCGTCGGCCAGCGGCGCGTTGGCCTGGGCGATGACGACGCGGTCCTCCTCGTCGGCTGTCAGGTAGTCGACCTGCGTCGTCACGACACCGTCGACGACCTTGCGGTACGGCGTCTCGACGAAGCCGTAGGAGTTCACCCGTCCGTACGTCGACAAGGAGCCGATGAGGCCGATGTTCGGGCCCTCTGGCGTCTCGATGGGGCACATCCGGCCGTAGTGTGACGGGTGGACGTCGCGGACCTCGAAGCCGGCGCGCTCGCGGGACAGTCCGCCGGGGCCGAGTGCTGACAGGCGGCGCTTGTGGGTGAGCCCCGCCAGCGGGTTGATCTGGTCCATGAACTGGCTGAGCTGCGACGTTCCGAAGAACTCCTTGAGCGCCGCGACCACTGGCCGGATGTTGATCAGCGTCTGCGGCGTGATGGCCTCGACGTCCTGCGTCGTCATGCGCTCACGCACCACGCGCTCCATCCGAGCAAGGCCGGTGCGCAGCTGGTTCTGGATGAGCTCACCGACGGTGCGAAGGCGGCGATTGCCGAAGTGGTCGATGTCGTCGGCCTCGACGACGACGGTCGCGCCCTTGTCCGCGGTGGAGCGGGTGTCCGGCAGCTCCGTCGCACCGTCGTGCAGCGCCACGATGTAGTGGATCGCCGCGACGATGTCGTCGGTCGTGAGCGTCTGCTTGTCGAACGGCTCCTCGCGCCCGAGCTTCTTGTTGATCTTGTAACGGCCGACCTTCGCCAGGTCGTAGCGCTTGGGGTTGAAGTAGTAGTTCTCGAGCAGCGTCTGGGCGGCCTCCTTGGTCGGGGGCTCTCCGGGACGCAGCTTGCGGTAGATGTCGAGCAGGGCGTCGTCCTGGCCGGACGTGTGGTCCTTCTCCAGCGTCAGGCGGATGGACTCGTACTGCCCGAACTCCTCGAGGATCCGAGCCTCGGTCCAGCCGAGCGCCTTCAGCAGCACCGTGACGTTCTGCTTGCGCTTGCGGTCGAGGCGGACGCCGACCATGTCGCGCTTGTCGATCTCGAACTCGAGCCAGGCGCCGCGCGACGGGATCATCTTCGCCGTGAAGACGTCCTTGTCGGACGTCTTGTCGATGCTGCGCTCGAAGTAGACGCCGGGAGACCGGACGAGCTGGGACACGACGACACGCTCGGTGCCGTTGACGATGAACGTGCCGTTCTCGGTCATCAGCGGGAAGTCACCCATGAAGACCGTCTGGCTCTTGATCTCGCCCGTCTCGTTGTTCATGAACTCGGCGGTGACGAACAGCGGCGCGGAGTAGGTGAAGTCCCGCTCCTTGCACTCCTCGACGCTGTTCTTCGGCGGCTCGAAGCGGTGGTCGCGGAACGACAGGCTCATCGTGCCGGAGAAGTCCTCGATCGGAGAGATCTCCTCGAAGATCTCCTCCAAGCCGGACTTGGTGGAGATGTCGGTGCGGCCCTCGGCCTGTGACTGCGCCACATAGGTCTGCCACCGGTCGTTGCCGATCAGCCAGTCGAAGCTGTCGGACTGGAGGGCCAACAGATCCGGAACCTCGAGAGGCTCGGCGATCTTCGCGAATGACACCCGACCGGTGTCGACGGATCTGTTAGCGGGTTGGTTGCTCGTACGGGTCGTGCTGGCGTTGCGCGCGGCGGCCAAGAGGGGTCCTTCCGAAGGCTCGCAGACTCATCCCAAAGCGCATGCCAAGCACACCCTGACCGGGTGGAGGGGTGAGCAGGAGGCAGCGCAAAGATGTAGCCTACCCGATCGGGTAGCTACAGTCCAAATCGGTGTTCCGGAACTACGGGTACACCTCTCCTATTGGATGCGGGGCTGCGACGCCTGATGAGGCTGAGCATGCCGTGACGCGGCGCCGGAGTCAAGACCAACCGGCTGCTGGCACCGAGCCAATCAGGCTCGGATCGGTGGATGACCGGTCCCGGGCCCGTCGGTGCTGGCCGGCTGGCTACTTGACGCTGACGGTCGCCCCGGCGCCCTCGAGAGCCTCCCGGGCCTTGTCCGCGGCGTCCTTCGCGACCCGCTCGAGAACCGCCTTGGGAGCAGCCTCCACGAGGTCCTTGGCCTCCTTGAGGCCGAGGCTGGTGAGCGTCCGGACCTCCTTGATGACCTGGATCTTCTTGTCGCCGGCGGACTCGAGGACGACGTCGAACTCGTCCTGCTCCTCCTCGGCGGCTGCCTCGCCGCCACCGGTGGGGGTGGCTGCCGCGACGGTCACCGGAGCGGCTGCCGTGACACCGAACGTGTCTTCGAACTCCTTCACGAACTCGCTGAGCTCGAGGAGCGTCATCTCCTTGAACGCGTCGAGGAGATCACCAGTGCTGAGCTTCGCCATGGTGGCGTTGTCCTTCCGGGTGGCTGGTCGACCGAGCTGGTCGACCTGGATGGGTGGTCGGTCCGAGAGCCTCAGCCCTCGGAGGTCTCCTCGGCCGGAGCCGGGGTGTCGTCTTCCGCGGGTACGTCGGCCGGTGGCGTCTCGACAGCGGGCGAGTCGGCCGGGGACGCCTCCGCAGGCGAGTCAGCCGGGGACGCCTCCACAGGCGAGTCGGCCGGTGGGGCTTCCGCAGCGGGCTCGTCGGGCGCGGCGGTCGTCGTACCGGCGCCGCCACCGAGGATGGACGGGTCTGCCGCCGCCTTGGACTGGAGTGCATCGGCGAGCCGGGCGACCTGCACGAGCGGTGCGTTGAACAAGGAGACGGCGTTCTGCAGGGACGCCACGAGGGCGCCGGCCAGCTTCGCGAGCAGCACCTCACGCGACTCGAGGTCGGCGATCCGGGAGATCTCGTCGATCGTCAGGGGCAACCCGTCGAGGACGCCTCCCTTGATCACCAGCGGCGAGTTGGCCCTGGCGAAGTCGCGCAGGCTCTTGGCCGTCTGGACCGGATCGCCGTTGATGAAGGCGATCGCGGACGGGCCGGTCAGCAGGTCGTCGAACCCGTCGACCCCGGCCTCCTTGGCGGCGATCTTGGTCAGCGTGTTCTTGACGACCGCGTAGCTGGCGTTGTCGCCGAGGGCGCGCCGGAGCTCCTGCAGCTGCTTCACGCTGAGACCGCGATACTCCGTGAGGACGGCGCCGGCCGAGCTGCGGAACGCGTCGGTGAGCTCGGCTACTGCTGCTGCCTTGTCGGGCCGCGCCATGGGGCTCCTTCCAGGGAACACATCGGAGCGAGGACTGCACCGGCCCGGGCCGGTTCGGCCGTGCGGACTACCCCCGGCACAAGAAATGCCCCGTGCAGGCGCACAGGGCAGGACCCTCGGGTCCGACTCGGTTCACCTGCGCGGGCCGCCCTCATGCTTCGGGCCTTCGGCTGCTCCGCGAGGAGCAGCGACCAGCGGTCTTCGGTACCCCCAGAATACGGCGAGAGGCGCCGCCCGACCAAATCGGCGGCGCCCTTCGGCGTAGCTGCTCAGGCGGTGGCGCGGGTCAGAAGCCGAACTGGCTGACCTGCGAGGCGGGCGGCGCCACGACGTGGACCGGCTCGCCCCACTTGGAGAAGTGCACCTCGACCGTGAACATCGGGTTGTTCATCATGACCTTGACCGGTTGCGAGGCGGCGTCGACCCAGACGTCGTAGGTCAGGGTCTTGGGCATCGACGACATCTGCCCCTGCATGGGCATCCCCAGCATGCTGGTGGCCTTGGAGGTGTCCACCGTCACCGTGTAGTGGGTGGCCTGGACCCCGTCGACAGACTCGGTGCCGACCTCGGTGAGGGTCGAGATCGACTGGAACGCCTTCATCAGCTCGGACGGGTTCATCGAGGCGATCTTGCTGAAAGCGGCTCCGAGCGGGTTGCTCTTGTCGGTCAGGTCGACCTTCAGCCACGGCTTGGACGTTGTCCCGGGGAGACCGAGCTTGGCACCGTTGACGTAGACGACTCCGGCGACCACGCGCACCTCGACGGCGCCCATGCTCCCGATGGTCATGTTGAGAGCCACCGCGAGGTCCTTGAGCGACGTGCCCTTCATCGACTCGTCAGCCGTCATGGTGATCTTCTGGCCCTGGACGGTGAAGGCGCCGGTCATGTGGACGGACTTGGCCTGGCTCGTCGCCGACACCATCGAGGAGGCGAAGTTCTGCTTCGTGAGGCTGGCGCCCTGGTCTGTCGACAGGTCGCTCGCGCTGCCACACCCGGCGACCGCCAGCGTTGCCAACACGGCTACTGCGCCCGTGATCGTCTTCTTCAGGCTCATCTGGTGCCCCTTCGTCGATCGGCGGAGACGAGCCGCCAGCTCACTACAGCTTCCAAACGCTTGGGCATGCTCGGCTGTCTGTGCCCAGCATATCGTGCCGGACTGCGCGGGTTGTCCCCTCCGGTTGGTTCGGAACAGGGCGCGCGGTCGGCCACGCCCTCGAAGGCGCGCCTTGTACCGAACCATTGGGGCAGAGGGAAAAAAACCCGTGGGCAGAGGGGACAACCA
>JBBSIF010000156.1:0-4950 GCA_038232255.1 Propionibacteriales bacterium
GCAGAGGCGAAGGCCGGCAACGCCCTCTTCGGCACCATGGAGACCTGGCTGATCTGGAACCTCACCGGGGGTCCGGACGGCGGAGCGCACGTCACCGACGTGACCAACGCCAGCCGGACCATGCTGATGGACCTGCGGACGCTTGCCTGGGACCCGCAGCTGGTCGCCGGTCTCGGCATCCCCGTCGAGATGCTGCCGCAGATCCGCGGCAACGCCGACGTCTACGGCACGTGCACGACAGTGGTTCCAGGCGTCTCGATCGGCGGCGCGCTGGGCGACCAGCAGGCGGCGCTGTTCGGTCAGACGTGCTTCGACCCGGGTGAGGCCAAGTGCACCTATGGCACCGGAGCGTTCGTCCTGCTCAACACCGGGACGCAGGTCGTCGAGTCCACCCATGGACTGCTGCCGACGGTGGCCTACGACCTGCCGGGCACCGAGACCGTGTACGCGTTGGAGGGGTCCATCGCGATGACGGGCTCCCTCGTGCAGTGGTTCCGCGACTCCCTGGAGATGATCTCGTCTGCTCCGCAGATCGAGACGCTTGCGCGGTCGGTTCGGGACAACGGCGGGTGCTACATCGTGCCGGCCTTCTCCGGGCTGTTCGCGCCGCACTGGCGGGAGGATGCCCGGGGGGTGATCATCGGGCTCACGTCGTACGTCACCAAGGGCCACCTCGCGCGGGCGGTCCTGGAGGCGACGGGCTGGCAGACGCGCGACGTCGTGGACGCAATGAACGCGGATTCGGGGCTCGCTCTGACCCGTCTCAAGGTGGACGGCGGCATGACCGCCAACAACCTGCTGATGCAGTTCATCGCCGACGTGCTCGACGTCCCGGTGGAGCGGCCGATGATTGCCGAGACCGTCTCGCTCGGCGCTGCGTACGTCGCGGGGCTGGCCGTCGGCTACTGGGCGGACATGGAGGTACTGCGCCACAACTGGCACCGGGCCGGGCGGTGGGAGCCGAGAATGGACCCGGTCGCGCGTCGTCACGAGCACAGCGAATGGGGCCGGGCGGTGGAGCGGACCTACGGCTGGGCTTGCCCCTGATCCGCAGCCAATCCCCGATCCGGACGGGGAGCGGACATGCGGTGAAGCGGGCATGATGGCATCCAGCGGTCGGCCCTTCGGGGACCGCAGCGGCCGGCACCAGCGCCACAAGCAGCCAAGGAAGGGAACCCGTGAAGAAGCTCATCAACGCCCCCGACGACGTGGTGAAGGAGTCACTCCTCGGGGTGGCGGCAGCGCATCCGGAGCTCCGGGTGGACCATGAGAACCGCCTGGTGATCCGGGGGGACTCTCCGGTCAACGGGAAGGTCGGGCTGGTCTCGGGCGGCGGGTCCGGCCACGAGCCCCTGCACGGTGGCTTCGTCGGCGTCGGCATGCTCGACGCCGCCGTCTGCGGAGAGGTGTTCACGTCACCGAGCCCCGAGCCCATCCTCGCCGCGACGACTGCCGTCGACGGCGGGGCGGGCGTGCTGCACATCGTGAAGAACTACACCGGAGACGTGCTGAACTTCGAGATGGCAGCGGAGCTGGCCGCCGACTCAGGGGCCCAGGTCGAGGCGATCGTCACCAACGACGATGTCGCTGTCCAGGACAGCCTCTACACCGCCGGCCGCCGCGGTGTCGGCGTCACGGTCATCGTGGAGAAGCTGGCCGGCGCTGCCGCCGAGGAGGGCCGGAACCTCGCCGCCGTCAAGGAGGTCGCGGAGCGGGTCAACGGCAACGGCCGCACGATGGGGATGGCGCTGACGTCGTGCGTCGTACCCGCCGCCGGCAAGCCGACGTTCGACCTCCCCGAGGACCAGATGGAGATCGGCATCGGCATCCATGGGGAGCCGGGTCGCTACCGGCGCGACTTCGCACCAGCCAGCGACATCGCCGAGCAGCTCCTCGAGCCGGTGCTGTCCGACATGTCCTTCGACTCCGGCGACCCGGTCATCGCCCTCTGCAACGGCATGGGTGGTACGCCCCTCATCGAGCTGTATCTGATGTATGGGGAGCTGAAGAAGATCCTTGACGGGCACCACGTCACGGTCGCCCGCACCCTGGTCGGCAACTACATCACCTCCCTCGAGATGGCCGGCTGCTCGATCACCTTGGTGAAGGCCGACGACGAGATGATCCGGCTCTGGGACGCGCCGGTGAGCACTCCCGGCCTGCGGTGGGGGATGTGACGGGTGGCTGACGTCAGCCTCGCCCAGGTCCAGGACTGGCTGGTGCGGGCCAAGGACTCGGTCACGGAGCAGCGCAGCTACCTCACCGAGCTTGACAGCGCGATCGGCGACGCCGACCACGGCTCGAATCTGACCCGCGGATTCGGTGCCGTCGTGGACAAGCTGGCGAGCCAGCCTGCTGCGAGCATCGAGGCGCTGCTGAAGGCGAGTGGCATGACATTGGTCTCGACGGTGGGCGGGGCAAGCGGGCCGCTCTACGGCACCATGCTGCTCCGGATGGGTAAGGCCGTCGGGGACGCCGACACCATGACCGCCACCCAGCTCGGCGAAGCGCTGCGCGCGGGGCTCGAGGGCGTGGTCGCCCGCGGCAAGGCCGAGCCCGGCGACAAGACGATGGTGGACGCGCTCGGTCCGGCTGTCGAGGCCTTCGAGAAGGCGCTCACCTCAGGAGAAGGCGCTGCGACCGCGGCGACGGCTGCGGCGCAGGCGGCGGCGGCGGGGCGAGACGACACCGAGCCGCTGGTCGCTCGCAAGGGACGGGCCAGCTACCTGGGAGAGCGCAGCGCGGGGCACATCGACCCAGGCTCCGCCTCGGTCACGCTCCTGCTCGAGGCACTGGCCGCCGCTCTGGCGGACGGCTGAGCTGTGGTCGGGATCGTCGTCGTCTCGCACTCCGAGCCGCTGGCGGTCGCGGCCGTCGAGCTGGCCATGCAGATGGTGGGCAGCGACCCGCCGCCCGTCGAGGTAGCGGCCGGCAACGACGGCGGCCTCGGGACGGACGCCGTCGCGGTCGCCGCGGCGATTCAGCGCGCCGACGCCGCAAGCGCGGGGACCGGCGTCCTGGTCGTCACCGACCTGGGCAGTGCGGTGATGTCCAGTGAGTTGGCGCTCGAGCTCGTCGAGGACCTCTCGGGTCCGGTGCGGCTGTCGCGGGCGCCGTTCGTCGAAGGGCTCGTCGCGGCGGTGGTGCAGGCCTCGGTCGGGAGCTCTCTCGAAGCGGTGGAGCGCGAGGCCACCAGCGCCATCCAGGCCAAGACCGCTCAGCTGGCCGGTGAGACCGAGTGGCCGGCTACCGATGAGACCGCGCAGGAGTCAGCCTCTGAAGCCGCACCGGATGCCGATGCGCCGAGCGACGTCCAGTCCATCGAGGTGCAGATCGTCAACCCCGAAGGGCTGCACGCGCGTCCGGCGGTGCTGCTCGCGAAGGCGGCGGCCGACCTGGCTGTCGACGTCTCAGTCACGAACCTGGACTCCGGCGCCGGCCCCGCCTCCGCCGACAGCATGCTCGAGCTGATGTCGCTCGGGGTCCGTCAGGGCAACCGCGTGCGGCTGTCTGCTCAGGGCAGTGCCGCACGGGACGCGCTCGAGACGCTGGCCGGGCTGATCGCCGCCGGCCTCGGCGACGGCACCGGCGATGAGGGCTCGTCGCGCTGACTCACTCCCACCGAGTCGAGAGCACGAAACCGACGGCGATGAACGCCATCCCGACCGCGAGGTTCCAGTTGCCCAGGTCGGTCATGTACCTCAGGTCAGGCAACAGGTAGTACACGACGATCCACACCAGCCCGAAGATCCAGCAGAAGACCATCGTGGGCGCCACCCATCGCCCCGATCCGACGCGGGTCATCCTCTTGGAGCCCGATGGCGGGACGTAGGCAGCCTTCTTGCGTGAGCGCGACTCCGGCACGACGACTCCTGTCAGACCTGGACTGTCGTCTCAGACTACCGGGTAGGACGACCGGCAGGCGCCGTATCGTGGTCGCTGAGAGTCTCGTCAACAAGACACGTTCTGCCGACTGCGAAGGCCCGGACCACGACGATGAGCACCCACCGCAAGCAGGAGCCGCCGAGCCGGTGGGGTGCGCTCCTGGGGACCGGCCGGAGGACGAGCAGCTGGCCATGGCGGCTCGCGGGACCGGTCGCCTTCGGGTGTGCCGGGCTGCTCGCCGCCACCAGTGCGATCAACGCGCGGGGCACGGACCTGCGCGGCGGACGCAACGACAGCTTGATCGAGATCGTCAGCACGGAGCGGCAGAAGGTCGAGACCCAGCTTGCGCAGACGCGGGCGCTGCAGGCCCAGGTGGACGCCCTGACCGCGGGCCTCGCTGGCAAGCAGGCGCATCGGCTGGACATGCTCCTCGACAGGCTCGAGGCGCCGACGGGTCTGCGCAGCCTCGCCGGGCCGGGTCTTGTGGTGACGCTGGACGACGCGCCTCGCGGTGAGGAGGTGCCGAGCGGCACCGATCCCAACCTCCTGGTGGTCCACCAGCAGGACATCCAAGCCGTCACGAACGCCCTGTGGTCCGGCGGCGCGGAGGGCATCAGCCTGCAGGGCCGCCGCATCATCGCGACCACCGGCATCAAGTGCGTGGGAAACACCGTGGTGTTGCAGGGCGTGCCTTACGCCCCGCCATACCGCATCGTCGCCGTGGGGAACGCCGACTCCATGTACCGGGCGCTGCTCGCGTCGCCTGAGGTCCGCAACTACCGGGACTACGTCCCGCCGCCGTACAACCTCGGGTGGTCGGTACGGCGAAGCGGCGACCTGCGGGTTCCGGGCTACACGGGCCCGCTGACGCTGCAGTACGCGGAGCCCGCCGGCTCGTGAGAACGATCCGGGCGGGTGCCGCCGCGGGGCTGGCGGCAAGGTCCGACAGCTAGCCCGTCCGGGCGATCTCACCGTCGGATCCTTCCGCGGGGCTGGCGGCAAGGTCCGACAGCTAGCCCGTCCGGGCGATCTCACCGTCGGATCCTTCCGTGGGGCTGGCGGCAA
>JBBSIF010000157.1:0-4879 GCA_038232255.1 Propionibacteriales bacterium
AGTGCGTCACGGTGGTTGTAGCGCCACGCGTACTCATTGAGGTACGTCTCAAGGTGCTTGGCTGACACCGCGTGGTAGGTGCCTGAGATTCCGCGCTTGAGCAGCGACCAGAAACCTTCAATGGTCTGCGTGTGCACGTCTCCGCTAACGTAGACCTTCGCGGCGTGCTTGATCCGGTGGTGCTCGGCGTACTTCTGGCCCACCTTGTCGTAGCCCGCGAACTCATCGGTGAACAGCACCGACTCGGGGAGGATGAACTCCTCGACGCGGGCCGGGATACCGCCGACCTCGTCACGAGGGACGACGGTTGCGTGGACCTGACCGCCGCGCTCAACAGCGCCGAACACCATTTGCTTCTTCTTGAAGTGGTCGCCCTTGCCCTTGACGATGGAGCCGTTAGCTCGGCGTGTCACGTCGCCAAGACGCGGCTTTCCGCCGATGTAGGTTTCATCCGCTTCTACCTCGCCTGCGAGCGGTACGTCGTCCTGCACCATGAGTTCGGCGCGGATCAAGTGGTGAATCCGCCAAGCCGTCTTGTAGGTGACGCCCAGCTCTCGCTCTAGTTGCTTCGCGGATATCCCGCAACGAGTGCTCGTCATGAGGTACATCGCGTAGAACCACAGGTGCAGCGACGTGGCCGACTTGTGAAAGATCGTTCCGGCTGTCGGGTGAACATGGTCTCCGCAGGACTTGCAGGTCCACGACTGACGCCGCTGCGACGTGGAATAGCGGGCGAAGGCACGCTCCTGCTGGCACTTGTCGCAGTAGGCGTGCGTGCCGTCCTCGGAATACCGGGTACGCCACAGCCACTCGAGGCACGTCGCGTCGTCAGGGAAGTCCTGCATGAACTCCATGACGGAGTAGCGCGACTCGGACGAGGCTGCGCGCTTGGGGTTGTTGCGGTCAACTGCGGGCATGACCCTAGTCTCGCACATATGTCCTATACAGTCAAGGGATAGTTACCCCATATGGTCACCTAATGTCAGCCACATGGACGAGGTGTTCAAAGCGCTCGCCGATCCCACCCGGCGGCGACTGCTGGACGAGCTCTTCCGCGCCGACGGCCAGCCGCTGTCGGCGCTCGAGCAGCACTGCGACATGACCCGCTTCGGGGTCATGAAGCATCTGCGGCTGCTCGAGGAAGCGGGCCTCGTCGTGACCAGGCGGCGCGGCCGGGAGAAGCTCCACTTCCTCAACGTCGTGCCCATCCGGCTCGTCCACGACCGGTGGGTGAGCAAGTACGCAGAGCCGTGGGCCGCGGGGCTCAGCGAGCTCAAGACCAGACTGGAGAGTCGCATGGAGAAGATTTTCGAGATCTACATCCGCACCACCCCTGAGCGCCTCTGGGAGGCGATCACCGATGCGGACACCTGGGGGAAGTTCCAGTTCGGGAACCGGATCAGCTCCGACTGGACCGTCGGCTCACACTTCGAGGTCACCAACCCCAACGCCCCCGATGTGCTGGGCGAGGGGGACATCGTCGAGATCGACCCGCCGCGCCGGCTCGTGCAGACGATGCGCGCACTGTGGAGCGACGACGTCCGCGCCGAGGGGACGTCGACCGTCACGTGGGAGATCGAGCCCGTCGGCGACTCCTGCCACCTCACGATCACTCACAGCGACCTGCGCGAAGGCGCCAACAACGAGCTGTACGGCGGCTGGCCGATGATCTTGTCCGGGCTCAAGACGTGGCTGGAGACCGGCGAGGTCCTCACGACGCCCGGGTCGCTGATGTACAGCTGACCCCGTCAGCCGGTGGATCCGGCGACCAGTACGGCGGGGATGTCGGCGGACACCCGCAGGCCGTGGCCTTCGGGGTCGACGTCCACCAGCACCGGATCGCCGTCCTGGACCTCCCCGGACAGCAGCGCCTTGGCGAGGGCGTCCCCGATGGCGCTCTGCACCAGGCGACGCAGCGGACGCGCGCCGTAGGCAGGGTCGAAACCGGTCAGCGCGAGCCACTCCTTCGCCGCGTCGGTGACGTCGAGGGTGATACGACGGGGCGCGAGCCGTCGGGCAAGCGCCGCCACCTGCAGGTCGACGATCTCCGTGAGCTCCGCGGTCCCGAGCGGGTCGAAGAGCACCACCTCGTCGAGCCGGTTCAGGAACTCCGGCTTGAACGCGGCACGCACCGCGGCCATCACCGCGTCGCGCTTGGCGGCCGCATCGATGGTCGGATCGACGAGAAACGCCGAGCCGAGGTTGCTCGTCAAGATGATCAGCGAGTTCCGGAAGTCGACGGTGCGCCCCTGGCCATCGGTCAGCCGACCGTCGTCGAGGACCTGCAACAAGATGTCGAAGACCTCCGGATGCGCCTTCTCGACCTCGTCGAGGAGGACGACGGAGTACGGCCGGCGCCGAACCGCCTCGGTGAGCTGACCGCCCTCGTCGTATCCGACGTAGCCAGGAGGCGCGCCGACGAGCCGCGAGACGGAGTGCTTCTCGGAGTACTCGCTCATGTCGATGCGCGTGATCGCCCGCTCGTCGTCGAAGAGGAAGTCGGCAAGCGCCTTCGCCAGCTCGGTCTTCCCGACACCGGTCGGCCCGAGGAAGAGGAAGGATCCGGTGGGGCGGTCGGGGTCGGAGATGCCGGCCCGAGCACGTCGTACGGCGTCGGAGACGGCGACGACCGCCGGCAGCTGGCCGATCAGCCGCTTGCCGATCTCGTCCTCCATCCGCAGCAGTTTGCCGGTCTCGCCCTCCAGGAGGCGGCCGGTCGGGATGCCCGTCCAGGCGGCGACGACGGAGGCGATCTCGTCGGCGTCGACCTCCTCGCGCACCATCAGGTCCGCGGGCTCGGCGTCCTGCGCCTGCTCCAGCTCCTTCTGGAGCCGGGGGATCTCGTTGTACTCGATCTCACCGGCGCGGCGGAAGCTCTCCTCACCGCCGAGCCGGACGAGCTTCTCCGCCTCCGTCCGGAGGTTGTCGATCTGCTCCTTGATCTCACCGACCCGGTTGAGGCCCTGCTTCTCGCTGTCCCACCTGGCCTCGAGCGCCCGCAGCTGCTCGGCGCGGTCCGCGAGCTCCGCACGCAGCGTGGTGAGGCGGCCCGCCGAGGCGGCGTCGTCCTCCTGCTCGAGAGCGAACTCCTCCATCTTGAGCCGGTCCACCTGGCGTCGCAGCTCGTCGATCTCGATCGGGCTCGAGTCGATCTCCATGCGCAGCCGCGCCGACGCCTCGTCGATCAGGTCGATCGCCTTGTCGGGCAGCTGACGCCCGCTGATGTAACGGTCGGACAGCGTCGCGGCCGCGACCAGGGCCGAGTCGGCGATCGAGACCTTGTGGTGGGCCTCGTAGCGCTCTTTCAGCCCGCGCAGGATCGCGATCGTGTCCTCGACGCTGGGCTCTCCGACGTAGACCTGCTGGAAACGCCGCTCGAGTGCCGCGTCCTTCTCGATGTGCTGGCGGTACTCGTCGAGCGTCGTCGCACCGATCAGCCGGAGCTCACCGCGCGCCAGCATGGGCTTGAGCATGTTGCCGGCGTCCATCGCGGAGTCGCCGGTTGCGCCGGCTCCGACGACGGTGTGCAGCTCGTCGATGAACGTGATGACCTGCCCGCCCGAGTCCTTGATCTCGCCGAGGACGGCCTTGAGCCGCTCCTCGAACTCGCCGCGGTACTTGGCGCCGGCGACCATCGCACCGAGGTCGAGCGACAGCAGCCGACGGCCGCGCAGCGACTCCGGCACGTCACCCGCGACGATGCGCTGCGCGAGCCCCTCGACGACGGCGGTCTTGCCGACGCCGGGCTCGCCGATGAGGACCGGGTTGTTCTTGGTACGACGTGACAGCACCTGGACGACGCGGCGGATCTCACTGTCGCGGCCGATCACCGGGTCCAGCTGCCCGTCCCGCGCGGCGGCCGTCAGGTCGACGGCGTACTTTTCCAGGGACTGGTAGGTCCCTTCCGGGTCCGGGCTGGTGACCCGCGCCGAGCCACGCACGGACTCGAAGGCGGACAGCAGGGCATCCGCGGGAGCACCAAGCTCCTCGAGAAGGGTCTTGACCGGGCTGTCGACGGTCGCGAGCGCCACGAGCAGGTGCTCGGTGGAGATGTAGTCGTCACCGAGGGAGTCAGCGCTCTTCTCGGCCTCCTGCAACGCAAGGATCGTCGGGCGTGAGTACGACGGGGACGAGACGGTCGAGCCGGCGGCGGCCGGGAGCCTGCGCAGCAGGTCGGCGGCACGCTGCGCCACCGCGCCGGGCTCCAGGCCGGTGGCCGTGAGGAGCGCGCCGGCGATGCCGTCGGTCTGCGCGAGCAGTGCCGACAACAGGTGGGCGGGCTCCACCGTCGGGTTGCCCGCCGACGTGGCGAGCTGGATCGCGGCGCCGACGGCCTCCTGGCTTCGGCGGGTGAACCTGTTGGCGTCCATAAGGCTGAGCGTCTCCTGTTCGGCGCGAGGTTGCACGGCTGATCGGCCGCTACTCGATCAGACCAGCTTCCTCAGGATCAACGGGGCTAGAGTTGAGTCTATTCCGCTCAACTCTAGCCCCGAGTCAATCAGGCAGAGCTGTGCTCCTACAGCTGCCTTTCCGACCAGTGTTCGGAGACGTACGTTCCCTGTTCGTCGGCCGGCAGCGAGCGCGTCGAGTTGTTGAGCCGGACGAAGAAGACCCCCTCCTTGAGGCTGGTCTTGGCCAGCAACGGCCGCCCGGATCGTCCTACGTCGACTCGGCAGATCTCCCACCCGCGATGCTCGACGATGCGTGCGCGGATGTGGCTGGCCGCAGTGTGGTCGAGGGCATGGATCAGGTGGGTGGTCAGCCAGTTGACGAAGCCATCCCCATTAGGGGGTTTGACCCGACCGTAGTCGGCGTCCAGGCCGACCGGCTCACGGTCCGGCCCGACTCCGATGAGCAGCGTGCCGCCGTCGGTGTTGAG
>JBBSIF010000158.1:0-4654 GCA_038232255.1 Propionibacteriales bacterium
ACCTCGATGGGCAACTTCGCACACACCAGGCGGCACGAGCACCGCATCAAGACCTTCAGCCGCTGGAAAGTCACCCAACCCCGCTCCGGAGCCTGGCTCTGGCGATCACCCCACGGCTACCACTTCCTCGTCGACAGCTCCGGCACCACACCCCTCGGCAAGCTCTGAGACCGCTCGGCTGCGGCGGTGCCTCAGCCCTCAGGAGCACGTCGGCTGGAAGCGGGGGTTCGCCGGCCCGTTCTCGCGGTTCAGGGCGGCGCTGACGATCTGCTGCACGACCGGGTCGTTCGGCGTCTGGTCGTGCTCGATGGGATCGTTCGGACAGTAGTCCTGGATCACGAGGTTGGTCACATGGCTCTCCGGCCCGGCGAGTGCCTGGCTCGTGTACGGCGTGACGACCTCGTCGTACCTGGTGGAGATCACGGTGTAGTAAGGCCCCTTCTCGACGTCTCTGCCGGCGTTGAGCTTCTTCAGGAACCGCGAGCCCGCCCGCTGTTGATCGCAGGCCCGGCACGCAGAATCCTTGGTGAGGAAGCTCGGCGGCGGCATCAGATCGAGCTTCGTCCCATGGTTAGACGGTGCGATGCCGATGAGGTGGTGCACCTTCGCCGCACCTCCGAGGAAGCGCACGTAGTAGCGCGGCATCATGCCGCCCTGGCTGTGTCCGACGAGGTCGACCGTGCGGGTACTCGTTGCCGTACGAACCTTGTCGACGAAGAGCTTCAGCTCCTTCGCGGACTTGGCGACAGGCCCGGTGGCCCATACCCCGTTCGTCTTGCCGTAGTTCAGCGCGAAGACGCAGTAGCCCTTGTCCTTGAGGTACGGCGACATCGTCAGCCAGTTCTTGAACATGTTCTCGAAGGTTCCTGGGACCAGCACGACCGGGTGCGGGTGCTTGTTGCTAGGACGGCAGCTCCAGTCGTTGGCACCCGGCGGGGACTGGCCCGTGATGGCGGCCGAGGTCCGGTCCGCTGACGCGGCGCCCGCCGGGAGAGTCGGGGCAGCCATGAGCCCCACGCTTGTGGCGAGCGCGACGGTGAGCCCGCCGAGGCGGGACGCGAGCAACGACATCAGGCTCCGTTCTTCAGCTGTCGACGAGCGTCGAGGCGTAGTCCGGCACGTACGTCTGCAGCTCCCGGGGCGAGCGCCGGTAGCCGGTGGTGGGTGGACGCTCGGGCAGCGTGATCGTCTCGCGCTCCACCTCCGAGTACGGGACCACGGACAGCAGGTGGGCGATCATGTTGATCCGTGCCCGGCGCTTGTCCTCCGCCTCCACGACGTACCAGGGTGACTCCGGGATGTCGCAGTGCGTGAACATCTCGTCCTTGGCGCGCGAGAAGTCCTCCCAGCGTGTGAGGCTCTCCACGTCGGTCGGGGAGAGCTTCCACTGCCGCATGGGATCAGTGAGCCGGGAGCGGAAGCGACGCTCCTGCTCGGCGTCGCTGACCGAGAACCAGTACTTGCGCAGCATGATCCCGTCCTCGAGCAGCATGCGCTCGAAGATCGGGCAGTGCCGCAGGAACCGCTGGTGCTGCTCGGGCGTACAGTAGCCCATCACCGTCTCGACCCCAGCACGGTTGTACCAGCTGCGGTCGAACAGGACGATCTCTCCCGCTGCCGGCAGCTGCTCGACGTAGCGCTGGAAGTACCACTGGGTCCGCTCACGTTCGGTGGGGACCGGCAGCGCCGCGATCCGGGCGATCCGGGGGTTGAGATACTCAGTGACGCGCTTGATCGCGCTCCCCTTGCCGGCGGCATCGCGGCCCTCGAAGATCACGGCGACCCTCGTCCCCGCCGTACGCACCCACTCCTGCATCATCACGAGCTCCGCCTGAAGGCGCTCGAGCTCGCTCTCGTAGACCTTCTTCGGGATCTTCTTCTGCTTCAGCTCGGCTTCCTCGGTCATCGGCACCCCTTCGGTCGCGTCAGAGCGATCATCGCATCGCCGGCGTCGATCCGCCGATCAGCGCATCAGGACGCAGAGGCGAGCGCACGTAACGGGCGCCGCACCGTGACTGGAACAACCCGGGCGGGGGTAGAAAGGACTCATGGAATACACACACCTAGGCCGCTCCGGTCTCTCCGTCAGCAGGCTCTGCCTCGGCACCATGAACTTCGGTCCGGTGACTGAAGAAGCTGACTCGCACGAGATCATGGACCAGGCCCACGACAACGGCATCAACTTCTTCGATACGGCGAACGTCTACGGCTGGGAGCAGAACAAGGGCAGGACGGAGGAGATCGTCGGCAGCTGGTTCGCCCAAGGGGGTGGCCGTCGGGAGCGCACCGTGCTGGCGACCAAGCTGTACGGCGACATGGGCGAGTGGCCGAACGACGGCAAGCTCTCAGCGCTGAACATCCGCCGCGCCTGCGACGCCAGCCTTCGCCGCATGCAGACCGACTACATCGACCTCTACCAGATGCACCACGTGGACCGAGGAACGCCGTGGGAGGAGGTCTGGCAGGCGATGGAGGTGCTCGTCGCGCAGGGGAAGATCCTCTACGTCGGCAGCTCCAACTTCGCGGGATGGCACATCGCCCAGGCGCAGGCCGCCGCCTCCGCGCGCCACTTCACCGGGCTGGTCAGCGAGCAGTCCATCTACAACCTCCTCGTGCGCGACATCGAGCGGGAGGTGGTGCCGGCCGCCGAGCACTACGGGCTCGGCATCATCCCGTGGTCGCCGCTGCACGGTGGACTGCTCGGCGGCGTGCTGCGCAAGGAGCGAGAGGGGCATCGTCGTACGTCGGGCCGCGCCGCCGAGTCCTTGAAGGAGCACGAGGAGCAGATCGGGAGGTACGAGGACCTCTGCGAGGAGATCGGTCAGGAGCCGGCAGAGGTCGGACTGGCCTGGCTGCTCTCACGGCCCGCGGTAACCGCGCCGATCGTCGGTCCGCGGACGAAGGACCAGCTGGACTCGGCAGTCGCCGCTCAGCAGCTGACGCTCGACGATGACGTGCTGAAGCAGCTCGACGACATCTTCCCGGGCCATCAGACGGCCCCGGAGGACTACGCCTGGTGACACCGCACCACCGCGCCTAGCGACCTGACTCCGCACGAGGGTGCCCGAGTTCCCAGAGCTCGGGCACCCTCTGCTGTTCCCCTCGGCTGCCAGCTGTCAGGAGCAGTTGGGGAACGTGAAGGAGGCGATCCTCGTCTGCCAGTCGCCGCCCGTGACCTTGTAGTACTCCGTCGTGTACCAGAACGTGCAGCGGTTGTCGGGGTCGAGGCTCATCTGCGAGTAGTCACCCCACCGGCTGAGGCCGGTCTGCGCGCCGGTGCCCTTGACGATGCGGGCTTCGCTGGTCAGCTGGTTCTTGGGGTCGCTGCTCTTGCGCGTCGCGAAGTCGATGCTCGGGTAGTCGTTCGGCGAGGAGGTGCTGTAGCCGACCGCCATGTTGCCGTTCTTGTCCACCGCGAGGCTCCCCATCCAGCGCGAGAGTCCGTCGGACGGCGCGAACGTGCTCTGCTGCATGACGCGCGGCGTGCCGGTCAGGTTGCCGATCTGGTACCACCTGACGCCCGCCTGGCTGCCGGCCTGGACCGAGTGGTTGAACCACAGCGTGCCCTGGCTGAGCTGCAGCTGGTACATCGGACGGTCCGACAGCGCGTCCAGCGGCGAGCCGCCCTTCTCGGCAACGTTGCCCGCGGGCTGGAACGTGTCCACCGGGATCAGTGTCGGGGTCTGTGTGAACGTGCTCCTCGACGGGTTCGTCCAGTTGACCTTGTACTTCCAGAGGCCGAGCCTGGTGGTCGTATCCAGCGAGACGAGGTAGTCCGGTCCTTTGCTCTCGGTCGCTGCGTAGGAGTTCGCGGGCAGCAGGCTCCCGTACTGCGAGCTGGTGCGGACCGTCTGGGAGTTCAGGCTCGTCGCCCCCAGGGAGCTCCGCTCGAACGCCCAGACCTGGGCTCCGGTGAACTGCGAGAAGTTGAGGAACATGTTCGACGTCAGGAACAGCCCGTTGGGTCCGGAGGCGATCTTCGGGTAGTCGTTGAGCTCGTTGTCCGACGCCTTGAAGGGGTACAACGTCCAGTTCAGGTCGGTGATGTCGGGCCCGTCGGAGACCGCCATACAGAAGTAGTACGGGCCGGGATACGACAGGTCGCCGATGATCCACCGATTCGACGGCCTGTCGAAGATCACCTGGGGGTCGCCGCCGTTCTGGTTGTCGCACGGGGTGCCCGAGTGGAACCTGCTGAAGAACGTGTTGTAGGTGAAGGCATTGAGCTGGTTACCGCTCTTCGAGTAGATCCCGATCGAGGTGTTCACCGTCTGCACGTACTGATTCGGGCCGACGGCGCCCGACGTGTCCGGCGGGTGCCCAGCGCCCCAGTGGGCGTAGTCCAGCCCAGGCGCGTTCACGGTGAGGCTCGGCCCGGAGGCCGGCGAAGGCTCGGTCTGTGCCGGCGCCGTCGTGGCCCCTTCGACCTCCTTCACCGCGTGGGCTCGGGGGGCTTCGAGCCTCGGGTTCTTGACGGCGGGGGTTCGCGGAAGGGTGAGCACGTCGATCCGCGCTCGGTGCCCGGTGATACGCAGGCTCGTGATGTCGGTTCCGGGTGTGGAGGGCCAGCTCGTCGGAGCGGCATCCTCGTTCTCCCCGGTGTAGGCACCAGGTGCCCCACCGGCTACGTCGACCCCGGCCTGGAGATCGATCG
>JBBSIF010000159.1:0-4540 GCA_038232255.1 Propionibacteriales bacterium
CAGACCGACCGCCGGGTCAAGGGGAGGCAGCGTCGTTGCGGCAGTCGGGCATGCGCGCTCCTGGACCGTCGCAGGATCCGCGCTGACGGCGGTCGACAGCTCGGCGGGGTCGAGCCGGGCTCCGATCGCGGCAACGAGTGGAGCCGCCTTCACGAGCGTCTCGCTGAGCTCGCCCTGCGGCGTCGAGTCGATGACAACCCCGCCGCCGGCACCGAGCCACACCCGGTCGGCGGCGAACTCGAAAGTGCGGATGGCGACGTTCAGCTCGAGTCCAGCGCAGGGGCTGACGTAGCCGATCGCCCCGGTGTACGTCTCGCGGCCGGTCGCCTCGACCTCGTTGATCACCTCCATGGCGCGGACCTTCGGCGCACCGGTCACCGAGCCGGGCGGGAAGGTCGCCCGCAGCAGGCTTGTGTCGTCCTCGCCCGGCGCCAGCTCCCCGACCACGTGGGACACCAGGTGCCATACTCCGGTGTGCTGCTCGGCACGGGCGAGGTCCTCGACCTTGACGGACCCCGGCAAGCAGACGCGGCCGAGGTCGTTGCGCATCAGGTCGACGATCATCACGTTCTCCGCGCGGTTCTTCGCCGACGTGGTGAGCTCGTGGACGTCGCTGTCCAGCGGCGCGGTGCCCTTGATCGGTGACGTTGTCACTCGCCGATCCTGTCGCCGCAGGAACAGCTCCGGCGAAAAGCTGGCGATCGCACCCTGCGGGGTGCGGAGAAACGCGGCGTACTTAGGCTGGAGACGCTCCACCCCGGCGCAGAAGGCATCCAGCGGATCGCCGTGGAACTCTGCCTCGAAGCGTCGGCAGATGTTGGCCTGGAAAATGTCGCCCGCTGCGAGGTGGCGGAGCGTCGTACTGACTGCGTCTTGGTGGCGGACCCCATCCGGCCTCGCCACGAAGTCGCCACACGTGTAGGCCGCGGCCTCGGCGTCACCGAGCAGCTTCCGGATGAGCTCCAGCTGGCCGTCGATACGGCTGCCGTTGGCTTCGTCGACCAGTCCCTGAAACCACCAGCCATCGGTGTCGTGGACCAGGACATGGTCGTAGTAGGCGAGGCTGAAGAATGGCAGGGGGACGGGCCGATACGGTGCAGGACGCAGCTGCTCGACCAGGCCACCGAGCTGGTAGCCGAACACACCGACCCAGCCGCCACCGAAGCTGCCAGCGTCCTCGACACGGGGCAGCTCGCCGACGGCCGCGAAGGGATCCGCCTCCCTGGAAAGCCTCCGCGCGGGGGCGAAACCGACAACCGCAGAAGAGTCATGCCAGGCTCCCATCAGCCCGAACAGCCCAGGCCGTTCGCGGAGGGCTCTCAACATCTGCAGGGGTTTGAGGCATGAGTCCAGGCGCTGCCGCACAAGGGTCGCGGGCATCAAGCGAGCTTCTGCAGAGCGTTCTCCACGACCTCGGGCATCGCGGGGTGGATCCAGTACTGACCGCGGGCCATCTCCTCGGCCGGCAGCCCGAAGCTCATCGCCTGGATCAGGGGCTGGATGACCGTCGGCGCCTGCGGGCCGATGATGTGCGCACCCAGCAGCAGCCCCGAGGCGGGGTCTGCGAGCAGCTTGACAAAGCCCGTCGTGTCCTCCATCGCCCACCCGTAGGCGATGCCGTCGTACCCCTGCATTGACGAGGTGTACGGCGTCCCCTCCTGGATGAGCTGGTCCTCGCTGCGCCCCACGGCGGCGATCTGCGGGCTGGTGAACACCGCGTGCGGGACGAAGCGGTGGTCGGACGCCATCGGCGCCTCCGGGTTCAGCAGGTTGTGCTGCACGACCCGTGCCTCGTGGTTGGCCACGTGCTTGAGCTGGTGCTCGCTGCTCACGTCGCCCAGTGCCCAGACCCCCTCGACCACGGTCTGCTGGCAGCTGTCCACGACGATGCGTCCGTCGGGATGGGTCGCGATGCCCGCGGCGGCGACGTCGAGGGTGTCGGAGTTGGGCGTCCGTCCCGTAGCGACCAGCACCACCTCCGCCTCCACGACCCCGCGGTCGCTGAGGTCCGCACTGTCGGCGAGGTGCACCCGGGCTCTGCCGTGTCGGGTCGTCTCCACCTCGACGGCGAGCGTGGACAGCCGCACGTCCCACCGGTCGCAGACCACCGACGTCAGGCACTCGGAGATGTCGCGGTCCTCCGCCATCAGCAGCCGTGAGCTGCGCGCCACCACCGTGACAGCGGTGCCCAGGGCGGAGAAGATGTGGGCCATCTCGGCGGCGATCACCCCGCCGCCGAGGATGACCATCGAGGCGGGCAGCTCGTCGAGACGCATGACCGTGTCACTGGTGTGGAACGGGAACCTGTCGAGTCCCGGAATGGCCGGCACGACGGCCCGGCTGCCGGCTGCGATCACGATCCGGTCGGCGCTGACCCGCTGACCGCTCGCCATCTGGAGCTGTCGGGGCCCGGTGAAGCGGGTCCGCTCGCCGTACACGGTGACGTTGCTGCTCTCGCGCCGATACTCCTCCCCACCGGCCGCGATCGGGTCGATGCGGTCGAAGATGCGGTCGCGGATGTCGGGCCAACGGACCTTGTCGACGAACGCGTCGACACCGAAGCGGCTGCTGCCGCGCGTCCCCGCCGCCAGGTCGGCCGTGTGCACGAACATCTTCGTCGGAATGCAGCCGACGTTGAGGCAGGTGCCTCCGAACGTGCCGGCCTCGACGAGCGCCACGTCGAGGTCGGCGAAGCGGCCGTCGACGATCGAGTTCCCGGACCCGGTGCCGATGATCAGCAGGTCGTGATGTCGCATGAGCCCATCGTGCCACCAACCGCCGCGCACAACGTCGGGTCGAATGCCTGCACAATCGCTGTGGACGCCTCTAGCCTGTGGCAATGCCGTCAAACGTGGAGACCGGAACGATCACGACCGACATCCCGGCGCGCATGGACCGGCTGCCATGGGTGCGCTGGCACTGGATGATCGTGATCGGTCTCGGCACCGTGTGGATCCTCGACGGGCTCGAGGTCACGATCGTCGGATCGATGTCGGACATCCTCAAGGATCCCACCGACGGGCTCGGTATCTCGAGCGCCCAAGTGGGGCAGGCCGGCGCCGTCTACGTAGCCGGCGCCTGCATCGGCGCGTTGCTGTTCGGCCAGCTGACCGACCGCTTCGGCCGCAAGAAGCTGTTCATGATCACGCTGGGGGTCTACACGGTCGCCACCGTCCTGACGGCGTTCGCACCGAACCCGGCGTGGTACTTCACCGCGCGGTTCATCACGGGCATGGGCATCGGAGGCGAGTACGCAGCGATCAACTCCGCCATCGACGAGCTCATCCCGGCCCGGTACCGCGGTCGCATCGACATCGCGATCAACGGCTCCTTCTGGGTGGGCGCGACCGCCGGGGCGCTGCTGACGATCCCGCTGCTGGACCCCACCGTGATCGACCAGGCCTACGGCTGGCGTCTCGCGTTCGGGCTCGGCGCCATCCTCGCGCTCGGCGTGCTGCTGGTCCGCCGCAACGTGCCGGAGAGCCCGCGCTGGCTGTTCATCCACGGCCGTGAGGACGAGGGAGAGCAGATCGTCCGCGACATCGAGGGCACGGTGCAGGAGGAGTCCAGCCATCAGCTGGAGAGCGTCTCGGAGACGATCACCATCCGTCAGCGCAAGACGATCGGGCTCGTGCTGATCGCGAAGACGGTCTTCACGCTCTACCCGCGGCGCACGATCTTGTGCCTCTCGCTGTTCGTCGGTCAGGCCTTCCTGTACAACGCGTTCTTCTTCACCTACGGCGACTCGCTGACGACGTTCCTCGGCGTCACCCAGACCGGCTACTACGTCGCCATCTTCGCCATCAGCAACTTCCTGGGGGCGCTCCTCCTCGGCAGCTTCTTCGACACAGTGGGACGGGTCAAGATGATCGCCGGGACCTACATCCTCTCGGGACTCATCCTTGCCGTCACCGGCCTGTTCCTGAGCTCCTTCAGCGCCGTCACTCTCACCCTCATGGGATGCATCATCTTCTTCTTCGCCTCGGCGGGCGCAAGTGCGGCGTACCTGACGGCCAGCGAGGTGTTCCCGATGGAGACGCGGGCCTTGTGCATCGCGTTCTTCTACGCCATCGGCACGGCCGCCGGCGGGATCAGCGGTCCGCTGTACTTCGGGCACCTGATCGACTCGGCGAAGTCCATCAGTGACATCGCACCCGGGTACTACGTGGGAGGCGCCCTGATGCTGGCCGGCGGCATCATCGCCATCTTCCTGGGGGTCCATGCCGAGCAGAAGTCGTTGGAGGACATCGCGACCCCGCTGACCGCCGAGGATGGACCGACAGGTCCCTCGGCCGGGCGCGAGACCGCCTCGGCTCCCGCCTGAGGGCTTCCGCGGCTCCCGCGGCTCCCGCGCAAGGATCTGACGCAGGAGCTGCTGGAGCGACCCGTACGTCGGATCGTGCCGCGACTCGCGCGCAAGGATCCGACGCAGGATGACCCGGATGCGGCCGCCGGGAGACTTCGGGGCCGAAGGACTACTTATTGCGAATGATACGGCGTAAGGTAACAACTCCTCCGTGGAGCGAGCCGCCCGTCGGGC
>JBBSIF010000160.1:0-4471 GCA_038232255.1 Propionibacteriales bacterium
CTACCCCGGTCGTCTCGCTCTGCCCTCGCACACCGGGTCCCGTCTTGCTGACGCCGAGGACCCCCCACATGTTGCCGACGCCGGATCCCTGCACGAACGTGTTGTCAGTCAGCACGTAGTGCGCACTCGTGCCCTCGTCGTGCCGGCCACCAGCCGGGCAGATCGATGGGGCGCCGTCCAGATAGAGTGCTGCACACGTGGTGCAGCATCGCCAGGTGTCCTGAATCACGGCGGCTTCCTCTCTTCGGCGGCGCCGGCCTCCCCCGCGGCGGCATACGGGCGTTCGACGCTATCACCGCCGGCGGTGCCTCGATGGCCGGCTGTGGCTGAGCCCGCGAGCTGTCGTGTGCTCGGGGTCTAGCCTGGGTACTGGTGCCATGAGTGGCACACGGTCGGGGGACGTGGGCGCGCAAGGCCGACGTCTCTCCCAGCAGCGAGGCGGAGGAGGCTGAGCTCGTGGAGCAACGCCTCATCGCTGGTCGGTACAAGGTCATCCGGGCGGTGGGCCGCGGCGGGATGGGCACCGTGTGGTTGTGTCGCGACGACGTGCTGCACCGTGAGGTGGCCGTCAAGCAGATCCGGACCGAGCCCGGCGAGGAGTCGGCCAACGCCGTCCGGGCCATTCGCGAGGCGCGGCTGTCGGCGGCCGTCAACCACGAGAACGCCGTCTCCCTGTACGACATCGTCCAGCACGAGGGCTCGCCCTGGCTGGTGATGGAGTACGTGCCCTCTCGCAACCTGTCGGAGGTCCTGCGCCAGGAAGGGCGCCTGGAGGTTTCCCGCGTCACGCGGATCGGTGCTCAGCTGGCGGCCGCGCTGACGAGCGCCCATGCCCTCGGGATCATCCATCGCGACATCAAGCCCGGCAACGTCCTCATCGGAGCGGAGGACCTGGCCAAGATCAGCGACTTCGGTATCGCCCGTGGACACAAGGACGAGCGGCTGACACTGACCGGCCTGGTCACGGGCACCCCCTCCTTCTTCGCGCCGGAGCTGGCTCGTGGCGGGGACCCCAGCCAGGCCTCCGACGTCTGGGCACTCGGAGCCACCCTGTACGCCGCTGTCGAAGGACATCCGCCGTACGAGGCCCAGTCGAACCCGCTCGCCATGCTTGCCCGGATCGCGTCGGACCCACCGCCGGTGCCCGCTCACGCAGGCGCTCTGACGGGGGTCATCACGTCGATGATGGACCCGAACCCGAACACGCGGGCGTCCATGGCAGCCGTGCTCGCCGCATTGACGAAGCTGGCCGACCCGCGTGACGTCGAAGCGTCCAGGGCGCGCCAGCGGGACCGCGCCTACAGCGACACCACCCTCAACCAGCGGCCGGTCGGCACGTTCGCGGCGATGATGAGGCGCGACAAGCCCGCCGACCGCGAGACGCCGAAGGCTCCGCCGCTTGCCGGGGCCGCCGCGGCCCCGCCCCAGGTGCTCGAGCCGGCTCCGGCCGCTGCCGAGCCGCGTAGAGCCGATCGGCCTTCGCTTGCCCTGATCGCCCTCGGTCTCGGGGTGCTGGCGGTGCTGGCCGTCGGAGGCGCGTTCCTGTGGGTGGCGCTGTCGTCGCCCGGGGACGGTCAGGCGGCCACCACGGGCCTGGGCAACCGCCCGAACCCGGGGATTTCCGGCACGACCAAGCGGCAGACTCCGACCCAGACGACGCCTCGCCGGTCGACCCAGACGTCACCGCCGCCGACGACCCCGCGGACCACGCCGCCCCCGTCGACTCCACCGGCCACGCCGCCGACGGCGACGGTCACGACCCCGCCGACCAACACGACTCCACCCACCAACACCGCACCGCCTTCGAATGCTGGCCCGCCGGCGTCGTCGGCCCAGGCGATGGTCAACTTCACGACGTCGTACTTCACCATCGTCCCCGGCGACACGGACACCGGCTGGTCGCAGCTGGCGCCGTCGTTCCAGCAGGCCATCGGCCGCACATCGTACGACAGCTTCTGGGGCTCGGTCAGCTCCGTCGACGTGACGGACGTCCGCGCGGTGGGCTCCTCGTCGGTCGACTACACCATCACCTACCACCTAAGAAGCGGAAGCGACTCCGTGGAACGCAAGCGTCTCGACCTCGATCGACACGGCTCCAGCTACTGGATCACCGGCGACTCGAGCCAGTCGTGACAGCATTGAACGCAGATCGACGCACGCTCTCGGGAAGCAGGTCATGCTGATCGGGGTCGACCTCGGCACGTCGGCGTGCAAGGTCGTCGCCGTCGACGGGAGCGGCACGGTGGTGGCCAAAGCCAGCCGCGACTACCCGATGATCAACCGCCGCCCAGGTTGGGCCGAGCAGGAGCCCGCCCTCTGGTGGGACGCAACCGACGAGGCGATGAGCCGACTGACCGCCCAGCTGCCGGAGAAGGGTCAGGAGGTGCGCGGCATCGGACTCTGCGGCCAGATGCATGGGCTCACCGCGCTCGACTCCGAGGGCACGGTGATCCGCCCCGCGATCCTCTGGAACGACCAGCGAGCCGCCGACGAATGTGACTGGATCACCGAGCAGGCGGGCGGTCTGCCTGAGCTGCTCCGCATGACGCGCAACCGCATGCTGCCGGGCTTCACCGGCGGCAAGGTCGTCTGGCTGCGCAACCACGAGCCGGAGAGCTACGCGCGGATGCGCCGGTTGCTCAACCCGAAGGACTACCTGCGCTACCGGATGACGGGCGAGCTCGTGACGGAGGTCTCCGACGCCTCCGGCACCGGCTTGTTCGACGTAGCGAACCGCACGTGGTCGTCGGAGCTGCTGCGAAAGATCGACGTCGACCCGGCACTGCTGCCGGAGGTGGTGGAGTCGACGAACTCGACCGGAACCGTGCTGCCCGACCTCGCATCGCGGTGGAACCTGCCCGCGTCCACCCCCGTCTTCGGTGGGGGAGGCGACGCGGTCATGCAGACGACGGCGATGGGTCTCATCGAGGAAGGCTCAGCGGGTATCACGATCGGAACCGCCGGCAACGTTGTCGGCGGGCTGTCGCGCTGTCCCGACAATCCGGACGGCCGCATCCAGGTGTCGTGCGGCAACGAGCCTGGCCGCTGGCACATCATGGGCGTCACGCTGAGCGCCGGCGGCGCTCTCCAGTGGCTGCGCGACGCGCTCGCCCCGCTCGACCGGTCGCGGGCACTCACCTTCGAGAGCCTGGTCGCACTAGCGCGCGACGTGGCGCCGGGGGCGGATGGTGTCCTCTTCCTCCCTTACCTGCTTGGCGAGCGCTCACCCCACGTGGCGCCGCACGCCAGCGCGTCGCTCGTCGGACTGAGCCAGGTCCACCACGCTGGACACATCACACGTGCGGTCATCGAGGGTGTGCTCCTGAACATGCGCGAGATCCTGGAGCTCTGCGTGGACGCAGGGCTGCGCACCGACCGCATCGTTGCCTCTGGTGGCGCCACGGTCGAACCGCTGTGGCTGCAGACGCTTGCCGACGTGCTGGGGCGTGAGGTGGTCACCGTGACGGGTGCATCCGAGGGCGGGGCCTACGGCGCCGCGCTGACGGCCGGGGTCGGCACCGGCGCCTGGCCGGACCTCAGCGGGGCCTTGCAGCAGATCGCCGTCGAACACACCTTCACACCAACGCCGGAGGCTGCCGCCCGGTACGACGTGGTGTTCAAAGCCCACCGTGCGCTCTTTGACGCGCAGCAGAAGACCTTCGAGCTTGTCGCGTCGCTCAGCCCACCCGCGGACTCATAACCACAGAGAGGCAGCTCTGCGAGGATCCGGGCGGGCGACGCTCTCAGAAGACCCGTACGGCGACCTCGGCCGGGGCGTCGAGGAGCGCCTCGATCTCGTCGTCCAGCTTGACAAGGGTGATCGACGCACCGGCCATGTCCAACGATGTGCAGTACTCGTTGACGAAGCTGCGCTTGACGTGAATCCCACGCTCCGCGAGCTGCTTGTGCGCCGGGGAACGACCCGAGTCCCCGGGTCCGTACGCCCTGCGCGACATCGAGCACCCCCTCGAGCAGGACCTCGGCCAGCTGGCGTCCCTCGCGGTACGACGACCTGCTCAGGCCTCGATGCGCGGCGTCGCGCGGACACCGAAGTGCAGGTAGCGCCGTCCGCCGGCCAGGTCGAAGAACACCGCGGGGCTCCAGGTGTCCTCACCGTCTTCCCGGGCGACGAACGCGTTCCCGTCGAAGGGCCGCAGCGTGAAGTGCATCGGGTCGTCGCCGACGGTGGCGGCCAGGGCTCCGGTGGGCCGCATCGTCGCCTTCAGCCCGTCCTCGCCCTCCTCGACGGACATCTCGACGCCGACGCGGGCATACCGGCCGACGTAATCGGCCGGCTCGAAAGGGGCTGGGCTGGGAGCCGGTTCGGGGCGAGCAGGGAGCTCGACGCCCGCGAGCTCGTCGAAGACGTCGCGGAACAGGTCCTCGAACAGCTCGCGGGTGTGACCGCCGTTCGTCAGCAGCGCCGCGGAGAGCCCGGCGTCCGGCAGGATCCGCAGGAAGGCCGCCTGGC
>JBBSIF010000161.1:0-4436 GCA_038232255.1 Propionibacteriales bacterium
CCCCCTCGGTCTGGGTGGCTCCGTGGTTGAGCTCACCGAGGAGTCGCTCGAGCGCGGCGACCGGGTGCTGTTCTACACCGACGGGGTGGTTGAGGCCCGCTCCAAGGACGGCGAGTTCTTCGGCCAGCGGCGCCTCGCCGACATGCTGGGCAGGGAAGCCGCCTCAGGGCAACCCGCCCCCGAGACGATGCGCCGGCTTTCCCTCGCCGTCATGGAACATCAGGAGGGTGCCTTGCAGGACGACGCAACGATGCTCTTCCTCGAGTGGCTCAGCGGCAACGAGGAGGCGGTCACCGTCTGAGCCCTCCAGGCCCGCCACTGGCCACGCGCCGCCCCTGGCCACGCGCCGGGTCGGTCACTGCCGGCGAAGTGGCCGTTCGTACCTGGTGCGGTGGTGACATCGGGACTAACGTCCCACGTCGCCGACCACGGACCGCCGAATTGCCCGGGTTTCGTGGCGATGTCCGTTGTGCCGAAGAAGGGAGATCAGGGTGAGACGTCGCTATTGGGCAGTCGGTGTTGTGGCCACGATGTGGGCCGTCCCGGTCCGGGACGGCCCTCTCTCTCTGCGCGCCAGCCCTTCTCAGCTGCAGCCGCTGGTGGACCCGCAGGACTCGCACACGTAGCAGCTCCCGGCCGGTCGCATCTTGATCCCACAGGTGAAGCAGAGGGGCGCGTCCACCGCGGTCTGCGCGCTGAACTCCTGCGCGGCGCCGAAGTCCCGGTCGGCCGGCGCCGCCGTGATCGACGGGGCGACTTCCCGCTCCACCGGTGCCGACTGGGCCATGCCCTCGACGTCCACCTCGTCGTCGGTGGCCGGCGCGGCGACGTACGAGTTGCCGGCAAGGGCTGCCGACCGCTCGTCGGCCGAATAGATGCCCAGCTCCGCCCGCTTCCCGAACGGCAGGTAGTCCAGGGCCAGCCGCCGGAAGATGTAGTCCATCACCGACTGCGCCATCCGGACGTCCGGGTCGTCGGTCATCCCGGCGGGATCGAACCGCATGTTGGTGAACTTCGCGACGAAGGCCTCCAGCGGTACGCCGTACTGCAGCCCGATCGAGATGGCGACCGAGAAGGCGTCCATCACCCCGGCCAGGGTGGACCCCTGCTTGCTCATCTTGATGAAGACCTCGCCGAGGCCGTCATCGGGATAGGAGCCCGCGGTGAGGTAGCCCTCCGCACCCCCGACCGCGAACGACACCGTCTGGCTGGGACGCTTCTTGGGCAGCCGCCGGCGGACTGGTCGGATGTCCTCGACGACCGGCGTGGTGGCGAGTTCGGCGCGCTTCGTCGCCCCCAGGTCCGACAGCGGCTGGCCCACCTTGCAGTTGTCCCGGTAGATCGCGATCGCCTTCAGGCCCAGCTTCCAGCCTTCGAAGTACGCCTTCTCGACGTCTTCGACGGTGGCCGACTCGGGCAGGTTGACCGTTTTGGAAATGGCCCCACTGATGAACGGCTGGACGGCTGCCATCATGCGGATGTGACCCATCCAGGAGATGGCACGCTCTCCCATTGCGCAGTCGAATACCGAATAGTGCTCGACTCGAAGTCCTGGCGCGTCGATGACATGACCGTGCTCGGCGACGTGCTCGACGATCGCCTCGACCTGCTCCTGCTGGTAGCCGAGCTTGTTCAGGGCCCTCGGGATCGTCTCGTTGACGATCTGCATGCTGGCGCCACCCACCAGCTTCTTCATCTTGACCAGGGCCAGGTCGGGCTCGATGCCGGTGGTGTCGCAGCTCATCATCAGCCCGGTCGTGCCGGTCGGTGCCAGGACGCTGGCCTGGGCATTGCGCCAGCCGTTGCGGGACCCGATGGACACGGCCTCCTGCCACGCGGTGGTGGCGGCATGGAGGACCCGGGCGTCGTCAGCGCCGACGGGACGGGCGGCGTCGTTCGCCGCCGCGTGCTTGCGCAACACCCGCTGGTGGGCATCGGCATTGCGCGCGTAGCCGTCGTAGGCGCCGACGACGCCGGCCAGCTCCGCCGAGCGCTTGTACGCCGTACCGGTCATCAGGCTGGTGATCGCGGCAGCAAGGGCACGGCCTCCCTCGCTGTCGTAGGCGAGACCCGTTGCCATCAACAAGGCGCCGAGGTTGGCGTAGCCGATACCGAGCTGCCGATATGCGCGCGTCGTCTCGGTGATCTTCTCGGTGGGGAAGTCGGCGAAGCAGATGGAGATGTCCATCGCGGTGATGACCAGCTCGACCACCTTGGCGAAGGTCGCCGCATCGAACGTGTCGTCATCGCGCAGGAACTTCAGCAGGTTGAGCTGGGCCAGATTGCAACTCGAGTTGTCGAGTGAAAGGTACTCCGAGCAGTTCGCCACGACGACACCGCTCACGACGTAAGAGTGGTTGCGTGGCTCGGTGAGGTTGTAGGTGGTCTCGTACCCGACCGTACGCCGTGAGGCAAGGCGCACGGCCAGGTCCTTGTCGTACGCGGTCTGGCCGTCCACGACACGGGCAAGCCGAGCCAGCTTCGCTGGGAGCGTGAATCCGACGAGTGCAGCAAATTCACGCAACGAGTGTCCGGTGATACGGAGATCATAGGCCGTCGTGCTGGACTCATATACCGCCGCGCTACCGTCCTTGCGGACATAGTGGAATTTCGAGTGGGCGGGCTGGGTGTAGATGCGGGCGGCGATACCAAGAGATCCGAGAAGCTCGTGCACTCCGATGAGCAGTTCCTCGGACCGGCTGCTCAGGCCGACGTAGCGGGTCCCGTTGACTTCCTGGTCGACGACGCATCCGTCGGCGTCGAACAACCCCTGGAGGAACGCCACCAGGACGGGCTCAGGTGCTTCGAAGACGCTGTTCGGTACGAGCTTTCCGGCGGCACGTCGGTTCGTCACCCCGAGAGCAGTCAGGAAATCGCGCATCCCGCGCCTGCCGGAGCCCAGCTGCACGGTGCCGTTCGCCGGCAAGGACGGCTTACCGTGATGGCGGGTCCAGCTGGCCAGCGCCGCCTGATGCCGTGGGAGCACGCTGGGAACGTCTCCGGTCGACCCATAGACCGTGGTCACGGCATCGTTGGTCAGACACCCGGCGCCGACCAGCCAGCCAAGATAGTGGCCCAGCTCCTCGTCCCACTTCTGCGGGAGGGAGAGCTGGTCGTACCGGGCGGCCACCTCATGGGCGGCAGGCGGCAGCTCGAGCGACGCCATCGGACGGGCCGCATACCGGACCGACCGAACGACACGATCGTCGTTGTCGAGCTGGTCGACGGGAACCCAGCCGCGGTTACGCGTCCATACGCGGTGGCCCGGAGTACTGCGCAGCCGTGACCCGTCCGAGAAACGGATTTCGACGATCTCGTTGGTCCCCGTCACCATGTATCGCTGCGGACGAGTCGCGACCAGGCGATCCGCCGGCTGCACCTCAGCTGTGACGTCATTGGTGTATACCGCGAAGGACTCGCCATCGGCTGCCCGCGAAACCAGATCGCCGATCCGAATCAGCCCCGAGTCAGTAAGCACCCGCTGATCGGCCGGGAAACAGGGGTTGGAAGCCGTGATCCGGCCGGTCTCGGGATTCGTGTGCCAGTCGTTGATCGTGTCGTCGTACTGGAGGCCCGGATCCGCGCAAGACCAGGCGGCTTCGGCGATCTTGCGAAAGAGCCCTCGGGCGTCGACATTCTCGAGGACGCGGCCGTCCAGTCTCGCCCGGAGCGCGAAATCCGTGCCGTCTTCCACGGCCGTCATGAACTCGTCGGTGACCCGGACCGAGTTGTTGGCGTTCTGGTACTGGACCGACGTGATGTCCTTGCCGCCGAGATCCATGTCGAAGCCGGCATCACGCAGCGCGCGGATCTTCACCTCTTCCCGCGCCTTGAGCTCGATGAACTCCTCGATGTCAGGATGGTCGACGTCAAGAATGACCATCTTGGCCGCGCGGCGGGTGGCACCACCGGACTTGATCGTGCCGGCCGACGCGTCCGCGCCCCGCATGAACGACACCGGGCCGGAAGCGGTGCCACCGGAGGACAGCAGCTCCTTCGACGAGCGGATCCTGGACAGGTTGAGCCCGGCGCCGGAGCCGCCCTTGAAAATGAGCCCTTCCTCGCGATACCAGTTGAGAATGGACTCCATTGTGTCTTCGACGGAGAGGATGAAACACGCACTCACCTGTGCAGGTGAAGCCGTTCCGACGTTGAACCAGACCGGCGAGTTGAAGCTGAAGACCTGGTGCAGCAGCGCGTGGGTGATCTCATGCCCGAACACCTTCGCGTCGGCGTCCGAGGCGAAGTAGCCGTGCTCCTTGCCCGCCGCTACATAGGCGCCGACCACTCGGTCGATCAGCTGCTTGAGCGAGTACTCCCGGGTCGCTGAGCCCACCGCCCCCCGGAAGTACTTGGTGGTGACGATGTTGACCGCGTTGACCGCCCAGAAGTCCGGGAACTCCACGCCGCGCTGCTCGAAGTTGACCGAACCGTCG
>JBBSIF010000162.1:0-4372 GCA_038232255.1 Propionibacteriales bacterium
CGGCGAACTTCTCACCGGCAGCCTTGTCCCCGAAGAAGCCGAGCAGTCCCACCAGCAAGTACACGGCCCCGAAGATCCCGGCGACCATCCGGTTCAGCCGGTCGCTGGTATCGCTGTCGACGCGGCCGCCGGCGTCTGAGGCCCCCACGCGGTATGCCATCGTCAATTCCTCCAAGAGAGCGTGCAGAGCCGGGCGCTCCGCGTGCTGTACAAATGTTCGCAGCGCACCCCCACCATGGATGGGAGGCGCGCCGAAATGTCACGGCCGCAGAACGACCTTGACCACGCCCGGGTCCTTCTTCCGAAAGGCCTTGTACATCTCGGGCGCCTCGGCCAGCGGCGCCTCGGTGCTCACGAGCTTCGCTGCATCCAGCGGGTCGCCGGCGGCCAGCAGCTGCCGGAGTTCGTCGGTCCAGCGGCGGACGTTGCACTGCCCCCAGCGCAGGGTGATCTGCTTGTCGAACAGGTCGCCCAGCGGGAACGACGGCATCCACCCCCCGTAGACGCCGACGACCGAAACCGTGCCACCGCGGCGTACCGAACCCAGCGCCTGGTGCACCGCGATCATCCGGTCCGGCTGGATTTTCAGGGTCTGCAGCAACCGGTCGGCCTTGGAGCCGTCGGCGTCCATGCCGACGGCCTCGATGACCGAGTCGGCGCCGCGGCCGTCGGTCACCGCCTTCACCGCGTCGGTGACGTCGTCCATCCGGCTGTAGTCGATGACCTCGACGCCGTACTCCTGCGCCAGTGCCAGCCGGTCGGCGAACCGGTCGATGCCGATGACGCGGCTCGCACCGAGGTGTCTGGCGATCCGGGCGCACATCTGCCCGATCGGTCCGAGTCCGAAGATCGCGACGGTGCCGCCGGGCGGGATGTCGGCGTAGATCACGGCCTGCCAGGCAGTGGGGAGCACGTCGGAGAGCAGCAGCGCGGCCAGCTCCGGAACGCCGTCTTCGATCTTCATCGGTCCGAAGTGAGCCTGCGGTACGCGGAGGTACTCCGCCTGAGCCCCGGGCACACCGCCGTACATGTGGGTGTAGCCGAACAGCGCGGCGCCCTTGCGCCCATCCAGGTTCTGCGTCGTCTCACACTGGCTGTAGAGCTGGCGTGAGCACATGAAACAGGAGCCGCAGGAGATGTTGAACGGCACGACCACCCGGTCACCGGGCCGAATGTGGCTGACTGCCGAGCCGACCTCCTCGACGACGCCCATGGGCTCGTGCCCGAGAACGTCACCTGGCTTCATCGCCATGGCCGCGCCGTTGTCGTAGAGGTGGAGGTCAGAGCCGCAGATCGCGGTCGCGGTGATCCGGATCACCGCGTCGGTCGGCTCTTCGATGCGAGGATCGTCGACGTCGCTCACGCCGACCTTGCGAGGGCCCTGCCACACGACTGCCTTCATGGTGTTCGGCCTGCCTCTGCTGATCATGCCGCGCCTTTTGGGCGGCGATGGGAGTAACCGGCCATGCCTGTCATCGTCGGCACCTCTGGCTGGCAGTACGCCGACTGGCGAGGGCGCTACTACCCGGTGGGGGTTCCGCAGACACGGTGGTTCGAGCACCTGGTGCGGGACTTCCTCACCGTCGAGCTCAACGTCTCCTTCTACCGGCTGCCCCGCCTGGAGGTCTTCGAGGGCTGGCGGGCCCGCAGCCCGGCGGACGTCGTGATCACCGTGAAGGCCAGCCGGTACCTGACCCACATTCGGCGGTTACGGGAGCCGGCCGAGCCGGTCGCCCGGCTGATGGACCGGGCAGCCGGGCTGGGCGCCAAGCTCGGGCCGGTTCTCTTGCAGCTGCCGCCGGACATGAAGGCCGACCCCGCGGCACTGGCCGAGACGCTGGACTGCTTTCCGGCCGGTGTGCGGCTGGCGGTCGAGCCGCGGCACTCGTCGTGGTGGACCGACGACGTACGCCGGGTGCTCACCGAACGCGGGGCGGCGCTGTGCTGGGCGGACCGCAAGGGTCCGTTGACACCGCTGTGGCGCACCGCCGACTGGGGCTACCTGCGGATGCACGAGGGCGCGGCCCGCGTCTGGCCGTTCTACGGCCGGCGTTCCCTGGTTACCTGGGTGGAGCGGATCGCATCGGCGTACGCCGACGCCGACGACGTATTCGTCTACTTCCAAACAACGATCCCGGCTGCGCCGCGGTGGACAACGCGATCACCTTCGCCCGGGAGGTCGGACGGCTCGACCGGACGGCGACCCGGGTGCCCCTGGACCGCCCAGCAACGGCGTACGGCAACCCCTCCTGAACGGCAGGCTTCAGGTCGAGCCGTCATGAACCAACGCCAGGTCAAGACACCGGTCAGCCTTGGGGCAAGTCGACCCCGTCGGTCACTGGGAAGACGCTGGTATCTTCTTGCCATGAAGACCACCATTGATGCCGTCGGCCGCGTCGTCGTCCCGAAACCGCTCCGGGACGCCCTCGGACTGCTGCCGGGCTCGACCGTCGACATCTCGCGCTACGGCGCCGGCTTGCAACTTGTCCCGACCGGTCGTACGGCTCGGCTCGTCGACGAAGCCGGCGTCCTGGTGGCCACCGGAGAGACGACGATCGACGACGACGTCGTGTTCGGGCTCATCGACGTCGGACGACGGTGACCGTGGCTGTCGCCGTGGACACCAGTGTCGCGGTGCCGCTGCTGGTGCAGACGCACCGCGCACACGCCGCTGTCGTCCGTTGGTGGGACAACCGGGACATCGCCCTCAGCGGACACGCTCTGGCAGAGACCTATTCGGTCCTCACCCGCCTGCCGGGTGACCTCCGGCTGGAACCCGCGGACGCCGCCCGGCTACTCGATGAACGCTTCAGTGAGCCCCTACTCCTCGGGCCCGAGACGGCTGGGGCCCTCCCGGACGTGCTTAGCCGAAAGGGGATCGGCGGTGGTGCCGTCTACGACGCCCTCGTGGCACTCGCCGCCGCTGAGCACGGGGTAGACCTTGCCACCCGCGACGCCCGGGCCAGGACCACCTACGAGGCGGTCGGTGCCCGCGTCATCGTCGCCGCCTGACCGACCTCGAGGAGGCGGGCGTCTCCGGTTCGAGGATCGTCTACGGGAGTGTGGCGGAAGCCCTCGTTCTAACGGCGCTTCTCCCAGATCGAAACGTGCCGCGTGCTGTCGCTGGTGAAGGGCTCGCGCCGCCAGCCACTCCAACGCTCGCGCAACGTCATCCCCGCGAGTCGGGCCATCAGATCAAGCTCAGCCGGCCACACGTAGCGAAACGGGATGGACATGGCGTCGAGTTGGCCGTCCACGACCCGGTAATGGTGGGAGACGAGCCGCTGGCTGGCGACGTCGTACTCGTCGAAACCGAGCCTCTCGGGGCTCACCATGAACGGCCGGACGGTCTCACCAGGTGGAAGGCGTTGCAGGTCGGGAACGCCCACCTCAATGACGAAGCACCCTCCCGGTTCGAGATGATCGGCGACGTTGCGGAAGCAGGCCACCTGCTCGTCCTGGGTGGTCAGATTCATGATCGTGTTGAAGACGAGGTAGGCGAGCGTGAACTTCCGCGGAACGGTCGTTCGAGCGAAGTCGCCGCACGTAACGCTGATCCGCTCGGCACCCGCCTTAGCCCGCAGTGTCGCGATCATCGCCGGTGACAGGTCGATGCCGTGTATCGGGACGCCGCGCTGGCTGAGTGGCAAAGCGATGCGACCGGTGCCGATGCCAAGCTCAAGAGCGGCACCCCGCCGCGCCAGGTCGGCGAGGAAGCTCACAGCGGGCTCAACGACCGTGGGGTCGAACATCTCGGCCTCGGATGCATCGTACCGCTCCGCGACTCGCTCACCGAAGTGGTCCTCAGGCATTGGCGCACTGTGCCAGCACCCGTCGACGACGCACCACCGATTTGCAGACCAACAAGGCGGAGCCGATCGACGTCAGCCGCGGCCCGCACCAGACGAAACCCGGCCTGGTGGGGGATCGCGCCTGAAGGTCAGGGCTGGGGTGCGCAGCCGGGTTCTCAGGCGAGGGGCGATGCCGCCGCCTGCGGAGGTCCCTCCTCGGACACGGTCCACCCCGTCTCCAGCAGGGACTTCAAGTTGGACAGGATGCCGACCCAGCCCTCGCGCACACCGTTGAGCATCTCGCTGTCCGGCTCGAAGTCGTCGTGGGTGACGGTGACCTTGACCGCGCTCGGTGTCATCTCCTCGATCTCTCCCACCCGCTGGACCACCAGCGTCAGGTGGCCGTCGTCGTCGGAGAGCTGGGCCTCGACGTTCGGAATGTTCTCGGCCAGCCATTCACCGTGCGCGAACGGCACCATGAGGTCCTGGCGACCCTGCCAGAGCAGGACCGGAACGTCGATGTCGGTGAGCCGGAACCCCCAGTCCTTCACGAAGGCGAGGTCGTCGTCGACCCATCCGGA
>JBBSIF010000163.1:0-4112 GCA_038232255.1 Propionibacteriales bacterium
CCGGTTGGAGCCGACCGGCGAGATCCCGGCGGTGTAGGTGATCCGGATCAGGCCCAGCTCGAGGTCCTGGTCCGCGAGCGTGGACTTGATCGCCTGGCGGACCATGTCCTGGTCCGGCTCCGGCAGCCCGAGGCCGCGAGCCGACCGGGTCATCCGCCGGAGGTGCCGGGTGAGGGCGAACGGCACGTTGTCGACGACCTTCACCGCCTCGAAAACGCCGTCTCCGACGGTCACCCCATGATCGAGCACGGAGAGGGCCGGAGCCTCAGGAGCGACGAGCTCGCCGTTGCACCATGCACGCATCCGTCCACCCTAGGCCACGCTCGCGGTCAAGGTTTGAGCCCCAAACGGAATCGGCTAGTGTTCTGCTTCGCCCCGCTGATCCCGGCGGAGCTGTTGCGGACGTGGCTCAGCTGGTAGAGCATCACCTTGCCAAGGTGAGGGTCGCGGGTTCGAATCCCGTCGTCCGCTCGGAGCGGGTCTCGGCTGACCGGTCCAGCGGTGGAGTGGCCGAGAGGCGAGGCAACGGACTGCAAATCCGTCCACACGGGTTCAAATCCCGTCTCCACCTCACCGCACACGAGGGCGATTGGCGCAGCGGTAGCGCGCTTCCCTGACACGGAAGAGGTCACTGGTTCGATCCCAGTATCGCCCACCACCCCAAGGGACCGGAGGCCAGAGCACCCACGTGCGCAGTCCAGTGGTTCGTGCACGTAGGCGCATTGCCCGTGCGGAAGGGGTTGCCTTGGTCTTGCCCGGTCATGGCATACTCGGGCTTGTTGGGGGGCACGTCACCGGCCATGAGTTTCCTCGGCCACGTCGTTGAAACCAGACGACGGGGCGGCCGTGGCGATCGGTGGGCGCAAATCCAACCATCGGTTGGCGTGCTGGGGGAAGGGGTGGGAATGTCGTTCACAAGGCGTCTGGTACCAGGGGCTGCGGGGCTTGCGCTGGCGGGGGGCATGCTCCTGGCCTCGCCGGCGCACGCGATGAACACGCTCGACTCGACTCCCTGCACCGCCAGGCTCATCACCGCCCACGAGGGCTACCAGGCCAACGCCGATGGTGACACCGTGGAGTCCCAGATCGCCGCCTACGACATCGGCGCGAACGCCGCCGACTCCGACATCTGGAAGACAAAGGACAACTACTACGTCCAGCGGCACGACAACGACCTCTCGACCACGACCAACGCTCCCGCGGGCACGCTCATCACGAACCTGACGCTGGCCCAGGTCAAGACCTACATCACGAGGCGGCACCACGAGCAGATCCCGCAAGTCTTGGACTCCCTCGCGCTGGTCCAGTTCAAGGATCCGTACCGCTACCTCCAGTTCGAGACCAAGTGGAGCATGAACGGGCACTTCGCGCTGGATGCCGTGGACGCCCAGATCCAGGCTGCCGGGTTCAGCGACCACGTCATCATCTACTCGGCGTACCTGAGCCAGTTGCAGTACCTGTCGACTATCGACCCAGCGTTGACGCTTTGGTACAAGGCCCCCAGCGCACTTCCGGACCCGTCGACACTCACTGGGCTCGAGGGGGTGATGGTCAGCTCCGGCACGACCAAGGCTCAGGTGACCACCTACCACAACGCGGGCTTCACGGTCATTCGAGGGAAGATCCTCAGCGAGACGCAAGCGGCGTGGGACGGCTTCGTTCGCAAGGGTGCGGACGCCATGATGACCGTCGACCCGGCGACGGTGATCCCCCGCTGCCGGGCACTGACGCCATGACCGCTGCCTCGTAGGTGGTCCCAAGCCCGACCTGACCTGCTTCCGAGCGCCGCCGCTGCAGCAGGCATCATGGTCAGCATGGACGTCGAACTGTCCGGGGCCCCGTCCCGCTGCGAGCTACGTCAAGCGCTCAAACGGGCAGCTGGCAGGCACGACTGAGAGTTGGGCAGTGCACAGCTGACGCCGGCAACGGCGCCTCAGCTGCGGTTGAAACTGGCAGGACGCGGCGATCCTCTCTGGATACCATCGAGCCACCCGCCACGCACCGTGGCGACCCCCTCCGAGGAGCCTCCCGTGTCCGAGATCCGCGTCACCGTCGTCAGCCCCGGCAAGCAAGCCGAGCAGACCGTGACCACGGGCACGAAGGCCTGGGAGCTGTTCCGCGACGACGCCGGGGTGGTCGCCGCCCGCGTCGACGAGGAGCTGCGTGACCTGTCCTATGAGCTCGCCGACGGCGACAGCGTCTCGGCGGTGCAGATCGACAGCGACGACGGCCGCGCGATCCTCCGCCACTCGACGGCGCACGTGCTGGCTCAGGCGGTGCAGGAGCTGTACCCGCAGGCCAGACTGGGGATCGGGCCGCCGGTCACCGACGGCTTCTACTACGACTTCGACGTACCGCAACCGTTCAAGCCCGACGACCTGGCCGCCATCGAGACCCGGATGCGCAGGATCGTCAAGGAGGGGCAACGGTTCGTGCGCCGCTCCGTCACCGACGCCGAGGCGCGGGCCGAGCTCGCCGACGAGCCGTACAAGCTGGAGCTCATCGACCTCAAGGGCTCCAACACGGGCGGTGCCGACGGTGCGGGCGGTGCCGAGGGGATCGACGTCGAGGTCGGCTCCGACGGCCTGACGATCTACGACAACCTCCGTCGCGACGGGTCGCTGGCGTGGCAGGACCTCTGCCGGGGGCCGCACCTGCCCACCACCAAGCGCATCCCCGCCTTCAAGCTGATGCGGTCCGCAGCGGCGTACTGGCGCGGGGACGAGAAGAACCCTCAGCTGCAAAGGATCTACGGCACCGCATGGGAGAGCAAGGAGGCGCTCGACGCGCACCTCGAGCGGCTGGAGGAGGCGGCACGGCGCGACCACCGCCGTCTCGGCACCGACCTCGACCTGTTCAGCTTCCCGGACGAGATCGGGTCGGGCCTCGCGGTCTTCCATCCCAAGGGCGGGGTGCTGCGAAGGGTCATGGAGGACTACTCGCGGCAGCGCCACGTCGAGGCGGGCTACCAGTTCGTCAACAGCCCGCACATCTCCAAGGCGGAGCTGTTCGAGACCTCCGGCCATCTGCAGTGGTTCGCCGACTCGATGTACCCGCCTATGCACGTGGACGCCGAGCTCGCGGAGGACGGCAGTGTCAGGAAGCCCGGGCAGGACTACTACCTGAAACCGATGAACTGCCCCTTCCACTGCCTGATCTTCCGATCCCGGGGCCGTTCCTACCGTGAGCTCCCCCTGCGTCTGTTCGAGTTCGGCGACGTCTACCGCTACGAGAAGTCCGGCACCATCCACGGGCTCACCCGAGTTCGTGGGATGACCCAGGACGACGCGCACATCTACTGCACACGCGACCAGCTTCACGACGAGCTCACCAGCCTGTTGACCTTCGTACTCGACCTGCTCAAGGACTACGGCTTGGACGACTTCTTCCTCGAGCTGTCGACCCGTGACGACTCCGAGAAGTTCATCGGCCCCCCTGACATCTGGGAGATGGCCACCCAGACGCTGGACCAGGTGGCCAAGGCTTCCGGGCTGGAGCTTGTCCCGGACCCGGGCGGTGCTGCGTTCTACGGTCCCAAGATCTCCGTGCAGGCGCGCGACGCGATCGGCCGCACCTGGCAGATATCGACCATCCAGCTCGACTTCAACGAACCGGAGCGCTTCGAGCTGGAGTACACAGCAGCAGACGGTTCACGGGCGCGTCCGGTGATGATCCACCGCGCCCTGTTCGGCTCGATCGAGCGGTTCGTCGGCGTGCTGACCGAGCACTACGCCGGAGCGTTCCCGCCCTGGCTGGCACCGGTCCAGGTCGTGGCCATCCCCATCGCGGAGCGCCACGACGGCTACCTGCGCGAAGTCGCGGCTCGCCTCAAGTCGCAGGGCATCCGAGTGGAGCTCGACGCCTCCGACGACCGGATGCAGAAGAAGATCCGCAACGCGCAGCTGCAGAAGGTGCCGTTCATGCTCGTCGCGGGCGACCGCGACGTCGAGGAGGGCGCCGTCTCGTTCCGGTACCGGGACGGCCGCCAGGACAACGGCGTACCCGTCGACGAGGCGGTGCAGCGCATCCTCGGTGCCGTCGAGCGGCGGGAACAGGTGTGAGCGAGGCCGAGGCGGTCGAAGGCGTCGGCACGCCCGACGGCTTCCAACGGC
>JBBSIF010000164.1:0-4096 GCA_038232255.1 Propionibacteriales bacterium
CCGATAACCAGCCGGTCCCGCCCTGGGGGTGGCCAGCCGTAGTCACCGTCGGCGATCTCGCGGTCGGTTCCGCACACGCCGACGGCGATGCCGTCGACGAGCAGCTCACCCTCGCGGGGATCAGGATCGGGGACGTCGTGAACGTCGAGAGAGTGGTGCCGCCCCGGGGCGACGGTCAGTGCTCGCATCGTGGGCGTCCTTGGGTAGGGCTTGTGGGATCGTGACGTGCCACGGGCGCGGCTAGGTGTCGTGCGGTGCGGCACAGGAACACGTGGCTGTAGGCCTGCGGAACGTTTCCCACCAGGCGTTTCGCCGTGGTGTCGTACTCCTCGGAGAGCAGCCCGACATCGTTGCGCAGGCTCAGCAGCCGCTCGAACGTCTCCTCGGCGGCATGGGGCTGACCGGTCATCGCCAGCGCATCGGCATACCAGAAGGTGCACGCCAAGAACGCCCCCTCGTGGCCTTGCAGGCCGTCGACCGCGCCGCCGGCGCCGGCGTCGGCTCCCGGATCGTAGCGCTGCAGGAACCCGTCCCGCATGAGCTCCCGGCCGATCGCCTGCACGGTGCCCTTGATCCGCGTGTCGGACGCCGGCAGGAAGCCGATCTGAGGAAGGAGCAGCACCGCGGCGTCAAGCCCCTTCGAGCCGTAGAACTGGGTGAACGTGTTGCGCTCGGCGTCGTATCCGTGGGCGCAGACCTCGTCGTGGATCTCCTGGCGCAGCGCCCGCCACCGGTCCACGGGACCGTCGACGCCACTGTTCTGCACGGCCTTGACCGCCCGGTCGAATCCGGCCCACGCCATCGCCTTGGAGTGCACGAACTGCCGAGCGGGGCCGCGGACCTCCCACACCCCGTTGTCCGCGTCTGTCCAGTGGCTCTCGAGGAAGTCCAGCAGCGCCGTCTGCAGGTCCCAGGAGTCGGCCTCCGCGGCCAGCCCCGCATCCCGGGCCCGGGACAACGTGTCGATCACCTCGCCGTACACGTCGAGCTGAAACTGGCCGGCCGCGGCGTTGCCGATGCGAACCGGCGTGGCGCCCTCGTAGCCACCCAGCCACGACACCTCCCATTCTGGTAGCCGTCGGGTGCCGGTGATGCCGTACAGGATCTGCAGGTCGGCTGGCTCGCCGGCGACCGCGCGCAGCAGCCACTCCCGCCAGGCGGTGGCCTCCTCGAAGTAGCCGGCGTCCAGGAGCGTCTGCAGGGTGTACCCGGCGTCCCGCAGCCAGCAGTACCGGTAGTCCCAGTTCCGGGCGCCGCCGAGCTGTTCGGGCAGGCTGGTCGTCGCCGCGGCTACCACGCCGCCGGTGGGGGCGTAGGTCAGTGCCTTCAGCGTGATCAGGCTGCGTTGGACCGGGTCTTGCCAGCGGCCCGGGAGTTGCGCTCGGCTGCTCCACTGCGTCCAGTAGTCCTCGGTGTCGCTGAGCGCGTGCTCGGGGTCGACTGGGTGCGGCGCTGGCAGATGTGAGGCCTGCCAGGTCAGTACGAAGGGGACCCGCTGCCCGGCGCTGACACGGAACCGGGACACGCTGGAGTCGTTCTCACCGTGGGTCGGCACCGGTGTCCGCAGCCACAGCGCGTCGGGGCCGGCCACCGCGGAGAGCTGGCCGTCGGTGTGGCGCACCCACGGGATCACGTGGCCGTAGTCGAGGCGCAGCACCAGCTCGCTGCACATCTCGACCGATCCGGACCGGCCCTCGACGATGCGCACCACGTCCGGCGCTTCCCCACGGAGTGGCATGAAGTCGGTGATCAGCACGCTTCCCTCGGCGCTGTCCCAGACGGCTTCCAGGACCAGAGTGCCCGGCCGGTAGGAGCGCCTGGTGGATGTCGTCGCGCCGGTGGGCGCCAGCCGCCAGCGGCCGTTGCCCTCGTCGCCGAGCAGCGCCGCGAAACAGGCCGCCGAGTCGAACCTGGGCAGGCAGAGCCAGTCGATCGACCCGTCCCTGCCCACCAGCGCCGCGGTCTGCAGGTCGCCGATGAGCGCGTAGTCCTCGATCCGTGCCACGACTCAGATGCTCCGGGCGTCGGCGTGACCCCACCGGCCCGGGATCCCGGTCAACGTCAACGGTCCGACCCGGTCGGGGACGTGCGGATCGGTAACCAGCTCCTCGCCCCGCGGCTCTAGACCAAGCATCACCCTTAGTAGCAGCAGCGGTGTGCCGGCGGCCCAGGCTTGCGGGGAGCACGCGGTCGGGTACTCCACGGGGAAGCCGGTCAGGCGGCGGGGGTAGCCGGCGAAGACCTCCGGCAGCCGGTGTTGGAAGTAGCTGGCCGCCTCGAGAACTGCTTGGGCGACGCGGCCGGCTTCCTCGTGCCGGCCGCAGCGGGCCAAACCGGCGGCGATGAGTGCGTTGTCGTGCGGCCAGACGGTTCCGTCGTGGTAGCTGAGCGGGTTGTAGGCGCCCTGGCCGCTGGCTAGGGTGCGGACGCCCCACCCGCTGAACAGCGGCTCGGCCATCAGGTGCTGCACCACCGAGTCGACCCTGGAGTCGTCCACGATCCCGCTCCACAGCAGTTGGCCCATGTTGGACGTCAGGGTGGGAACCTTCTGCTTGTCGCCGTCGAGGGCTAGCGCGAAGAACCCTGGGTCGTCGAGCCAGAAGTCGTCGTTGAACCGGGACTTCAGCTTCGCCGCATCCTGCTCCAATCGCTTGGCGAGATCGGCGTCGTGCCACACCGCGCGGGCCAGGCGTGCGGTGCGCACCCGGGCGTCGTAGGCGTATCCCTGCAGCTCGCAGGTGGCCCGAGGGAGCGAGGCCAGTTCTCCGTCCGGGTGGACGATAGAGTTCCACGAGTCTTTCCAGCACTGGTTGACCAGACCGCTGTCGGTATTGCGGCGCTGGTACTCGACGTAGCCGTCGCCATCGAGGTCGCCGTATCGCTCGCCCCAGGTCAGCGCTGCTCTGGCCTGGGGCTCCAGTGCGCGCACGAGGTCGGTGTCACCGGTCCAGCGTTCGTACTCGTCCAAAAGGATCAGGAACAACGGGGTGGAGTCGGCGGACCCGTAGTACGGCGACTGCGGTCGCTCCTTGAAGTAGGTCAGCTCCCCGAACCGCAGTTCGTGCAGGATCTTGCCAGGCTCGGCGTCGCGGAAGTCGTCCCTGGTCGTCGCTTGCCGACTGGCTAGGGCATTGAGCGTGGCGCGGGCAAGCTGTGGGGCGAACGGTAGGGCCTGGTAGCTGGTGATCAGGCTGTCTCGGCCGAAGACGGCCATGAACCACGGCAGCCCGGCCGCCGGCAGGGACGAGCCCTCGGACAGCGCCTGGGCGTGCAGCCGCAGCGCCGCGAGGTCGGTCAAGCTGCGCTGGTAGGTGTGGTTCAGGTCGTCCCAGCCGGTTCGCAATGTGGGCGCGGCCGCTAGCCATTCCGACAGCTCTTCCCGGCGGTCGCCATGGGGGCACGTCGTCGTCGTGGGGGACACATCGGAGGAGGACTTCTGCTCTGGGGTGTCGGAGCAGAAGGAAACCCGCAGCGTGGTTGACCAAGCTCCCCCCGGTGCAAGCTTGATGAGGAACCCGGCGGAGCCCTGGCTGAACACGGCCGCGTCGGCGTGGATGACGGTTCGCCGGACGAACTCTCCGCGTGTATAGACCAGCTCCACGCGGTCCGAGTGCACCTTCCGGGAGACGGTGCCCTTCTTGGCTATGGTCTTGTCCTTGACCTCGAAGATGTCGGCGAAGTCCGCGTCGAAATTCACGGACACCTCGACCACCAGCTCGTCGGGGCCCGAGTTGGAGATGCGCAGGTCCTCGCGCAGGTCCTGTCCGCCGTCCTCGCCCAGTGACCGGGTCCGGAACACCGACACGGTGGGGTTGTCGTACACGTTCGCTCCCGGAGCGGTGAGAAAGAACGTCGCAGCCCGGTAGCCGCTGGCGTCGTTTGAGAGCACATCGAGCGTCCGTCCGTCGAAGCTCAGCTGCCACGTGGAAAGATGGCGGACGTCGCGGTAGAACAGTCCGAGCACCCGGTCGGGGTCCGGCTCTACGTCGCCAGTCAGGTCACTGACCATGAACGTGTCGCCGTCGATGCAGCTCACCTCAGGGTGCTTCACCCGCCCACGGTCCCACTTGGCGCGAAGCAGATGATGCGGGTGCAG
>JBBSIF010000165.1:0-3880 GCA_038232255.1 Propionibacteriales bacterium
GCCGTCCGATACGACATTTTCTTGTACAGTGACGAATAGTCCACAAGAAGAGATCCCATGCGCAGCTACCGCCGCCCTCGCTTGATGTCCGCCGTCGCGCTCGCGGCGAGTCTGCTCGTCCCTGCCGCCGCAGACAGCCCGCCGGGAGCAGCCGACCAGCCGCCGGCGCACGTGGTCGTCATCTTCATGGAGAACCACTCGGCCTCCTCGATCAGGGGCAACCCCGACGTCCCCTTCCTCAATGCCTTCGCGGCGATGGGGGTGCGCTTCCGGAACTACGAGGAGGGCGACAGTGCGGGTCCCTCGCTGCCGGACTACCTGCAGCTAGCCGCCGGATCGTCGTGCGGCAAGACGTCGGACACCGTGTCCGCCGGCGACAGGACGATCTCCGCTGCAGGCTGCACCACCACGGTGTGGAACCAGCTGCAGAGAAACGGGATCAGCTGGGGCGTCTACATGGACGCCATGCCGCGTGCGTGCTCGCCGAAGGTGACTGACGACAGCACCCACCTCGATACCCGGTACGCGTTGAAGCACAACCCGGCTACGCCGTTCCCGTCGATCTGGCGCCACCAGGCCATGTGTCGGGCACATGTGTTGCCGTACTCGTCCTTCCGCCCCCAGGCGATGCCGGCGGTGAGCTTCATCGCTCCGAGCATCTGCAACGACCAGCACGGCGTCAAGGCGGCGACGGCGTTCGAACACTGCAGGACCGGCGGGTCAGGTCTGATGACGCGCGGGGACGACTGGCTGGCGGCACGAGTGCCGGCCATGCTGGCTCGCGGCGCCACCGTCCTCATCACGTACGACGAGAAGGACACGCTCTACGCCGCCGAGGTGGGACCGGGCATCAGAGCGAACACCGTCAGCGACACGCCGTTCACCCACTACTCGGTGCTGGCCGCCATCGAGCAGGCCTACCACCTCAACAGGCTCCACAAGGCGGCGTCGGCGACGCCCCTTCCCCTGTAGGCCTACAACGATCCGACGGCCAGACCACTGGAGCAGCCTGACCGTCGGATCTTTGCGCCTCGGCCCACAACGATCAGCTGGTGGCGGGCGAGTGGGGTGCTAGGGGAAGACCCGCCAGAGCTGGCCACTCCACGCCGGGTTGCCGCCGAAGCCCGTGGCCGGCGAGATCGAGAACGCGTTGACGTACACGAGCCCGTTCCGCACGACGATGCCGGCGGGGAAAGGCACGTTCACGTGGGTGCGGGTGCCGTTTGGCGCGACCTTCACGACGCGACCCGGGAAACAGGTCGGGATCTGCTGGAAGGTGCACACGCCGCCGAAGAGCTCACTCACGTAGAGGCTGCCGTCCGCGCCGCGGGCGACCCCAGTGACGGTGGTGAAGCCGGTCCAGGAGCGCAGCCGGTGACCCATGCGGTCGTACTGCCACACCTTTGCCTTGTGCTGGACGAAGGAGTGCAGCTCGCCGACGTAGATCATGCCGCCCGGGCCCTTGGCGATCACCGTGGGGACGGCGTCGACTCGCGGGCCGTACTCCGGCAGCAGCGCCCACAGCGACACCGAGTGACCGCGCACGCTCAAGATCGCGTCAGCAGCGGCGTCGGCTACCAGCGTCTGGTTGTCGAGGGCCAGGACCGAGTACGGGTCCGAGTCGACCCCCTCGCCGTCAGGGTCGTGGTTGCGCTCGTACGCGGAGACGTCGGCCACCGGGTGGCGGGGACCGTCGGGGAACTTCGCCAGCAGGTGACCGGCCTGTTCAGCCGGCAGTCCGGGCGGGACCATGTTGGGGTCTGCGATGCTCTCGATGGCCAGGTACGGCCCCATCGGCAGCTTGCCCGCGCCGTCCGAACCCACGGCGGCGGTGCCGTCCTTGGCGGCGCCCGATAGCATGCCGGCCATCACCACGGTACGTCTGCCGTCATGGATGCGGCTGACCTTCCCGGTGAGGCCGATGCATTGCTCGCCCTCGTCCGTGTCGATGCAGTTGGCTGGGTTGTCCCCGCCGTGCCCGGCCTCGGCGATGAGGAAGTCACCGCCCTCGAGCACGGTCAGCTGGCGCGGGTTGTCCAAGCCGCTCGCGACGACCACGTGCGGCGCCATCAACGGTCCGGCGTCCTGAGCCGCTACCGGTGACTGCGCCGCGGCGGCCGCGCCGACAAGGGCCAGCGTCCCGGTCGCGGCGGTGAGGAGTCGGGTACGGCCTCTCAGATGGAGTCGGTTCATGGCAAGCGCGTCCTCCTTGCTAGGGCTACAGGTGCAGCAAAAAATAGTCCTACTGCTGAAGGTGGCGACATAGCCCGAAATGACTAGCCGCAATAGTCCGAAGAGCGCATCTCCGGCCGAAAAGTGTCCTACTCGTTCCCGACGGGCCGCTACATCCCGGTGATGCCCTGTCCGTTGCCCGCTTCCGCGTCGAGCGGCTCGTGCTCGAGCAGATGCAGGATCGGTACGCCGATCCGCCGGCGGGCCTTCGACGCCCAGTCGAGATGGAGCAGCTCTGCCACGACGTGCGGCCGCGTCATGACGATGACCTCCGCAGCCTGCTGCTGCGCGACCACCCGGTCGAGGTCGTCGATCGGGTCATCGGAGCTGTACTCACCGCTGGCCTGGACGCCGAGCCGGCGGATGGCGCCGACGCTGATGTCGACGGGGTCGTCGGCGCCGGCGTCGGCCGACCGCAGCCCGCCGGTATCAACCGTGTTCGAGCTGCCGGAGGATGTCCGTCTCGCGGTCGAGTCGGAGCCGAGCGTCTCCAACGCCGACTCCACCCGCTGCTGTGCGTCGTCGCCCGGAATGATCACGTGGTAGTGCCGATCGTCCTCGATTGCCTCGTGCAGCGACACCACCTCCTGCGCGTCTCCCGCCGTCATCGCCTGCTCGGCAACGATCACGACGTTGTACATGGCGGCCCTCCTTGGCTCGGTGCTGCCATCCTGCCCGACTGGTCGTTCACCTGCTCGGGGTGGTGCGCCGACCTGGCTCCTCGAGACGCCTTCGCCGACGAGCAGTCAGAATGACCGGATGAAGCTGCCCGTCATGCCGCCCGTCGCCCCGATGCTCGCCAAATCGGTCTCGACGATCCCGTCCGGAGCGTCCTACGAGCCGAAGTGGGACGGGTTCAGGTCGCTGGTCTTCCGAGACGCCGACGAAGTCGAGCTGGGTAGCCGTAACGAGCGGCCGATGACCCGCTACTTCCCTGAGCTGGTGGAAGCGGTCAAGGTTGCGCTGCCCGACCGCTGCGTCGTCGACGGCGAGATCGTGATCGCCACCGACTCCGGCCTGGACTTCGAGGCCCTGCAACAGCGCATCCACCCCGCCGCGTCCCGGGTCACCTTGCTCAGCCAGACGACGCCCGCGTCGTTCATCGCCTTCGACCTGCTGGCCCTCGGCGACGACGACTACACCGACCGCCCGTTCGTGGAGCGTCGCGCGGCGCTGGAGAGCGCTCTCACCGGCGCCGGCGGCTCCGTCCACCTGACCCCGGCCACGACCGACATCGACCAGGCGCGGCGCTGGTTCACCGAGCTCGAAGGCGCCGGTCTCGACGGCATCGTGGCCAAGCCCCTCGCTGGCGTCTACCAATCCGACAAGCGGGTCATGTTCAAGATCAAGCACGAGCGCACCGCCGACTGCGTCGTCGCCGGCTACCGCGTGCACAAGTCGGGACCGGACGCGATCGGCTCTCTGCTGCTGGGCCTCTACCGCGGCGACACGCTCGTGTCGGTGGGCGTGATCGGCGCCCTCCCGATGGCGCAGCGGCGCGCCCTGTTCGACGAGCTGCAGCCGCTCGTCACCGACGTCGCCGATCACCCGTGGAACTGGGCGGCGACCGGAGCCTCCGACGTCGACACGCATACCCCGCGGAAGGGCGAGGGCTCGCGCTGGAACGCCGGAAAGGACCTCTCGTTCA
>JBBSIF010000166.1:0-3431 GCA_038232255.1 Propionibacteriales bacterium
CAATGTCGGGCAACGCCGTGGCAGCCGCCGCCCGGACCGGGGTCCCTGTCCTGCGGTACGCCCGGCCCGGGTGGGGCTCGCGGCCGGACGCGACCTCGTGGCACTGGGTGCCTGACGTCGACACGGCGCGCCGGGTGGCTGAGTCCATCGGAGAGCGACCTTTCCTCTCCATGGGCCGCCAGTCGCTGCCGTCCTTCACCTCGTGGGACGAGCGCCGCGTCCTTGTCCGCGTCGTGGAGCCGCTGACGGGGTCGATCCCGTCGACGTGGACGGTCATCGAGGACCGCGGCCCCTACAGCGTCGACGGCGAGCTGGCGATGCTGCGCCGCCACGCCGTCGACGTCGTGCTGACCAAGGACTCCGGTGGGACGTATACCAGCGCCAAGCTCGACGCCGCAGCGGCACTCGGGGTCCCGGTCGTCGTCCTTGCCCGTCCGTCGGGTCGGGCCGGGGCGACCGAGGTCACCACCGTCGAGGCCTGCCTCGACATCCTGCGCATACCAGTAGCCGCCCGCTGACGAGGCTCACGAGCGCGACCACGCCGACCCTGCGATGCAATGCGGCCGCACGCTCGATGTCAAGACGGTTGACCGGGGGACCGTGGCCGAGATGGCCACGGTCCTCGCTGATGCCGTCGTACCGGTTGGAGCCACCGAGCCGCCTTCCCAGCGCCGCGGCGAAGGCCGCCTCGACCGGGCCGGCGTTGGGGCTCGGGTGAGAGGAGGCGTCGCGCTCCATCGCGGCGACCGAGCCCGGCAGGTCCCGCTCCGACTCACGCCGCCAGTCAGGCCCTGCGAAAATCGCGAGGAGCTCGTCCAACGCCACGACAGACCCCTGCGAGGTGAAGGTCTTCGAAAGGCGAACGCTCGCGGCGATGAACACCTCGGTCTCGAGGTCGACATCGCCGACCCTGATGGACTTCAACTGACTCAGCCAGGAATCCTCGCTGTGTGGGACGCGGATAACAAAGTGCCGTCGGGCAGCTGACGGTGTGCGCCGACAGCGCCTTCTACAGCAGGGCCGTGCTCGGCACCGCGGTCAAACTGGGCGTGGGAGTTCTCGGTGACCGCACGGCAGGACAAGAAGATCCGGGCCGCGATCGAGGCCGCAGCCGATCGCCCATCGGGCGACCTGGCGGTCAGGCAGGTGCAGTGGGCGGCGCGGCCTGGTCGCCGTGGCGTCGTTGGGCCGCCGCCTGCGCACGACGGCCGGTGCTGATGCTGTAGAAGACCAGCGCCGCGATCACGACGTACGGCACCACGTTGTTGACCACCACCATGGCCGAGGTGCCCAGCTTCCAGGTGAGCACGGCGCGGACCACGGCCTCGCCGAGGAGGCTGGCCCCCCACACCGCGCCGAGCCTGCGCTGTACCGCGCGGAAGTTCGGATACTGCCAGAGCCCGTCCCACCAGTCTCGTTGCACCTTCGAGCCGTCGGTGGCGAACCGGCGACCAAGGTAGAAGGTCAGTGGCCGGCCGAACAGCAACGTCACGAGCATCACCACCCCGATCAACCCGGTGGCGATGCTGTCCTTGAGGAACACCGCTCGCGCGGAGCCGGAGAAGACGGTGGTGAGGACGCCGATCAGGATGCCGATCAGCACGAAGACGCCGAACTCGTCGACGTGACGCTGCTTGACGATGGTGTAGCCGATGTCAAGCACCGGCCACAGCCCGCTGACCAGCAGGGCCGGGACCTCCGGCATGCCGGCTGGACCGGCCAGCAGGAAGTACGTCGCCGTGGGCAGCACGAGGTTCATCACCAGCGTCAGAACCCAGTTCGCTGCCGCCGACTGGCCGCTCGCCGGCTTGCCGCCGCCCTGCCTCACGTCTGAGGTGCTCATGTCGTCCCTACTCGGTGACGGTCTACTCTACGAACGTGCAATATCCTGTCACACGCCGCGACAAGCGGCCAGTCTCCGGACGCTCCGTGGCGCTGGTCGCCTTCTTGTTCGGCGTCTCCGGGCGCCCCGAGCTGACGGGCCGCACCTTGCGCGCTCTGCTCGCCGACCTCGGTCGTTCCGACGACGCCTCCCGCGCGCTGCTGTCCCGGATGCACCGCGGCGGTCAGCTCACCGCGGAGCGCCGCGGCCGGGAGACGACCTACCGGCTCGCCGGCAGCTTCGCTCGCGGCTTCGAGTACATCCGCAGGCAGGCGACGGCCGGCCCACCAACGTGGGACGGCTGGTTCCACACGGTGCTGTACCGGGTCCCCGAGGAGTCGAGGTCGTTTCGCGACTCGCTACGCCGTACAGCGGTGATGTCCGGGTACGGCGTGCTGCAGCCCGGTGTCCTGGTGGCGCCGCGCGACTACCGCGACCAGCTCGCAGCGCACCTGGCCGACAAGCCGGAGCACTCACAGATCCTGTTCGGACGGCTCGCCATGGACAGCGCAGACGCCGGGCGGGTGGTCAGCACCGCCTGGCATCTCGACGAGGTCGCCGAGTCGTACGAGTCACACATCGCCCGACTCCAGTGGTGCCTGGCCGAAGAGCCACCTCGGAAGGGACCCGAGGCGCTGGCCCTCTACGCCGAGACGGTGGCGCCGGCGCTCTCCGCGACGCTGTACGAACCTTCGGTGCCCGCCGAGCTCCTGCCCGCCGACTGGCCGGGCCCCACTCTGCGCCAGCTGATCTCCCAGTGCTCCGAGAGGTTCGACAACTCCGTCAGCCGCTACGTCGCATCCCGGCTGTGAACGACACAAGCCGCTCACTGAGGAGACGAATGCGCAAGGCGACGACAGGCCCAGGTCAGGTGCGCGGCGTCCCTATCAGGATCCGCCGATCCCCGACTGGGGCGCTCGCGTCAGCAACGATGCTTGCGCTACCAGTTTTCTCGCCCGCGTTCCTCGTCGGACGTAGCCTGCGGGGGTGAGCAATCCGGTCGTACATTTCGAGATCCTTGGCCCGGATGGCGTCGCGCTTCAGCAGTTCTATCGTCAGCTGTTCGGATGGCAGCTGCATCAGGGGTGGCTGCCAGGCTGGCCCCACTACGGCCTACTGCGGGCTGGCCAGGGCGGCATCGGTGGTGCAGTGGGCACAGCTGACGCAGCCATTCAGCCGGCCGTCGTGGGTCTATGTCGAGATAGACGATCCAATCGCCTACCTTGAGCGGGCCGAGCAGCTTGGCGCGACCGTCGTCCTGCCAACGACTCACATCGCCGGCGCCGAAGTCACCGTCGGGTGGCTTCGAGACCCTCAGGGCAACATCGTCGGTGTCGTCAAGAACGACGAAACAACGCAGTAGACGATGGTTTGCTGCCCGCTGACGTTCCAAACCGGCCGTTGGCCCATCGGGCCCGTTGGACTCTTGTCCGCTTGATCCCGTATCGCAGGTGAGTGATGCCGTCCGCGATCTCGCCCGTGCGGTCCAGCTCCGGGAGGAGCCGTTGTGGGGTACGGTGCCGCCATGAGCACGCGGGAGGACTATCCG